>JAPLFO010000021.1:0-2139 GCA_026390635.1 Ignavibacteriales bacterium
CGTCGCCGGACCGCAGACCGAAACATCCGCCCCCATGGTCCGGAGTCCATAAATATTTGAACGTGCGACACGACTGTGCGCAATGTCTCCAACTATGCATACACGTAAGCCGGCGAGGCGCCCGAATTTTTCTTTAAGAGTGTACATATCCAACAGCGCCTGCGTCGGATGCTCATGCAAACCGTCGCCGGCATTGAGCACACGTGCCTGAACAACCCGGGTAAGAAAATGGGCTGCACCTGCGGAATTGTGACGCATGACGACCATGTCGATTTTCATCGCTTCGATATTGCGCGCAGTGTCCTTCAGCGTTTCTCCTTTGGTGACGCTGGAACCGCTGGCCGAAAAATTTACGACATCGGCTGAAAGACGACGCTCGGCAAGCTCGAACGATATGCGGGTGCGTGTCGAGTTCTCAAAAAAAAGGTTGACGATGGTCTTGCCCTGGAGCGTCGGGACTTTTTTGATAGGACGATTCAGAATCTCTTTGAAGGAAACGGCAGTATCCAGAATAAGCTCGATGTCCTTCTCCGGAACTCCGTGCAAACCCAGCAGATGTGGTGAAGAGAGAGGCATTGCATTAGTCCTTTCCGTTACGCTTCGTGAGAAATGATGACAACGCCGTCGCGACCGTCAGCTTCCGCCATGAGGACGGAAACTTCATCGTCCGCTGCAGTAGGTACATTTTTGCCGACGAAGTCCGCCTTGATAGGCAGCTCCCGATGTCCGCGGTCGACGAGGACGGCCAGCTGAATCGATGCCGGCCGGCCCAAATCCATCAGGGCATTGAGGGCGGAGCGAACGGTACGGCCTGTGTACAGGACGTCGTCCACCAGGATAATATTCTTATCCTGAATGTCGTAGAGGATGTCGGTTGTTTTTAATTGCGGCTGTGCCAGCTTGCCGCGCAGATCATCCCGGTAGAGCGTAATATCAAGCGAGCCGATGGGGATTGTGCAGTTTTCCATTGCACCGATAGCGGCCGCGATTCGCCGGGCCAGGAATTCGCCCCGCGTGCGTATGCCGACGATGCCGATGGACTCCGCCCCGCGGTTCCGTTCGACTATTTCATGAGAAAGACGATTCACCGTACGTGAAAAGCCCTTTTCATCCACGAGCTGTTGCGTTGTGCTCATAGAATTATCCTTGTAGTTGATGGTGTTGCATGGGAGAGCAAGAGAAGGCGGGGTACTGCGATGTGCGTCATGGTATTCCTTCTCTACCTCTCGGGATAGAATTAAAGGTGAATGATGATGCGACAATATACGGTACGTCGTACCGAAAAGCAACTACGGCAACTGAAGGCTTTTTGAATCCCAGTAGTCAACCCACTTAACCTGCGGATCGACGAAGGGCACGGCAAACATTCTCCCGCCAAAACCGAGCATGCGGTACACAAGCGCCGGTGCTCTGGTAACTTCTGTCTCATCGAGATTTTTCAAAGAGATAGAAATCGCGTACTTCGAAGCCAGAGTGCCGAGGCGTTTGTTCAGCGCCTGCCGGAGTTTTGATTCAACAACCGCGCGGTGAACGTCCGCATCGGTACGCAACGCACTGTCCCGCAGAGTCACAGCAAAGTATTTTCGATCGAGCAGCTGCACGAAGAGGTAACCGCGCGGGGAGTTCACGGGCTTGCTCCATGCGCCTACTTTCAAGCGCGTCGCTATCATTGAAAGCGCCGTCGAATCCGGCAGCAGTTCAAATTCTTCCTTCCCTATCGCACGGACGGCAGCGTCGTCGGTGCAGAAGCGATACATCAGATCGGTGAACGGCGTTCCTGCTTCCAGATGCGCCTGCACATCGTGTGCGGTCGCAAGACTGTCAACGGTCAGCTTTCTCAATTTCACCAATGCTCCGGAGCGGCCGGCGGTTCCGAGAAATTCGACGTACTGTCCCTGCTCCGTCGGTGTCGCATCGAGCGTATCGCGCACTTTGTTCTTCAAGAATGATGAAAGAAAAGAATCGCGCCATGGCTTCATATCGGACATCACGCCGGCAGTCGATTGAAGATGCTGCTCGTACCCAATTTGCGTCAGGTGTTCCTGATCGATCAGATCGCGAAGTCGCTGATCCAACGCCTCGCGCAAAGCAATCGACGTTGGTTTTTCGATCATGAGGCGCGAAATCACCAGCCGGTCC
>JAPLFO010000021.1:2184-7225 GCA_026390635.1 Ignavibacteriales bacterium
TGATAATGAACGAGGGAAGCGAATCTTTGGAACGGATGTTCTGTTTGTAGTAATCGAAAAGTGCTCTGGATACATCACGAAATATTCTGGCATTTGCCGAAGCGCGTTTTGTTTTAAGTGCCTGTGCCATGTATGTGAACATTGCTGCTTGTTCACGACGCCCGCGCAAGACAGTTTCCGCTCGCTCGCGGAGCGCTCTTCTTTCCGACTCACCATCGTAAAAAGTGATGCTCTTCCCCATCACTTTGAAAAGATAGAATCCATCGTCGAGCCGGACAGATTGTGAGGTTTCGCCGGGACGGAGCATGAACACAGCATTTTCCATCCGTTCATCCCCTTCTCCCCAATGAGCGATGGCAGAATCCGGTCCTTCAAGGCGTACAGCCGGTCCTCTGGGGCACACAAACGATTCTAGGGATTTGCCCTTCCTGATCAAGGCCAGCGCACTATCTGCATTCGGTTGATCGGGTGCGTAGAGAAAATAGATTTTCAATTCAGAACGCATTTTCGTCATGGCATCCTGAATCTCATCGTCGCGGAGTGTGATCTTCCTCCGAATCTCTTTCCGGTAGAGCTCGTCACGTACGAGCAGCCGCTCAATTCCTTTGATCGATTCCCGGTAATTCGAGTCCTTCTCGACTCCGAGGTTGGATGCCTCCTGTGCCAGAAGTTTCTCTGCGAGAAGGCTGAGCAGAAACTCAGCCTTGCTGGCTTCCGTTCGTGATTCACTTTGACGCCCCAATCCCGGAGTCATTTCATAGCGCGAAAGGAATTCACCGCGTGTTATGACGAGATTGGACGGACGATTGCGCAAAAAGGAGCGCTGTCATCAACAACAGCGCTCCGGTGATAAGACAAAATTTCATGGAAGTCCGATTGGTGAGCTCCTACTGTGCCTGGATTTGGCGCATCCAGTTTTCATCGTGCATTTCATCGCGGTGCGTCGAGTGGAGCAATATGTAGTCCGAGAATCCTGTGCGATCCCCGAAAATAAATTGAACGCCTCCCTGGATTGAATTATAGAACCAGATCTCGTACGGCTTCACGTCAATTTCGTTCGCATGGCGTTCCACTTCATCCGGCGGGCCATAGAGGATAAACACCCTTCCCCGGTCAGTTTTCCATCCGTCGCGAAACCCGGTCCTATAGTACGTATTCGCGTAGTCAACACGCTTCATATAGTCTTTCTTCTGCTCGTTTTCGGGTGTCACGGGGTTTTCATCCCGTTTATTCCAAAAATCAAAGAGCATTTTCCGCTTCCCGTCCACACCTTTCAACTTGGAATATTGATTGAGTTCATCTTTCGTAGCGGTGTAGCGGCTGACTTCAAATTCATGATCAAGTTCGGATTCCGTCATCGTAGCATATTCACTGCCGAGATATGAATTGCCGCCTTTTGGCGTCAGCGTGTCCGGAGCCACACTTGGATTGTAGACGAAGAACCGCTTTGCGGCGGCCGTCGTCGTATTCTCTACGGAGTCGTACAATGCGTAGCTGAATGTGTAGGTGCCGCTGCTGAGATTGGCAATTTTCACAGTGCCTACCTCCACGCTGGACTCATTCGCCCTGCGCCGCGTCCGTTCCATCTGGTACACCTTTTTCCCGACGGCGTTTGTTACCGTCACCTGAGATTTGAATGACGGCGATGCGTTCCTCAGAAGGTTGTAGGCTTCGGCGTAATAGAAGAGAACGGGCTGTCCCTGACCGTACATTTTTGCCGGATTTGGACGCACTTCATAGGAATTTTTGTAAAACCGATTTGCCGAATCACTTTCCGCCGCGACAATCGATGAGCACAATTCCACATCGCTAAGCGCCATCGCGGATTTGTCGATCTGCTTCAAGTCCACGGGAAAGCTAATGCTGTCCCGTTGCGCCGGATTGTTGAGATCCCGTCCGACAACGCACACCCGATAAATATCCGGCTTGACAAAGAATGCCAGAACGTCTACATAACTCCGCGAGACTTGGAGTGCGGTTGTATCCGATACCGAAAATGGCACACGCCACGATTGGCCGACGATCACAGAGTCGTCCGATGAACGTTTGAGGTAGATACTCATCACTGCATCGGCACGATAGACATCGTCCATGCGGACATACTTCAGCTGCGACACATCGAAGGTATAATAGACCTCCACATACACGCGACTGCTATCTCCACGAAAACGGGCAATGTCGGGGTAGATCTTGAAAGTCGACCTCGGCACCATGCCGGTCTTTGTCTGTGCAGAAAGCGGCAGGATAGTCAATGCGATCAATCCAAAGAAAATAAAGCGCTTCATTTCGACTCCCAAAGTGTGACGTAATGATTGATACAATGCATTGGAGAGAACTGAATGTACCGGGATTCCTGTGATGCCGTCCCTGTCGGTGCCCTCTCGTAAGATCTGTTTTCGTCTGATGCCAATCAATATACTGAAGCATGTATGGATACGCAACTATACGATTGTAAACTACTCACCCATCACCTTCATGACGAGGCGCTTCGGACGCTGTCCATCGAATTCCGCATAGTAGACCTGCTGCCATGGTCCGACGTCAAGACTCCCATTCGTGATGGGAACAATAACTTCGTGATGAACCAGCAGGCTTTTCAAATGAGAATCGCCATTCGTTTCGCCGGTGCGATGGTGTCTGTAGTTCTCTTTAAATGGAGCCAATTCTTCAAGCCAGGTGTCAATATCCTGAATCAATCCGCTTTCGGCATCATTCACGTACACGCCTGCTGTGATATGCATCGCTGAGACCAGTACCATTCCCTCCTGTATGCCGCTTTTTTCAATGCAGCGTTCCACTTCCGGCGTGATGTTGATGTACTCCCGATGCTTTTTGGTGTTGAAGGTCAGATATTCTGTGTGGCATTTCATCTTGCCGTCTCCATCGATTCTCCTTCTTTCACGACCATTACAAGAAAAGCCGCGATGATCATCGACACAGCTCCAAGCAGTACCGCATTCATGGGGTTATCTCCCAGCAAGTGTTTCATCAGAAGGCCAAGGCCGAGCGAGGCCAGGATCTGCGGGATGACGATAAAGAAATTGAAGACACCCATGTAGAACCCCATCTTCGACGCCGGAATTGCATTTGACAGCATTGCATACGGCATCGATAGAATACTTGCCCAGGCGATTCCTACAAGAATCATGGAACCGATGAGCGCATATTGCTGCATCATGAAGACCGCACCCAACAATCCGATCCCACCTGCGAGCAGACAAATACGGTGAATACTTTTTGCGCTGAATCTTTTTACCAATGCGAGAAGCACAAAGGCGAACACGAATGCGGTTCCATTGTAGACGGAGAAACAGACGCCGCCCCATTCAATCCCCCGCTGATATTCAGGTGTGCCCGGCGTGCCGCCGAATACCTTCGACGCGACGGCAGGAACAAAATAGATCCACATGCAAAAAAGGGCAAACCACGTAAAGAACTGGACAAGCGCCAACTGTCGCATCGTCCTCGGCATGGACGCAATACCGCTGAAGATTTCACGAAACGCTTTCCCGGCTCCGGCGGAATTCTTCTTCATCATACGAAATGCTTCCATGTCCTCCGGCGGATATTCTTTTGTCGTGATGATTGTATAAAGCACAGCGGTAAGAAAGACGGCCGACCCGATATAGAATGCCAGATGGACTGTTTGCGGGATGATGCCGGCGCCTGCTGTGCCCGTCACGCCAAACCAGTTGGTCAGGACGTACGGCAGCGCGGAGGAGAGAACGGCTCCGAATCCAATGAGGAGACTTTGCATCGCGAATCCGTGTTTGCGCTGATCTGAAGGGAGCATGTCCCCCACAAACGCGCGGAATGGCTCCATGGTGACATTAATACTGGCATCCAAGACCCAGAGCAATCCCGCAGCCATCCAAAGCGTTCCGGAATTCGGCATCAGCACCAGGGCGATGCTTGCAAGAATTGCGCCGGTGAGAAAATATGGTCGGCGCCTCCCAAGCCGCGTCCATGTTCTATCTGAAAAATATCCAATGATGGGCTGGATGATCAGGCCTGTCAACGGCGCAGCCAGCCACAAGAAGGCAATTTCATTCTCGCGGGCGCCAAGGTATTGGTAGATAGCGCTCATGTGCGCCATCTGAAGACCCCAACCGAACTGGATGCCAAAAAATCCAAAACTCATGTTCCAGATTTGCGAAAAATTGAGTCGCGGTTTTTCCATAGAAATTGTTCTTTCATTCATGATGGATGCTGCCATTGAGAACAAAGGTCTTCGACAATTTCCTACTGAAGGCGATATATCTGCCAGCTCACAGGATCAATGGATAGTTTCGTCTGCAGTCCGGACAATTTGATCGTCTCACCGTTTACGATATTTACCAATGATGTTGCCTGGTACATTTCAGGCAAGTGCAAAGAGATCGTCCTGGAAGTCTCGTCCTTATTTAATAGGACAAGAAGCCGTTCATTCATATCCGAACGAAGATAGGCATAGATCGAATTGTCTGCGATCAGAGTCAGGAAGTCGCCATAGCGCAGGGCGGAATGTCTGTTACGCATGCGAATAATCGTCCGTGCATCGGCGAGCATTTTCTTTTCGTCCAAGGAGAGTGCATCACCGAAGCGCATCATTCTCCGGTTGTCCGGATCGTCCGCGCCCGTCATGCCGAATTCTGAACCATAGTACACGACCGGCAATCCGGGGATGGTGAGCATATATGCCAGTTAGAGTTTTGCTTTTTCGTAACTTTTGGGATTGTGCACAACGGGCGGATTGTTCCATGCCATTTCGCGTGTGTCAACGCCCTGCATCTTCACCGCGCCATCGGCGTACGCCATGAACCGCACCTTGTCATGGCTGTCCATGATATTGCCCATCAGGTTATTGTACCCAAAAGAAGTAAACGATTTCTTCATATGGAAATCAATCGATGCGAACGATTTATCCGGCTCGATGAAAACCGGAATGGCGAAGTACGAAAGGTTGAAATTGAATTGGGCACTCAATTGTCCGTTGTTGACATACGAGGCGATGAGACCATAGTCGCCGAAGGTCTCTCCGATCTGATATGCCTTTGTCTTC
>JAPLFO010000021.1:7238-16672 GCA_026390635.1 Ignavibacteriales bacterium
CAATCTCCTCCCGAATCCTTCTCGTCAGCGTGCGCCAGAACTCATTCGGAACATGTTTGACCGCGTCGTGGCGGAACCCGTCCGCTCCGGTTTCACGCAGCCACCACACAGCGTTCTCCGACACAACCTTCAACGCCTGTTTCGATTTCGAATAGTCAAAAGACGGCATATAGGGCTCGAACCATGTGCTCAGGCGGAACTCATCCCATAACCGGAGATTCTTTCTTCCGTCGGGAAGATTCAACGTCCCGAACCATTCGGGATGTTCCTTGAAAAACGGGTGATCGATATGAACATGATGCGCGACGAAGTCGAGCAACACTTTGATCTTATGTATGTGCGCCTTTGCGATCAGCTCTTTCAACTCTGCCATGGTGCCGAATTTTTCCTCGACGTTCGTTGCACTGATCGGCCAGTATCCATGGTACCCGCTGTACCAGCGATGCGGCGGTGGATATTCACGGAAGGCGACATCGGGATTGTCATTGACGGGTGAAATCCACAAGATGTTGATGCCGAGTGAATCGAAATATCCTTCATCGATTTTCTCGATTACTCCCCTGAAATCCCCTCCCTGATAGTTCGCCTGAACAAAAATGGAATCATGCACAATCGGCTTATCGTTCGAATGATCGCC
Source organism: Ignavibacteriales bacterium (assembly GCA_026390635.1). Lineage (GTDB taxonomy): Bacteria > Bacteroidota > Ignavibacteria > UBA10030 > UBA8401 > JAPLFO01. Next base: position 7,876 of record JAPLFO010000021.1, read on the forward strand.
GTCCATAAAGCGATCGACCATGATAGAATAGATGACCCCGTCGTCCCACGACGCAGCTGCAATATGTGCGCCAGCCGGCAGACCGTCCACCAATTGAACCTGTTGCAAATTCGTATTCCTGGCCGCCTGTGTCACCATCACTCTCAGTGTTTTCTTTCCCTTGAGCTCCACCCGTTTGAACCGAAACGTAATGGTATTCCCTTTGATCTCAATCTGATCTTCTTTGATTTTTGCATTGTCGAGAAGTGCAATAACATTGCCCTTCGTCAGAGGCGCGGTTTGCAGAATATTATCGTACATGAATGAAAGCGCGAGTTCCATCTGCGTTTCCGTCAGCCGTCCGATGTGCAGAAAATTTCTGCTGCTGTCGGTATCTGCAATACGCAGGACGGAGTTGAAGTCATCAAATCCGGTAGGAGTCTTTTCGGAATTCAACGGATCAAGGATCTCCTTGCCGTCAACAACAAATTTGTAGATGTAGCTTCCCGGATCAAGCGGAATGTCGAGTATAAAGACACCATTTCCGTTGTGATCCTTAAGTTGATCGCGATCTTTGTTCCAACTATTGAAACTGCCGCTTACAGCAACAGTTGTGACCTTCTTTTCCGGGGTGAATGAAAACCGATGGAGCTGCTGTGCCTTCGTTCCGGAATTGATGATGAGAGGGATACAGGACTTGACACCATGCTGCACAAATTCCAGAAGGGCTGCGCCAACGTCGTTCCGGATTGCCCGCAGCACCAGGTTTCCGGTCTTTCTGTCAAAACTCGCCGAGACATTGTCGTTCGGAACGATTTTCAGATTGTATGTTTTTGCGTAGAACAGATCGCTGACAAGCACCGTGTCCTGACGATCGGTCGAAATTCGTAGCGGCTGAATGATGTCCGTCAGACCGGCGTACGAAATTTCTGCAACGCACATGATGGTGAACAGCATCAATCCAGTTATTTTCAAAGGATATCTCATGTTTCTATCTCAGAATTGATGAAGAAAACGGGGATGACTCAAATTTTAGAATGCGTGTTTTCACGCGGCCTAGGAGTTTGGGAGGGGGTGTCCCAAAAGAAGGATTCTGTCATTCTGAAGAAGCAAAGCGACTGAAGAATCGCTCTTTTCAATTTAGAAACGAGATACTTCGCTTCGCTCAGTATGACAAAATAGACATTTGGGACAACCCTGTTCCATGAAGTGCCGATCACGATCGAGGGACATGTCTGACTCATGCTGACAGTCCTCAATGTGATGACGGAACAGTCTTTGCACCTCCGGCCGTGACGCTGCGTGTCTCTTTCACCAGTATCCACAGAACCGCAGAGATGGCGAGCGAAATCGCACTGATAATGAAGATAATGTTCTTATCCGCCGAGTGCTTGATGATCGTTCCGACTCCAAGACTGACCAACAGCTGCGGCAGCACGACAGAGAGATTAAAGATGCCCATGAAAAATCCGGTGCGGGTTTGATCGATCTTCTCCGTCATGATGGCAAACGGCAAACTGACCACTGCCGCCCACCCAATCCCGGCTACCGCCATGAAGAGATAGAGAGCCATCGGTGTACTGCCCAACAGCACAATGCCGAAGTATCCCAGGGACATGACCGCAACGCAGGCCATGTGCGTTTTTACGCGCCCGATCTTTTCGGCGATCGGTTCCAATACAAAAGCGGGAAGAATGAATCCGACGGTGTTCAGGATCGCGAATGCAATCGCGATGATCTGTCCCGAGTGTGCATTGATCACTTCCTGGTCGATAGTCCCGACAAAGAACTTCTGCTGGATATAGGCGATGATGTACACAAACATCGTTTGAATACCGATCCATGAAAAACCATGCGCGAAGTAGATCTTGAACAACTGTCCCCATTCTGTCACTGCTTTTGTCTTTTTCCCATCCGTAGTCTCAGCAGCAGAAGAAAGATTTTTGTCCTCGGTAATGAAAAACATCGGGACGATTGAAAACAGGAAGACGACGGCAACACCGAGATAGATTAAAATATAATTGCCAAGAGTGGCACCGACAACATAGGCGAGCACACCGAAAAACCCTGAAATAGTCTGCATCCAGGTATATCCTTTGGTGCGTGGATTTCCTTCCGGAGTCACATCCGCGATCACGGAACGCGTGGGATTAAAGCTGATATTGATCGCCAGATCGAGGGTCAATGCGACTGCGATAGCCACGGCCAGAAGACTCCCGATTCCCATCTTCGCATTGATCACATCGATATTGGGCAGTGCAAGAAGCATTCCGGCAGCAAGCGTCCCTCCGATAAGGACGAAGGGCCGCCGCCGTCCTCCCCAGAACCACACTTTGTCGCTGATCAATCCAATAATGACCTGACCGAAGATGCCGGCAAGAGGTCCGGCCGCCCACACAAAGCCCACTTCATCGATCTTCAGATTGTACTTGGTTGTCAGAAGCCAGCTGAGGGCGGATATCTGGATGGAGAGGGCAAAGCCCATTGCCGTTGCCGGCATACTGATCAGGGCGTAGAAAGTGTTCGAGAGTTTTTTTTGAATTTCGAGCATACGATCCTTTCAGAAATTAGAATGAAGGCTATTCGAAATTTCGCGGAAAAACCTTTGCCGCAGAATCCCTCGACTCGTCCGGCTTTCGCCGGACTCGCTCGGGATGACGTAATAGTTACACGTCATGGTGAGCGAGTCCCAGTGGGACGAGTCGAACCATTCTCTGTGTTCTCTGTGGCTGGTCTTTTTTCTATCCTACGCAACTACAGTTTTCCAAAGGTATCCAATAATATTTCCCGTTCGTTCTTTCCGTCCAGAACGATGCGCCGGTTGGACGACGGAAATTCTTCTCCCGGACTCCATCCGCCGACGGGGCCGCTATTCGTATATTTGTATTCGAGCACAGTACCGACAGGAAACGACAGTTCAATGGAATAGACACCATCACCTGCGGTGACGTCGCCAAGTGTTCCGTCGTCGACCAGCCTGACGACATTCGGCTTCCACGAACCGAGCAGTTCATGATTTCCGGCGATGTAGATACCTTTGCGGATATACATGCTGTCCGTCTTGCATTGAAACCGGACAATGACCATGCCCGCTCCTCCCATTGCCATCGTCCCTTGCGATGATCGGACCACTGCGTCGGACGTCTCCACGATGATGGGCGTATATTCGCGCTCCGGGAACTTCCCTCCGGCAAGTTTGCCGAATGAGTAGATATTTTTAAGGTGAGTAATGAATGCGAGATCAAAGGGCTTATCACCTGCCGGAGCGGTTTGGTCAGTGCCATACCACCAGAACCAATCCGATCCTTCCGCGGCGTATAACGCTTCCCAACTTTTATAGGCGTACCATTTTTTTGTTTTCGCACGCGGTTCCGAGCCTGCAGGACCCGGTTGGAGAAGACCGGAGTTTTCCAAATCCTGGCGTGCCTGCAGAAGATAATTCCATGCGCGATTTTCTTCGTCCTCCCCTATCCATGTGTCATAATTGCCATTGATCCAGGAAGCCGGATAGAGCCAGTCGATTTTCCGCATGGAGGTGACCGGATGCGGAGCAACGCCGCGTTCCTTGTTCCCGTGCATATATTCCGACATCGTCACGGAAACAATTTGCCGCGTTTCATAAAGCATCGAGAGCTTCCGATAGAGTGCATTCAGAAACTGTTTGCCGTCATTGTCGCGACGGTACCATTCCCACGCGTTCTCGCCGTCCAGAATCACTGTCAACAGTCGATCAGGTTCCCCATGCTCAGGAGCAAACCGGAGAGCGCTTTTGATGAAATCGTCCGCGGCGTCTTCGCCGAGATAGGTCTGGTAGGTGAAACCGATTTTGTCGGAAAGCTCCGTATCGCGGAAGACAACGGCGACCGAGCCTTTCTGTTCTCCATCCGTATAGACACCGTAGGGATAGTATTTCTTTTGCCCTTGAGGTTTGGAGCGGGCGAGGATCTTTTCATCCGTCGCAATCCATTGAATTCCGTTTGCCTCAAAGATCGGCATCACATCGTGCGCAACAGATCCTTCACCCGGCCACATGCCAAGCGGTGGCTGACCGAACGTTCGCTTGTAATACGCAACAGCCATTGCCACCTGTGCATTGGCATCCTGCGGATAATGAAAACGATTCGGCATCGGATCGTTGGGCTGGCAGACACGCGCCAGTTCTGTGTCATAGATAAGCGGCAAAATCGGATGGAAGAACGGCGTCGTGACAACTTCAATCTGTCCATGATGCGTCACATGACTGTACATCAGCTTTTTGTGAATCGTAATCACGTTTGCGCAAATCTTGTAAGTCTCCGCAATAATGCGGTTGCAATCGTCCTCTGTCACTTCTCTGGTGAGATGGTACGTTCCGTCAGAATGCTTGGTGATGAGGTCAGTCACATCGACCGTGGTGCCATCCGCCAACCAAGTTCGTTTTTCGAGGAAATCCGGATCAAAATGGGCGATATAGAAATAGAATTTGATCGTTCGCAGTTCCTGCTCGGTGAACTTCTCCCGTTGCTTGTTCCGCTTTCTTAATGCATCATATTCCGGAAAACGGGCAACCTGCACTTCTGAGATGCCGAAAGCATTCCAAGTATTGTAAAGAAGGAACTGCAGATCTTTTTCGCTCATTGATATTGTCGGCTTGAGAGCGATGTCTATCCAAGGATCTGTTTTCCCCTCCCATGCTGCCAGGAACTTCTTGGCGTTGACTCGGTTTTTCTTCAAATCGACGAAAGGAGCAAGCCGGTCCACGTAGTATTTTTGAAGTTGAAAAAGAAGCGATGACGTCAGATTCACATTGTAGTGGACGGCCGGGTACCGTTCAAGGATGGACGCCATGTCATAGTAGTCTTTCGTCGCATGGGTCCTTACCCAGGGTCCCTGCAGTTGATCCGTCCCCGGATCAAGATAGAGCGGCTGGTGCTGATGCCAGATGATGTTGAGGTACAGCGTTCCGCCGGAACTTGGATATAAATCGCTGCTCATCACTTTCTCTCCTCTTGGTAAATATCCTGCGAGTACAATTCGATTACTATCTGTCAAAGTAAAGACAGAATTAGCGCCGGAGTTGTCATAATTCGGCACCCGGGCCGGATTCTCCTCATCCAGCAGCAGGAGGCTGTCGACGCAAAACTTGTATTGGTGAACACCGGGATGGATTGACACTATGACGCTAAATGAGTTATCGGCATTTTTGCGCATCGGCGTTACACCACGAGTCCAACCATTGAAATCGCCCACGATGGAGACTGAGATCGCCTTCTTCAAAAAAGTGAAGAGGACGCCGCCGTCAGTCGCCTTGGGCTGAGAAAATAAACACAGAGGCAATAAGACAGCGAGGAAAAGCCGATTCAACGCAGATATCGTCATTGTGTGCTCAATTCACCGGATGCTCATCATTTAAGAAGAAGGGCTCTTTTCGTTTGGACAAAATCTCCAGACCGAATGGTCAGAAAATAGGCACCGCTGGGCAATCCGTCTGCATTCCATGAGACGGTGTGATTTCCCACAGGCAGATATTGTGAGAGAACTACAGATACTTCTCTGCCCAAGACGTCAAATGCTTTCAAGGATGTCAATCCCGAAGATCGTAACGAGAACTTTATCGCGGTACTAGGGTTGAACGGATTCGGATAATTCTGTTCCATGGAATAAGTTAGCGGATTCGTCTGAATTCTATTCGATTCTCTCACATCTGTCAATGCAGGATACTTCATCTTAACAAGAGTGTCTGCCAGAATATAGATAGCCGTCCCGTAGGGTTTGATCGAAGTTGGAAATAGAAGACTACCTTTGCTGAACGTAACAGCATAGCTTGTGTCGTTATAGACATCGTTCATATAGTACGTTGTACCGTCCTGCACCCCGTCTGCAAAATAGACGTTCGGAGCAACGCCTGAGCCGTCGAGAGACAGCGCTACTGCGGCATCCGAAGGAGCAAAATTGGCCACAACGATAGCATTTTGGTTCTCGAACGGCCGGCTGAATGCATACGCATATCCGTTCGCCGAAGCCACGCGGATGAAAGATTGGGTCCCAAACGCCGGGAAGGCTCCACGAATCGTTGCCAGCTTCTGGTAGTGAGGCTGCAACAGACCCGCTCCCTGATTGTTCCAGTTAATTGTCCCCCTTCTCCTTACATCAAGGGAGTTGATGCCGTAACCCCAGCCGATTTCCTGTCCATTCCAGATCATCGGGACGCCTGGAACGCCGAATATCGTTGTCGCCATGGGCATAGTGCGCTGAAACGTTGTAGCAGCGTCATAATAGCCATTTGCAGAATAGACATAAGCGATGCGATCTTCATCCTGAGATTCCATGAATCTCATATAGAGCGAATTCGGACCTGGATAAAAACCGCCATTGCTGATGTCGGCATGGAGATTATCTACGGCTCCGGTCGAAAATCCAAAACCGCGAATCTGATTAAAGAACAGCTTGAAATCATACGCCATATCAACGCCGCCATTGATACCTCCTGAAGATATGTCGGCATAGATTGTTTCGGTGCCGCCACCGGTACCGTCATCTTCTGCAAGCAACAGAATATCCGGCTTGATATGTTTCAGCGCTTCCCGTACAGGCTGCCCCATAAATGCTTCGCCATACCGTCGATGAGGTCCCCAATAGACGTCAAAACGATAGCCGTCGAGCCCGAATTCTCTGATCCAATACTTGTACACATTGATCATCTCGCTGCGGGCATCGATATCCTTCCAGTTGTAGTTTAACAGCTGATCACTGAAACCGGAATAGTAGTTGAACCCGTCGGCGTCGAATGACTGCCCCAGACCATTGGTATTATGCACTATCTGCGTATGTTCGTACCAATTCCAATACGGCGACATTTGTTTTTTTGCATGCGCATCGGTGGACCATGGATGAAATCTGCTTGTGTGGTTCGGAGTGACATCCAAGATGACCTTCAATCCGAGGGTATGGGCCTTAGCGATGAAGTTCCTGAAATCCTGATTTGTGCCGTACTCCGGAGCGACATTATAGAAGTCTGTGATGTTATATCCGGGTCCGCTGCCGCCATTAATCGGCGACGCATTTTTCATCACCGGCATCATCCATATGATGCTGAATCCCATTTTCTTGACAATGTCGAGACGATCCGCCGCATCGTTGATAGTCCCGTTGGTCTTCTGTGCGAGAGGAAACATAAAATAGATGCGGCCTCTTTTCGCCCATTCCGGATTACTGGCGATGCTTGGATTTGCGTATGAGCCATCCTGCTTGATGATGAAATAGCAGCGGGCAGTGTCAACATTGCCGATGGAATCTTTCACGACAAGAGAAAAATAGTATTCGCCCGGTTTGGACGGCTTGATGATGGAGATCGTCATGCCCTTCTTTCCGCCGAATCCGACAGGCGTCAGTGGATCATCAAGCCACGTAATATCTTTGAGCGTCTCACCGTCCGGATCGGTGCTCGCGCCTGCGCTCAATTGAAGCGACGATCCTGAGAGAAATGAGATGCCGGCACGGCCTATTGGAGCATGATCGACAATCTTTGTGACTGTAATGCTGTCTTCCCCGCTCGGTGATACCACTCTGATGACATTCTTTCCTTCCATAAGTACTGTACTGTCCGCAAAGTTTCCTTGAATGACGGCGGCAATCTTTGTTACGCCATTCACGATGATGTCAACCTTCTGAAGCGATGTGTCCAATCCGGACCCGGTTGCGCTCAGTACGATACCGGCGGTTACGTATATGGCTTTTCGGGTGGCGAAGGAAGGTGACAGAATCTGGAGCTTCTTCCCGCGTGTCTCGAAGGCGACCGAATCTCTCTTTGTAATGCCGCCCGCGCTTGCTTGCACAGCGAACATGTGGATGCCGTCGGCAATCGGGGTGCCCGGTTTCAACGTGAGGATACCAGTGCGTGCATCAAATCCGGCGGATGCGTTCGCGATGGCGGCTCCGTCTACCCATACATTGATCACAGGCGTCGGTGCACCAGCGGGCTGGAATATTCCCGCAGACAGACTCGGTTGTGATGACCGCACCACCAGTATCTGGCTCCCGCCTATCGTTTCCAATGTGTAGGGATAGGCGCACACTTGAAATAACATAAGGCTGTCAACCGTCAATCCGGAGTTCTGATCCGGTGCAATGACGATGCGGTTGAGAGGATCAGGAATCCATTTATAATTTGAAGCTGTCGAACCCAACTGCTGGTAAATTTTGTATTGATATGATCCGAATGGAATACCAACCGTCTTCACCCACATCCCGGTTGATATTTCAAGACTGTCGGCCTGGGAGACTGCTCCCGCATAGATTATTCCGAGTGCGTTCGGTCCCCATCCATTGAAGGTACCGGGGAAATTGACTCGAACATAATCAGCCTGCGGCTGAAAACGAAATTTTATGGTAACCGTCTGTGCATGCAGAGAGCAAATGCCCGTGAGCAAGAAGAGAACAACAGCCATTTTTCGGTTTCTGTGCATTTCCCATCCATGATATCGTAAGAGAAAAATATGGAATCTTGATGTCCTGCCACGGATTCTTCGTTTGTCGACTGGCACTCGACTGGTACTTACACTGCTATTTCTAGCTGCAGAGGAGAACAGTCCCGCTTCGCGGCGCCAGTGTGAGATCAATCGTGTGTTTGTGTACCATATATTGTCGACCCGAGAGTGCATCTTTCACAACGGTGCTATCGAACGATATCGGAAGCGCTGTGGTGAAGGTGTCACTACTGACATTGAATGCAACAATCGCAGACTGTTCCTTCATTGTCCGGGAAAATGCAAGAAACCCTCTCCCGTTGTCCGCCGTGAGAATGTCAAACGATCCTTGACGCAATTCCTCACGCTCTTTC
>JAPLFO010000022.1:0-12621 GCA_026390635.1 Ignavibacteriales bacterium
AAAGGCATTATTGTGGTAGAAGAGGAGTCTTATGAAACGAAGTAATATTCTTATCGGAAAGAAAAAACACATCGCTCTCGTTGCACACGACAATAAGAAGCGGGAGCTCATCGAATGGGTCCGCTTCAATCGCCAGACGCTGCTTCGTCATGCGCTCTACGCAACGGGAACGACTGGTACGTTGTTGGAGAAGGAACTGGATGCGACGATTACAAAATTCGAAAGCGGTCCGCTGGGCGGTGATCTGCAGATCGGCGCAAGAATTGCGGAACGCGAAATCGACTTTTTAATATTCTTCTGGGATCCTCTGGAATCGCAGTCGCATGATCCGGACATCAAGGCGCTACTCCGGATCGCCGCCGTCTGGAATATCCCGGTAGCCTGCAACCGCGCCTCGGCGGACTTTATGATTTCCTCTCCGCTGATGTCCGGGGAATACGAGCGACTTGTGGAAGACTACCACGAATACCGTGAAAGGCTCGGCAATGGCTCAGAGACGAATAATTCCGGATCCCACAATTCCTGAACTGCTGGGGGTTCTCGAGAAAGCCGGATCACGCGAAGTGGTGAGAGGACAAGCACGCTTTGGAGTCGTCGTCGAAAAATCGTACGGCGTAACGGCCCCGAAACTCAGAGTGTTGGCAAAGTCGATTGGCAAAAACCACCGAATTGCCGCAGCGCTGTGGAAGACAGGAATTCATGATGCCCAAATGCTGGCCGCACTTGTTGACGATCCCTCCAAAGTGACGGAAGTTCAAATGGAACGCTGGGTTCGTCAGATCCGTTCGTGGGATCTTTGTGACAACTGCTGCTGTGTCCTGTTTGATAAAACACCGTTTGTGCGCAAGAAGGCGATCGCTTGGAGCCGTGCGGAAGGGGAGTATGTGAAGAGAGCAGGATTTGTCTTGATGGCAGCGCTGGCAGTTCATGACAAAGCGGCACTGGACGAAGACTTCCTTCCATTTTTCGAATGTATTGTCGCAGAATGTTCAGATGGCCGGAATTTTGTGAAGAAAGCAGTCAACTGGTCGCTCCGGCAGATCGGAAAGCGTAACCTCGTCCTCAATGTGCTCGCGCTGAAAACGGCTGCAAGGGTCGCCATGCAGCAATCATCCGCTGCGCGGTGGATCGCCGCCGATGCAATCCGCGAGCTCCGGAGTGCACCTGTGCAGCGGCGGCTTCAACAAAAAGAACTTCGTCACAACACCGGAAAATGAACCATGGCCATGCATGAGGATTTTGATAAGCTTCGCAAGGAATACACGGTTGCAGGTTTGATGGAGCAGGATTGCGGCAACGATCCGATCGCTTTGTTCGGACAGTGGCTGTTAGAGGCAATCCGGAAGAATGTCACGGAACCGAATGCAATGGTGCTCGCCACTGCGACAAAGCATGGAGTTCCGTCGTCGAGGATGGTGCTGCTGAAGGATGTCGATCATGACGGCTTCACGTTTTTTACAAACTATGAAAGCCGGAAAGGCATGGAACTCGAGCAGAACCACAACGCGTCGCTCTTGTTCTTCTGGGCAGAGCTGGAACGGCAAATCCGCATCGAAGGAAGTGTCTCGAAGCTGAGCCGGAGTGACTCGGAGAACTATTTTCGTCTCCGGCCGCGCGGCAGCCAGCTTTCTACGTGGGTTTCGCGGCAGAGCAAAGTCGTGGCAAGCCGTGCAACATTGGTCGAGCAAATGGAAAAACTTTCAAGGCAATTTGGAGATGATGAAATCCCCACGCCGCCGCATTGGGGCGGCTATTGCCTCCAGGCGCACACCATCGAATTCTGGCAGGGCAGGCCGGACCGTCTTCATGACCGGCTCCGCTTTTCACTGGAGGCGGAGCAATTCTGGAAATTGGAGCGTCTGTCGCCGTAGAGATGTCAACAACCGCTATCTTTAAAGATTGACGTAAAGAGAGAAGTGCCGAGCATCAGCATTTTGCAACGCAAAGTGTAGCGCGACTCCGTGGAGTCACGACCATCAAAACAATGAGAACTATGACGTTAGCGTACTATGCCCCGATCTGACTTTGACATCACAATCATAGGTGCAGGGGTTGTCGGCCTTGCTATCGCCTCCTATCTCTCCGTGAGGAGAAAAGGCGCATCGATATTGCTTCTCGAGAGAAACGCCAAATATGGCATGGAGACGTCCAGCCGCAATAGCGAAGTGATCCATGCGGGAATGTATTATGAAGCTGGATCGCTCAAAGCACGGCTTTGTGTGGAAGGTCGGGACGTGCTTTATGCACTCTGCCGTGAAAACGGAATCGCACACCGGCAGATCAGCAAAATCATTGTTGCAAGAGCACAGAACGAACTTCCGAAACTCGAAACTGTCTTCAAACGTGGAATAGTGAACTCGGCAGGCGTACGTATGCTTGACCGCGCGGAAACGCTGGCACTCGAACCGCACGTGGAGGCGGTCGCTTCCATATATTCTCCTCTGACCGGAATTCTGAGTGTTCATGAATTGATGGATTGGTTCTACCGATCTGCCATACAGAATGGCGTCATAGTTCAGCAGCGGTGTGAAGTGACGGGAGTCGAGCGATGTGCCGACGGATACCGGCTCACGCTTACAGAACCGGATGGGGAATCGACTGCTACATCAGAAATTGTCATCAATGCGGCCGGTCTCTTTTCCGATCGGATTGCCGCCATGGCGGGAATCGATATTGATGCCGCCGGCTACCGGATTTCATTCTGCAAAGGATCGTATTTCAGTGTCGCGTCCGGCAAATCAAAATTGCTGACCCGTCTTGTTTATCCGGTTCCGGGCAATGAATTCCTCGGCGTCCATGCGCTGTTTGATCTGGCAGGAAGACTTCGGTTTGGTCCCGACGTTGAGTACATGCGAGAGAACGTACTGGACTACTCAGTGGATGAATCGAAACGGGATGCGTTTCTTCAGTCGATCCGAAGAATTCTTCCATCCGTGGAGTCGACAGATATCGCGCCGGATATTTGCGGGATCAGGCCCAAGCTGCAAACGCAGGGTTCGCAGGCGCGGGATTTTGTGATCGTTCATGAAAAGGAAAGGGGGCTCGAAGGGTTCGTTAACCTCATCGGCATCGAATCTCCCGGGGTTACGGCATCACCTGCCACTGCGCAGTACGTGCACGATCTGCTCTGGTGACAGTAAGTGTCCGACGCCTATGCCTCCCAACCGTATCAGGCATCCCGATGGACTGTATCCGGCGAGAATGCCGGCAAGCAGACGGCGACATATTCGGCCCCGTCTTCTGCGGGAGAGCTGTACTGCACCCATTCGCCTTTCGGGACAATGATCGCCTGCTCTGCGCGAACGTCGGTCGTCTGGTGTTTGGTTGTGACGCGAAGCATTCCGTGAAGTACGAGAGTGTACTCGTCAAATGCAGGAATCTGTCCAGGTTCCACCCATCCGCCGGGACTTTTCATCCGGGCGAGACTGAGCGCGGACGTCTTGCTGTTTACCCGTCCTACGAATTCCTGAATGATTTTCGGTTTATTGCCAGCCGCTTCGATGACAGATGGAGAAGGAATGAACGTGGCCATTGTGCATGTCCAAAAGTGAATGAAAAATGAGACGCCGCGGAAAGTATAGACTCCCGCAGCGGGGATGTCTACGCTGTCTCTATTGTTTATGATCTGCGACGATCTGCAGATTTTCGGCGACTTTTTCCGGATGATGGATGAGCTGAGGGAGACATTGGGGACAGATTTCTGTTTGTGTTCCTTTGTACCGCAGAAGCAAGAGCGGCCGATCATTTTCACCGATTCCGCAATTGAAACACGTCTTGGAGCTTGGCTGCTGACTCATGGGAATATCCTTTCTATTTCTAGTAAACCTGTGAACGGCCGAAGTTGTTAATGAAACATAAACAAAATTGAGAACAAAAGGAATCGCCGGATGCACGCTTCATGTGACGCGTTGACTTCACTTGCTAAAAGTCGTATCTTGAATGGTGAAATTTGAGGTTTTGCATACAGAAGTATCTGCACGTGCGGGATGGCTGGAGACAGATCACGGCGTCATAGAGACGCCGATTTTTATGCCTGTCGGCACCCAAGGGAGCGTCAAGGCGGTCGAGCAGCGTGAAATGTCCGAACTTGGCGCCCAGATTATCCTAGGCAACGCGTATCATTTGTATCTCCGTCCGGGCGTCGACGTCCTCAAAGGGATGGGCGGCCTGCATCGGTTCATGAATTGGGAGAAGCCCATCCTGACCGATAGCGGCGGATATCAGGTCTTCAGTCTGACGGAACTTCGAAAGATCACGAATGACGGTGTGACGTTTAGGTCCCATGTGGACGGCTCTTCGCACTACTTTACCCCTGAAAAGGTGATGGAAATTGAACATGCCATCGGTTCAGATATCATGATGGTGTTGGACGAGTGCACCCCGTATCCGTGCGAGCATCTCTATGCAAAGAAATCCAACGAGATGACGGTTCGGTGGGCAAAACAGTGTCAGACGGTGCATGTCGCGTCGGTTCCTCTGTACGGACACCGGCAGGCCTTGTTTGCGATCGTTCAGGGAAGCGTCTTTCGCGATATCAGAAAAGAGAGTGCAACGGCGCTGGTGGATTTGGATTTTGAGGGATATGCAATTGGCGGTCTTGCCGTGGGTGAACCGGCGGCGGAGATGTATGATATCGCTCAGTTTTGTACCGACCTGTTGCCGGCCGAAAAGCCGCGTTATCTCATGGGAGTCGGAACACCGGAGAATATTCTGGAATGCATCGAGCGTGGCATCGATATGTTCGATTGTGTCATGCCGACGCGCAACGGCCGCAATTCGATGGTCTTCACGAGAGACGGCAGGGTAAACCTGAGAAATGCGAAACACCGGACGGATAGCCGGCCGGTGGATGGCGAGTGCAGCTGCTACGGATGCAGAAATTTTTCACGTGCATACCTTCGACATCTTTTTCAGGTGAAGGAGATTCTTGCACTGCAATTGGCCTCGATGCACAACTTGACCTATTATCTCTGGCTGGTGAAGGAATCGCGCCGGCAAATTATCGCCGGGACATTTTCGACATGGAAACGCGAAATGATCGGCAGGATGAACGCAGGGTCTGATCGCACTACGGGATAAAGAATAGCCACAGAGAACACAGAGTCCCTCGACTCGCTCGGGATGACGTAATAGTTGCACGTCATGGTGAGCGAGTCCCAACGGGACGAGTCGAACCATGCTCTGCCCGCTTCGCCGAGCTCAGCGAGGCGAGTGCTCTCTGTGGCAATAAAGATCCTGGATACTGAATAGTATTAAAGCATTTGTAGAATTATTTTCATATCACATCTCATAAGGAATACATTTATGCTTGCACTTCTTCTCATGGCTCCGCAGCAGGGCGGGGGCGAACAGAGTTTTCTTCCGACCGTGATTATGTTCGGGTCCATCATTGCGATCTTCTATTTCATGATTCTGCGCCCACAGCAAAAACGACAGAAGGAACGTCAGAAGCTTCTCGAATCGATGAAGAAAGGGGACAAGATCGTGACGGCGGGTGGCGTACACGGCACCATCGTCGGTCTGGAAGATAAAACTGCATTAATCCAGATCGCAGAAAATGTCAAGATAAAGATCGAACGCAGTTCCATTGCGGTTGTGAACAAAGTGGGTGAAGTGGAAGGCGTCGAAAGCCAGGCATAAACCATGTCGATATTCAATTCCATAGATGAAGCGGTGGCCGAGCTTGCCGCGGGAAAGATCGTCATTGTTGTTGATGATGAAGACCGTGAGAATGAAGGCGATTTCATCGTTGCGGCCCGATTCATCACTCCGGAGATAATCAATTTTTTCACGAAAATGGGCCGCGGCATCGTGTGCGCACCCATCACCGCAGAGCGTGCAGCAGAGCTTGAACTCGATTTGATGGTGGAGGCGAACACATCGCTGCACGAAACGCCGTTTACCGTGTCGATCGACTATCTGCATGGAACAACCACGGGCGTTTCGGCCTCCGATCGTGCCGCTACTGTGCGGGCGCTCATCGATCCCCAAACACAAGCCGTCGATCTTGCCCGGCCCGGTCATATCTTTCCATTGAAGGCGTCTCCCGGCGGTGTGCTCCGGCGTGCCGGTCATACGGAGGCAGTGGTCGACCTCTGTCAACTGGCGGGACTCGAACCCGCCGGCGTTCTTGTCGAGATCATGAACGACGACGGGACGATGGCGCGCGTGCCGCAGTTGGAAGCCATCGCGCGACAGCACGAGCTCAAGATCATTACGGTGCGCGATCTTATCGAGTACCGGATGCGCCGCGAAAAGTTCATAGAACACGTCGTGACGACGAGTCTTCCGACACGCTACGGAACATTTGCCGTGCATTTGTACCATTCTTCCATCGATAACAAAGAGCACATTGCTTTGGTGAAAGGCGGCGTCGGCGGCGATACACCGACGCTCGTTCGCGTTCATTCTGAATGCCTGACCGGCGATGTGTTCGGATCACTTCGCTGTGACTGTAACGACCAGCTGCTTGCAGCAATGAGAATGGTGGAAAAGGAGGGGAACGGTGTCGTCCTCTACATGCGCCAGGAAGGGCGGGGCATCGGCCTCGCCAATAAGCTAAAAGCCTACCGGCTGCAAGACGAAGGGAAGGACACCGTGGAGGCGAACGAGGCACTGGGATTCAGAGCGGATCTGCGTGACTATGGCGTGGGAGCCCAGATTCTTCGTGATCTCGGTATTACAAAAATGCGCCTCATTACAAACAATCCTAAAAAGATCGTCGGTTTAAGCGGCTATGGTCTGGACGTCATTGAGAGGGTGCCGATCGAAATCGAGGCGAATACCATCAACGAGAAGTACCTGAAAACCAAACGTGATAAACTCGGACATTTGATTCTCGAGGGTCACTGAATTGTACCCGTCACCGGGCGTGACTCGACGCCACGTGTGCAGGTCACCGAGCGCAGCCGAGGTGACGTAATCGTGGTTGTTCCTAACGCTCGTCTCGGCTCCGCTCGACGACCTCGTGCACCGGTCACCGAGCGCAGCCGAGGTGACGTAATCGTGGTTGTTCCTAAGGGTCGTCTCGGCTCCGCTCGACGACCATGATAGACTTTTTTCACTTGCTTCCACTTGGAAAATCCTGTATCTTGGTCATAGCAAAAGACAGCCATTATTCGAACAGAATGATGGCTTTTATTTTTATCCATTTCAATATGTAACGGTAGAGATATGAGCGATTCGACAAACGCTGCGGTGTACCTGACGCGGGAACGACTCGTGGAGTTGGAACATGAACTGCATGCACTCAAGGTGCACGGCCGGAAGGAAATTGCTGCCAAGATCGCGGAGGCGCGTGGGCATGGAGATCTGAGCGAAAACGCCGAGTACGAAGCGGCAAAGGAAGCCCAGCAGCACCACGAATTGAAGATCGCCAAATTGGAGCAGACGCTCTCCCGCGTACATATCCTCGAAGACCGCGATGTTCCGAATGATAAGGTCTACATACTTTCGCTTGTCACATTGAAGGACCTGAAAACCAAGCGGACGTTGAAATACCGACTCGTCTCCCCGGAAGAAGCTGACTTTGAGCAGGACAAGATTTCTGTCACCTCGCCGATCGGCAAGAGTCTGGTGGGAAAAAAAGTGGGCGATCAAGTGACTGTCACTGTGCCCGCCGGCACGTTGTCCTACGAGCTTTTGGACATCAACCGCTGAGCAGGATTCATGCCCACAAATCTGGAACTCAAAGCGCGCGTTCATTCACTGTCTGGGACGAAAAAAGTCGCCGGGTCATTTGCCCGATTTGATTCCACTCTCTCACAAACAGACACGTATTTTTGCGTTCGCGAAGGACGATTGAAACTGAGAGTTTTTTCGCCGGCTTCCGCGGAACTCATTGTCTACGCCCGCAATGAGGGGAAGGGAGACCGGTACAGCCGGTTCGACATATTTCCAACCGGCGATTCCCGCGGTCTTTTCCGAGTGCTAAAAACTGCCCTTGGAATTGACGTACAGGTGAAGAAGACCCGTCTTGTGTACCGGTACCAAAATGCGCGCATTCATATTGATGCCGTCCGGTCATTGGGCGCGTTTATTGAATTTGAAGTGATGGTAACAAAGGGACCGCGCCAGGCAAAAGCGCTGTTGGCAGAATTGCGGGAGCGTTTTGGCATCGCAGACTGCGATTGCATCTCCTGTTCGTACGCTGACCTCATCCGGCCATGAACTTTCGAAAAATATTTTACGCCTCTGGTGCTGCATTGCTCCTGATCGTTGTCTTCATCATGGATGCGGCCATGAAGAATATTGATGAGACGGGAAACGGCCTCATGGCGCTGCGCGCCGGAATGATGGTCGCTTCGCTGTCGTTGATGTATCTGACGGTCAGCCAGGGCAAAAAGAGAGAACAGCACAATATCGTTCAGCGCATCGGACGGGTGGCGATGTTCACCGGGGCCTTTGTCGGACTGTATATTGTTGTCAGTGTACTGCCCCTTGACGGATTTCAATCCCGTGAGTTGCGACTCATTCCCATAGACTACATCACTATCCTCTGTGCCACGATCCTTTCCGCCGCTGCGGGTGTTCTTTCGATCTTGACGATTGTGAATATTCGCGAGGTACTTCTCTTCAAGCGCAAGCGGGGAACAAAAAGAAATTTCTGGCTGCTGATCGCCGCGTTCCTCGGTGCAGCCGCAAGTACGTATAATCTGCGTCCGCTCGAATCATCCAACTACCGCGAAGTGCTTCTTTTCCTCGCAGTCGGAATGATCATCGTCAATTCCTTTCGGCTGTCGTGGATTGCCTACCTGACGAGGCGGGAAAAAATCTATACCATGTTGTACTCGCTTCTTGCCTTCTTTGCATTTATGGCGATTTACGTAATCATGTCGGAGAAGGAATTTCTGCTCAAATCGCTGCGCTATTTCAGCTATCCGCTGCAAACGGTCTTTCAGGAGACGGCGCTGTTCGGTGCGATTTTCTTCGGCATGGCATTTATCTCAACGATGTTTCATCTGCCGACCGCGGAAGCGTTCGATCGCAAACGGTCGGAGATTGTCTCCTTCCACAGCCTCAGCAGGCTGATTACACAGGTGTTCGATTTCAATGACCTTGCTGAATCTGTGACGCGAATGACGCTGGAAGTGTGCGGCGCTTCGGGCGCATGGCTGGAGATACTCCCGTCGGACATTGTGTCCTCCAGAAATATCTCCCGGGACGACATCGCCCGCATTGTCGAGGGCAGTCCCAATACGGTGCGATCCACCGTCCTCGCATCCAAAACCGTATTGCTGGTGGACGACGTTGCAAATGATCGGCGGACGAAATACTTTGCCGGGATTCACAAAGTTGCGTCCATCGCCGTCGTTCCGCTGATGACGCACGACGAGCTCATCGGCATTCTGTATGTGACGAAGGAAATGGATCATGCCTTCGACCAGGACGATATTGAGGTGCTGACCGGATTTGCAGACCAGGTAAGCATTGCCATCGACAACGCACGGCTCATCAAGAAATCGCTGGAGAAAGAACGGTTGCAGCGGGAACTGCTTCTCGCGCAGGAAATGCAGAAGCGTCTGCTTCCGCAGACACTGCCGGTGTTCAAGAATCTGGACATGAAGGCAGTCTCTGCGCCCGCGCTTGAAGTCGGCGGTGACTACTACGACATCATCCGCCTCGATGAAAACATGATCAGCTTTGTCATTGGAGACGTATCCGGCAAGGGTGTCGGTGCGGCATTCTATATGGCAGAGGTCAAAGGAATATTCCAGTCGCTGAGTCGGATCTATCCGTCGCCGAAGGAGTTTCTCATCAAAGCGAACGAAGCGTTGATTACGAGTATCGACAAGCGCTCGTTCATTAGTCTCATGTATTCGACCCTGAATGTCGTGACGGGAGAAATGCACATGGCACGGGCGGGCCATTGTCCCATGCTATTGTTGTCGGGCGGAAGGGCGGAGTTTGTGAAACCGGCGGGGATGGGTCTTGGCTTGGCAGGGAATCATGTCTTTGCCGGAACGGTGGAAGAGATAAGCCTGACGCTTCACAAAGACGACGTCTGTGTCTTCTACACGGATGGCGTCACGGAATCGCGTTCTGCCGCCGGTGAAGAATTCGGGTACGATCGTCTTGTCAGCGTTGTCCGCGATACGAGTAATCGCTGCGCAGAGGATATCAAAGAAGAAATTATCCAGCGCGTCTGGGCCTATACGGATGCGCAGGGCTATGATGATGATTTGACTGTGATGGTTTTGAAATGGAACGGCCCACATTGAAAGGGAGTCTCTCATGAGTGAGTTCGCAATCGGAGTTCGGGAATCGGCCGGCGTTCATGTTCTGGATCTGAAAGGATACCTGGATGCCCACACGACGCCGCTGTTGGAAGAGGCGTTTAAGAAGCTCCTCGCTGAGAAAAAGTATCGCATCATCGTCAACTGCAGAGACCTGAACTATATCTCCAGCGCAGGTCTCGGCGTATTCATGGCATTCATAGAAGATGTCCGTGCGGAAGAGGGAGACATCAAGCTCTCTAACATGACTGTCAAAGTGTTTAACATATTCGATCTCCTCGGCTTTCCGGTGTTGTACGACATCGTCAAAGACGAACAGGAAGCAATTGCAAAATTCGGTGCGTAAGAAGGAGATCGCCCTCGTGAGCACATTGAAATTACCGAAGAAACTATCGCTGAATGTTCCGAGCAAAACGGAACATCTGAGCGAGGTGCGCGACTTTGTCTCGGACGCCGCCCGACGTTTCGGCTTCGCGGATGAGGAAGTGTCGAATATTGCCCTCGCTGTCGACGAAGCGTGTACCAATATTATCAAACATGCGTACCATTTTGCATCTGATAAAGATATCACGAACAAGGGACAGCACTTTGAGCCGGACAAGGTCGCCATGCCGGACATGAAAGAGTACCTTTCCAAATACAAACGGGGAGGACTGGGAATGCTGCTAATGCGGAAACTGATGGACAAAGTGGAGTATCGTATTCAGCCGTCGCGCAATGTCGTGCGAATGGTGAAGTATCTCAGCGCATGAGCACCAACCGCCTACGCCACTCCTTGGATGTGGAACCGCTGCTGGAATTCAGTGCCCTCGTGAATTCCGGACTGACGACTGCCGCGCTGCTGGATGCCGTGCTGCTCTCCCTGATGGGGAAGTTCCTGCTGACGCGCAGCGTAGTCCTGCTGCCGGTCGGCGGCGGAATTTTCAGGATAGCAAACGGCAAAGGCGTCCCTGCATCGGTTCTTTCGTCGCAGTACAAATTTCCGCGCCGCCGCAAAACAAGCGTTCTCCTTTCTGCAGACTCCCGATCCTGCGCTCCCGAGCTCTATCACCATGGAATACGGCGGCTTCTTCCGTTGCTGGTCGATAATGCCGTTGTCGGCTACGTCGGACTCGGTGGAGCTCCGAAGAATCGTGATCTGACTGCGAACGATGTTGAGTTTGCCCAGGCCATGGCTCACATCGCAGCATCGGCGCTTCAGAAGGCAATGGGTATGGATATCCAGCGGGAAGCGAACCGCGAACTGGATAGGCATGTTCAACAGCTGCGCACGTTGTTTGAATTGAGCAAAGAATTCGGCGCAATTCTTGACCGTGAAAAGATTCTCAAGCTGCTAGGCTTCACGTTGATGGGACAGCTCGGGGTCAATTCCTATGCGGTATGTCTTCGCGAAGCCGAAACGTTCGTCTCCCGCCTGGACGTGAAATCACTGCTGCCGTTCAAAGAGAGAATGCTGGAAGCGATTCACAAGCCGTCCTCTGTTCGTGCGCTGGGAAAGTCAAAAAGAATGAGAGAACTCCGGGCGCAGTGCGAGAAGATGGGTATCGAAGTGCTGGTTCCGCTTCAGACGCAGAATGAAACGCGGGGTATGATGTGTCTGGGTTCACGGCTCCGCGGCGGCGGGTACTCCGAGGCAGATCTCGAATTTATCTACAGTCTCGGCAACCTCGCAATCATTTCGCTCGAAAACACCCGCCTTTTTGCAGAGACGGTAGAAAAGCAGAAGATGGAAAATGAATTGGCCATCGCTCGTGAAATCCAGAATGGTCTGCTGCCGCAAATGCTTCCGGAGATTCCATCGTTCGAGATCAGCGCTCTCAATCTTCCGTCAAAGCAGGTAGGTGGTGACTACTACGATGTCATCAATTTGGAGAATGACCGATTCATGATCGCGATCGGCGATGTGTCCGGAAAAGGCACGCCGGCGTCGTTGTTGATGGCAAATGTGCAGGCAATCGTCCGTACGCTGGCGCATATACCAATGACACTGAGCGAGATGACGCAGAAAGTGAATCATCTTATTTGCGAGAACACAGGAAGCGGCAAGTTTATCACTTTTTTCTGGGGTATTCTGGATCCTGCGAGCCGGAAATTCCGCTATGTGAATGCAGGGCATAATCATCCTTTCGTGGTCCGCTTCAACGGAACGATCGAAAGGCTTCATGAAGGCGGAATTGTTCTCGGTGTTGTTCCGCATCCTCCGCCCTACACAGAGGGGGAAGTAATTCTTTGTGTCGGGGACTTCGTCGTAATGTTCACGGACGGAATCAGCGAAGCGATGAACACGGAAGGCGTCGACTACACCGAAGAGCGTGTCGAGCAATTCCTCAGGCAATTAGCTTCCACTCCGGCGGGCGGAATTGTGGTTGAAATCCGCGCCGCAATT
>JAPLFO010000022.1:12648-25774 GCA_026390635.1 Ignavibacteriales bacterium
GTTGTTGTGCTAAAGTGCGTTTGATTGCATTTCAGCACGTTTTTCCATACCTTTTCTCCACCATGAAACCGAAAAAAAATCCCGCAAAAGTGCTCTCGCGACGGACATTATGTCAGCATCATGAGTCGTTTTTGCACGATTTGAGGAAGCGCAAGCCCGAAACACGGGGCACATATGAACGCGCTCTCAGGGAATTCTTCCGTTGGCTGGAAAAAGAACAGAAATTCACGGCATCCGCAGATGGTGTTGAACGCTACAAGTCACACTTGACGAAAAAAAGGAAGCTCTCTCCGGTATCAATTTCGACCTATCTGACCGCATTGCGTGTGTTCTTCCGTTTTCTTGTTCATAATGGCATCCTGCGGGAAGATCCAGCCGCGCATGTGAAAGGCGGCAAGCGTCCGCAGACCCATTCGCGCGAAACCCTGACGGCTGTGCAGATAGCCTCTTTGTTGGAAAGTGTCGGAAGGTCGGATGAGCGCGGGTTCCGCGACTATGCCGTGCTCAAAGCAATGGCGGTATGTGGCCTCTCTGAGATTGAACTGGTCCGATCAAACATTGAAGATTTGAAATCTGTGGACGGCATTGCGGTGATGTACGTGCAGCCAAAGGGTTCGATAACCAAAGAGACAATAATCGTGCTGCCTCCCGACGTGCAGACTGCGTTGTCGGAGTATTTGACATATCGTAAGGATGCCGACGGCAACGAGCCATTGTTCATGAGTGCCGGCAACCGGACACGCGGGAAGAGAATGACTACCCGTGGTCTCCGCGAGCGCGTGAATCTCTACTTGGAAAAGTCCAATATCAAGAACGGAAAACTCCGGCGCATCACACCGTTTTCGCTCCGCCATTCTGCCGCTACGCTGTTGGCCGCTCAGGGCGCGACCATCGAAGAGCTACAAGCACGATTTCACATCGCAACCGCTGCGACCGCCCGCTTGTATATGAGAAGTCCAGAAGAGTCAACAACGAACGAAAGCACGAAATGAAATATCCGTTTTTGGAGATAGAAAAGAAGTGGCAGGAATATTGGGATGTACACGAGACGTACAAAGCCGTCGAAGATTCTTCAAAACCGAAGCGCTATATTCTTGATATGTTTCCGTATCCTTCCGGTGCCGGGCTTCATGTGGGCCACCCCGAAGGCTACACTGCAACGGATATTCTCTGCCGCTTTCTGCGGATGACTGGCATCAACGTACTTCATCCAATGGGATGGGATGCCTTTGGGCTGCCGGCGGAACGGTACGCGATGCAGACAAACATCCATCCGCGTATTACGACAGAGCAGAACCTCACAACGTTCCGGCGCCAAATAAAAATGCTGGGCCTCAGTTACGATTGGTCGCGCGAAGTCGATACGACCGATCCGACGTATTACCGGTGGACGCAGTGGATCTTCCTGAAGATGTACACCTCATGGTACGATCCGCGCATGAAGAAAGCACGGCCCATCGCAACATTGGAGGAAGAGCTTGCGCAGACGGGAACAGATGCGATTCCCGGTGATGTGCACTGTAGAGCCGCCGCATGGAAGGATAAGAGCCCGAAAGAGAAGCAGGCTGTTGTTGACCAATTCCGGCTGGCGTATGTGGCGGAGATTCCGGTCAACTGGTGCGAAGCGCTGGGAACCGTTCTGGCGAATGAAGAAATTGCCGAGTGGACGGACAAGGGGTACGTTGTCGAGCGCAAACCGATGCGCCAGTGGATGATGCGCATCACTGCATATTCCGAACGATTTCTGAAAGACTCCACCCAGCTCGATTGGCCCGTCTCCACGCTGGAACAACAAAAAAACTGGATCGGCCGCTCTGAAGGTGCTGAAGTCGATTTCCACGTCGACGGGTCAGAAGATATTATTCGTGTCTATACAACACGTCCCGATACATTATTTGGCGCAACCTACATGGTCCTAGCGCCGGAACATCCGCTGGTGGACCAGATCACCGTTGCGGCGCAGCGGGAGGGCGTTGCCGCGTACAAACAGCAGGCCGCTCTGAAATCCGAAATGGACCGTGGTCTTGACAAAAACAAAACAGGTGTCGCCACAGGTGCCTTCGCGGTGAATCCGACAACAGGTACGAAAATTCCTATCTGGATTGCGGACTACGTCATGATGGGGTATGGCACCGGCGCGATCATGGCGGTGCCCGCGCATGACGAACGTGACTTTGAATTTGCGAAAAAGTTTTTGATTCCGATTGTGACTGTTGTCTCCGGCGGGACAAATCCGGATGAAGCCTACACCGGGGACGGTGTCGCCGTCAATTCCGCAAACAGTGAAGTCTCCCTGAACGGATTGACGACTGAAGACGCGATGCACACAATCACGGTCTGGCTGGAGAGGAAGGGAATCGGCAAGCGGGCGATCAAATTCAAATTGCGCGACTGGCTCTTTTCACGGCAGCGATATTGGGGCGAACCGATTCCGATCGTTCACCTGGAAGACGGCACGATGAAGCCGCTGGCGGAGAGCGAACTTCCGCTGTTGCTTCCCGATCTGAAAAAATTCCAGCCGAGCGGCACGACAGAATCACCTCTGGCACTGGCGGAGGAGTGGGTCAGCGTGACGGATCCGGTGACAGGTATGAAAGGCCGCCGGGAGACGAACACAATGCCGCAGTGGGCCGGCTCCTGCTGGTATTACTTGCGGTTTATCGATCCGAAAAACAACAGCGAGTTCTGCTCCCGGGAAAAGATGCAGTACTGGATGCCGATCGATCTCTATGTCGGCGGTTCGGAACACGCCGTGCTTCATCTTATGTATGCGCGGTTCTGGCACAAAGTGCTGTTCGATCTCGGTTACGTCAATACGCCGGAACCGTTTGTGAAACTGCGCCATCAGGGAATTATCCTGGGAGAAGACTCACGCAAGATGTCGAAGTCCCGGGGCAACGTGGTCAATCCGGATGATGTCGTCAAGGAATTTGGCGCCGATGCACTACGTATGTTCGAGATGTTCATGGGACCGTTGGAGGAAATGAAGCCCTGGAGCACGCGCGGGGTGGAAGGTGTTTTTCGCTTCCTCAAGGTGCCTTGAATCCAGATATTACCGACGGCGAACCGAGCGTGGAATTTGCCCGTGTGTTCAATCAAACCGTGAAAAAGGTCGGCGACGACATTCCGGCTCTCTGTTTCAACACCGCCATCGCGCAGATGATGATCTTCGTGAATGAAGCGACAAAAATGGAGAGCCTTCCGAAATCGATCCTGCGCGATTTCATCATCGTCCTTGCACCGTTCGCGCCGCATGTATCGGAAGAGCTCTGGGAAAAAATGGGATATCCGCCGTCGCTTTTCACAACGGCGGCATGGGTGCGGTACGATCCGGCGCTGCTGGTGGAAGACGAAGTCACCATCGTTGCGCAGGTCAACGGAAAGATCCGTGCGAAGTTCAATGCGCCGCGCGATCTTCCGGAAAGCAAAATAAAGGAATTGGCTCTTGCAGAGCCGAATATGAAAACTCATCTGGACGGCAAACAGGTCGTCAAGGTAATCGTGGTGGTGAACAAGCTTGTCAATATTGTCGTGCGGTAGCCGCCACCCTTGTGAATACTGATGGTCCACATAGGCTTTGCTGTGTCGTTCTCGCTGATTCTGACGAAAGCGCCTTCTGTAGTACAGCCGGAAGCGTTGCGTTTGCAGATGAGGTGATTACAGTCTCTCCGTTCTTTTCCGCGCGGCCGCCGGAAAATTTCTCAGCATCTTCATTTGTACCGAACCGCTCGGATGTCCTGCCAATACTCTCTGCTCCGTGGGTTCTTTTCTTGAACGCCGGTGATGTCGTATCCCCGCCGCTTGCTGCAGAAATCACAGCCGCAATCGTTCAAGAAGGGACAATGGCAGGTCGCTCTCTTTCTATTACGTCATACTTTCTGGGACGCAGGATGGGAAGCAGTGATCTCGCATCTCATGGGGAGGTTCGCCTGATGCGGAGAGATGCAGCAAATGCCGTACTGTCGGGCAAGAAAGCATTCCTGCCGTCTGCAGAATCCCCACCCGCATTTGAGTCCCCGTTGGAGCATCATGGTGCGGCGTCTCTGCAATCTCTGCTTTCGGCGATGAACGATTCCACTTCTCTTGACGTGACAGAGGGAGATGCACAAACGCACGGCGGCCGATCTTTTGTAACCCGTCCGCTTGGCACATTCACGCATCTGTTTTTCGGACAAATGGGGTATCGCGACGGAATGCACGGCCTGTTCTATGCTCTGTTTCAGGCGATGCGCGTTCTGTTAATATCTGCCAAGCGATGGGAGCTTGAGCGGGCATGTCGCAGCGGCGGAGCAACGCCTCCTGTGACGGTTGAAATGGTGATGAACTTGAAACGGCTGGAATAATATGAGAGTCTTTCTTCGGATTCTGAGATATGTCAGACCGTACTGGCGGAAGCTGAGTCTGTCCCTTCTCTGTACGGTGCTGTTTTCAATTTTCAGCGGTGCGTCTATCTATCTGACCATGCCGCTGCTGCAGACTGTATTTGATCAGGCGCCATCGAATTCGACGCCGCCCCGCAACAGCCTGGTGCCGAATGAGATCATCTCCTTGAAACAATCGCTGAACGACTATCTGCAGCGATCGGTTTTTTCCCCGGACAAGAATGAAACGCTCTATAAGATCTGTGCACTCATACTTGTTGTATTCTTTCTCAAAAGTATTTTTGGCTACATGCAGTCCTATCTGATGGCGCATGTCGAGCAAGGTTTGATGAGGGACCTTCGCAACGAGATTTATAAACACCTTCACAATCTCTCCCTCAGTTATTTCACCAACGAGCGGACCGGCAACCTGATTTCGAGAGTGACGAATGATGTCAACGTCGTCAACGGAGGCGTCTCCGCCAGTTTTGTCACGTTGGTGCGCGAGCCTCTACTCATCGTTGTATTCTTAACGATGGCATTTACGCTGAGTTGGAAATTGACGCTCATGTCGTTCATTGTTTTTCCATTTGCCCTCGTTTTTATCAGCTGGATCGCCCTCAAACTGCACAAGGAAAGCGGACTGTCCCAGGAGAAGATGGCGGATATTACATCCGTTTTGCAGGAGACAATCTCCAATGTGAAAGTCGTCAAAGCGTTTGCCATGGAGGAATTTGAGGATAAGAAATTCCGCAGGGAAACGCAAAGCTATTTTACTACGCTGCTGAAGCTGACGCGCATCCGGAATCTTGCCAGTCCGACGACGGAGTTTCTCTCGATCGTTGCCGCGGTGATTATTATCTGGTACGGCGGACGTCAGGTATTGATTTCCAACGAGATGCAGGCATCGGAATTTCTGGTCTTCCTGGTTGCGATTTTTCAAATCATGCCGCCCATCAAGGAGCTCAGCAGCGTCAATAATCGCATTCATGAATTGGCGGCTGCCGGGGAACGGATTTTTGAAATCCTGGATACGAAACCCGCCATCACCAACTCGCCGTCACCGGTCATGCTCACAGCATTGAAGGAGAGTATCGAGTTTCGCCATGTCTCCTTCAAATACACCAATCTTGACTTGGATGAAAAGAGAAATCCCGTGGTTCTGACGGACATTAATCTTCGCGTCAGAAAGGGAGAGATCGTTGCCATCGTCGGACCCAGCGGCGGAGGCAAGACAACACTCGTCGATTTGATTCCGCGCTTCTACGATTCGGTGGGAGGATCCATCGAAATTGACGGCGTTGACATCCGACAAATCGATTTGCAATCGCTGCGAAGCAATGTCGGCATCGTGACGCAGGAAACAATATTGTTCAATGATACCGTGCGCAACAACATCGCCTATGGATTGGAGAATTGTCCGGAGCAGAGAGTCCGCGATGCTGCCGTGGCAGCCAATGCGCTTGCGTTCATTGAGGCGATGCCGGAGGGCTTCGATTCCATGATAGGAGATCGCGGTGTCAAGATATCCGGCGGCCAACGGCAGCGTCTTTCCATTGCACGCGCACTGCTGAAGAATCCGCCGATAATGATTTTTGATGAAGCGACTTCTCTCCTTTGTGATCGCACATCGGTTGTCCACCATCCGCAACGCCGATCGTATCGTGGTGGTGGAAAAAGGTATGATCGTTCAGGAAGGCCGGCATACCGACCTTCTCAAGCAGACAGGCGGGCTGTATAAGAAGCTTCACGACATGCAGTTTACAATGTAGCGCAATGCTTACACTCAAAAAGATACGTTCTCTGACCATACCACAGATTGTCTTTTGTCTGAGCGTTCTACAGATTGTCGTTCTTTCATTTTCCATTGCTGCCGCCTCCATTAGTTTCGGATTGATGGTCTTTCTCATGCTCGTCTGGTGGCGGCGTGACCATAGAGGAGTGTGGCACGCCACGCCGATCGACTATTTTGTTCTATTGTATGTAGCGATAGAATTTCTCACGGCAGCTACGGCAGTTTATCCGGCAGAGGCATTTCAGAATGCGAAGAGGCTGCTCCTCATTCTAAATCTCTACATCCTTCTTTCGGTCGTCGATTCGCAAAGAAAAATTGAAATTCTTGTCGGATCCCTCATCGCGTTCACAGCGCTACAGTCCCTCGGGGAAATCGCCTACTATTTCCTCAATAACGAGAATCGCCTCTATATTTTTCAACACTATATGACTACCGGCGGCATCAAGATGATCGTCTGTTTGCTTACTATACCGGTGATCCTGCAGCGTGGAATTCCGGGAAAATGGCGAATTGCCGCCCTTACTCTGCTCGTACCGACGCTTGTCGCTCTGGTGTTGACGGATACGCGAAGTTCGTGGCTTGGATTCATCGCGGGCGCCGGATTGATCGCCGTCCTCAAAGAGAAAAAGCTCATTCTCGTCATTGTCGCGCTGGTAATTGCATTTTTCTTTTTTGCTCCTCAGAAAAACATAGACCGGGCGAAGAGTGTGATCGATTTGAATCACCCTTCCAACGCCGGTAGGCTGACGATGTGGTCCACGGGCTTGAAGATTTTTGTCGACCATCCGCTGCTCGGGGTGGGGGATTCCGATCTTATGGAAATCTACAAGAAGTATCGAAATCCGGGAGACGATGAGCCAGCCGGGCACCTGCATAACAACTACATCATGCTCTTGGTGACAATTGGGCTGATTGGATTTACTATCGTCATGGCGGTTTTTGGAAGAGTAATAGTGGCAGAATACCGCATTTTCAAGAAGTTGAGCAGCGACTCGATCGGTTCCGCCATTGCTTTGGGAGCGTTGGCTGTTTTTTGCGGTTTCCTCGTCAACGGTCTCTTTGAATGGAATTTTGGCTCCCATCAGATCATGGTTCTTGTCTGGTCCAGTGTGGGACTGGCGTTGGCTGCAGAGCGGATGAGTGCACAGGAGGCTATCACTTGAGTATCGCCGTTCGCTGGGCTGACGAAATAATCGTGGTCGACTCGGAAAGCAAGGATAGAACGGTCGAAATCGCGCGGAAATACACCTCTAATGTCTTTATTGAACGCTGGCTTGGATTTGCTGCGGCAAAATCTTTTGGGCTGTCTAAGACGAATTCTGAGTGGATTCTCTGGTTGGATGCAGACGAGAGGGTGACGCCCGAACTGGCAAATGAAATTCAAATACTTCTGAAGTTGAATCCCGATCAGGCAGCGTTTCGAGTGAAGCGCAAAGCGTATTTCCTCGGAAAGTGGATCAGGCACTCTGGCTGGTACCCGGGCAGAGTCACCCGCTTGTTCCACCGGAATCGGGCAAGATTTAATTCTGCGGCTGTTCATGAGGGACTTGAGATAGACGGCATTATCTCTAATTTAAACAATGACTTACTGCACTTTACAGATCCTAATCTTTACCACTACATTTCCAAGCTCAACAGATACACCTCACTTGCGGCCAACGAATCACACATGCGAGGGAAGCGTTGCAGTCGCATCGATATTTTTCTCCGGCCGGCATGGCAATTTACACGAATGTATTTTGTTAGGCTTGGATTTTTGGATGGAAAACCCGGACTATTGCTGGCGATCTTGTCCGCTTCCTATGTCATGACGAAGTATGCAAAAATCTGGGAATTGGACCGGAAAGCAGACACCATTTGATTTTAGGGGCCATGTTTCGTACCATTGCACGTACTAATTGAGGCAATAAAATGAAATTCGGTATCGTTGGAAATTTGTCAAAAGTAGCTCTTTCAGATGCTGTGCTGCGGCTTTGGCATGCGGGCGAAAAGCGACCTCTGGATTTTGTCGTCGAAGAGGAGTTGGCGAAGCTGGTGAACAGAGAATCGGGCACAAAGGTCATTCCCAAAAAGCAGACTTCGGAGATGGATGAGCTCGTTTCTCAATGCGATATGGTGATTGCCTTCGGCGGGGATGGGACCATGCTCTCGGCCGCGCGGTTGGTTGGTAGGGCGTCCGTTCCTATCGTTGGAGTTAATCTCGGCAAGCTCGGTTTTCTGGCAGAGGTCTCCGTGGATGAAATCGAGTCCTTTGTGGATGACATCCTCAACAATCAGCATCTGATCGAAGATCGGATGGTGGTCAAACTGACGGCGGAGGACGAAGAAGAGCCGTTGTTCGGTTTGAATGACATCGTCATCGACAAAAGCGGTTCCTCGCGGGTGCTTTCCGTTGAGGCGCATGTCGATAACGACTATCTCGTTTCATATACAGGCGACGGCGTAATCGTTTCGACACCGACCGGAACCACCGGATATTCACTCGCGGCGGGTGGACCTATTGTCGTTCCGGTCAGCGAAGTGCTTACCATCAGCCCGATTTGCCCGCACACATTGACTGCGCGATCTGTGATTGTGCCAGATTCAAGCATCATCAAGATCATCATTCGATCGCAGAGCGAGAAAGTCCGGGTCACGGCAGACGGACAGTCCGAACGGACATTCACATCCCCGGTGCAATTGCAGGTACAGAAAGCGGACTACACAATAAAACTGGTGAAGAGGAAAGATCGAAGCTATTACGATGTGCTCCGGACGAAACTCATGTGGGGGCAGGATCTCCGCGTGCAGAAGGGTGCATAATATGAAGAATATCCTGCTCATTGCCGTAATACTTGCTGTTGCAGGCTGCGGTGCATCCTCTCCTTATGCAATCGTCAAAGAACCTTCCGGACAGCGAATGCTGGTGGGAGAATTTCCGTTGAGTATTCTTCAAACCGATACGTCATTCGCAGGATGGTACGGAAAAGAGCGCGCAGAGTTTGAACCGGAAAAGAGTATTGTCGCATCATTGTCGGCAGTTGAGAAGAATTGCGACATCGTGATATGCCTGGGAACATGGTGCTCTGATTCCCGCAGGGAAGTGCCTCGCTTTATCAAAGTGGCTGAGACGGCAGGTATTCCGCTCGAAAAAATCAGATTTCATGCCGTGGATCACCAGAAAAAATCTCCGGAAAATGCTGGGACGACGTATAAGATCACAAAAGTGCCGACGTTCATTTTTTTTCGGGATGGGAAGGAAATTGGTCGGATTACGGAAATGCCCGAAGTGAGCCTGGAGATGGATCTCGCGCAGATTTTAAGAAGAAGGAATTGAGTGCTCTGTAGCAGCAATAGCTGACCGTTTTTCCGCTATGGTATCGTATCCGTCGCCCCTTCGTAGATCCAACGCTTGATACCCTTCACCTGATTGAGATCTAATGACGGAATGGGTGGCGGCGGCATTGGAGAACTTCCCGGTCGACCTTCAATACACCAGATTAACCTGCTGTTCAGCGTGTCCTTCGGAATGACGATGTCGTAGAATCGTCCGCGAATACCTGCGTAGCTGGAAAGATCTACATTGGATTGCCTCGTTGCCCGGTCGTGACAATTGGTGGTTGCGCATGCGATATTGAAAAGCGGCTGGACGTGCCTGTAGTAGCTGATATTCGTCGCAGGGAAGACGACGTCGCCCGGCTTCGTAATCGGATTGGAAGAATCTTTGCAGGAGTACACGAACAATCCAAGGGCGACCAGGAGGAAGAGCAAAGAATGTTGATGATGCTGATGAATAGTCATAGGCTTCTGAAGAAATATAACCGAATTCCGGCCCAATTGCTAACGATTCTCTGCTTCTATGGTTCGGTCATCCATTTGCAGGGACAGGATTTTGGCGAGACGGCGTATGATCTGGCGGCGTACCGCGCCATCGGGGGCGGGGTATCGCTACAGCACTTCAGGCCGGCCGGCGGGAATTCGCTCTCTGATTCGGCAGGGATCAAATTTTCCAATCCTCAGATTCATGCTGAGTATCGCGATCCCGATACGCGGATTGTGTTGGGATATTCTTCGTATCTGTTGAAGGGAAAAAGCGGCGCTGCACTGAGCTGCGAGATAGAGTCACGGAGAGAATTTCCGCTGATCAGGGGAAACCGGAGGAGCGGTCTTTTTCTTCCAGTGTGTCTCAGTACCAACTATGTCCGTGCTGCCAACACCGCGAATTCTATCCGGGACGTCAACATTGTGAGTCTTGGCCTTGGAACCGGACTCGATGCGCGTCTGATCCAGCGGAATTTTGGCGTCGAAGTGCGGGGCTCGGGTGTGTTTCATTACAGTACACAGAGCTTCAGCGTGGACGACGGCACGTCGAACCTGTTCTCTGGGGAAATTGTAATATTGCTTCCGGAATTGGTCGGTCGTGGTCTTGTCATCGGGTACCACTATGAGTTCCAGACTTGGAAAATGAAGAGATCGGATTTGAACTATCAGCGCGAGATTCACGGACCGTTTTTGGACATCTTTTTTTAATAGCTGAGCGCTGCCGAAACGAGCCGGTGGCCGGGCGGAGCCGGGGTGATCGGTTCAGATGGGGTCAGGGATGTTAACCTCTGCTTCGAGGCTCATACGATAAATTTGTCTGGAGCAAATTATGCCATGGAGACTTGTCAATCCCGATGGAAAATATCGGGTCATTGTTACAAAAGAACTGCCCGGAGAGAAGTGGCTGTCTCTTCTGATTGCTGCCGGCTGCAGAGTGGAAATCTGTGATTCTCAAATAATCCTGACACCGGCGGAAGTTCAGAGAGCGATCGGCAAATCATGCACGGCTGCGGTCGCACAACTTTCCGAACAGTGGGGAAGTAGTATCATCGAATCGCTCGCAAATGCCGGCGGGAAAATCCTTTCCACGTACGCAGTCGGCTACAACAACATCGACGTCGCCTCCGCAACTCGGGGAGGAATTGCAGTTGGAAACACTCCTGGTGTGTTGACAGACGCAACTGCCGAAGTTGCTGTTGCGCTCACATTTGCCGCTGCACGCAGAGTCGGTCGCCGAGTCGGATACATTTACCCGCAAAGGATTATTTCATGGATGGCTTCCGTCGCTCTTTCTTGGTGAGTTGCTTTCAGGAAAGACTCTGGGTATTGTCGGCGCGGGCCGAATCGGCTCCGCTTACGCACGGATGATGGTGGAAGGATTCAAAATGGATTTGCTCTACTTCAGTCCCCATAGAAATGAAGCGATGGAACAGCGAATCGTGCAATTCAACGCATTCCTGAGGTCACAAGGTGAGCGGGAAGTGAGTTGCAGAAAGGCAGAGACAGTCGAGGAACTGCTCCGTGAATCGGATGTCGTGAGTCTTCACCCGCTGCTGAATGCAGCCACGAAGCATCTCATCACTGCTGAAAGGCTGGCGCTGATGAAATCAGATGCTATTCTGGTGAATGTCAGTCGTGGTGCGGTCATTGATGAGAAAGCATTGGCGGAACACTGCAGAAGGAATCACACCTTTCATGCCGGACTGGATGTCTATGAAGAGGAGCCGGTTCTCGCTCCAGGACTAACAGACCTGCCGAATCTGGTTCTTCTTCCGCATCTGGGATCAGCGACGTCCTGGACGCGTGAAACGATGGCCGTTCTGACTGCTCAAAATATTGTGGGTGTGTTGCGCGGCTACCCCGTCTGGAACAAGCCGGACATGAGCAGGTTCTGGGCCGAAGAGACAACTCCGGCGACACCCAGCATTGTGAATGCTACAGATCTGGGGTTGAAGGTTTTTTAGCACACTGCCAGTACCCGGGCGTCGCTTGGTTCAGATCAACCGAACCGGGCAACATAGACCTTCACATCGAACTTACGTACACATCCTTTGGCGTTCATGTAGCGGATTTTCCCATACACATTTCGTTCTCTCCAAGCTCTATCGTGGACCCCGCCGATACTCCATGCGATGCCTGCATAGCCGTTCGGATCCCGACCGTCAAGTTCATATTTATCATTAAGATAGATGGCGATCGTTAATGCGGTTTCGGGCGATTCGGTCCATTCTAGAATCTTCTTACCCCAATACATCCTCATGAACCCGTGCATTTTTCCGGTGGAGAGCATTTCCTTCTGACATGCGTTCCAGAGCGGATCATGTGTCTGGGCCAACTCGAAAGCATAGAGATCATACTGGAATTCTCGCTTATCTTTTCGATGTTCATTCAGAGTCTTCTGAGCCCAGGGATGAAATCCCTCAAACAAGTCGTAGTGAGGCATATAGAAGCAGAAGTTGTCAGCGAGTTCCCGCCTGACGATCAATTCCTCGAGGAACGCTTCGTTCTTGCGGTGCTTTGTGGCCTCAAGTGCTGCCCACTGGGCCGAAACTTGTCCGAAATGAAGATATGGCGAGAGATTCGACTGTCCGTCAATACAGGGATCATTTCGCATTTCGTCATAGTCAGACAATTTATGCTCCACAAAATTTGAAAGCAGCTTTTTCCCGGCATTTGTTCCGGGAACGAATGCCGGTGCTATTTCAACGGATTTGTCTATTTTTAAAAACCGGGGGATCTTCTCCCACTGATTGTTCGGGACTTCCTGGTTGGCAATGGAGTGTTTGCGGAGTTTCGGAATTTCCTCAAGATATTCGTTGAGGAGTCGCCGCAGCTTTGGCCGCAGTGTATAGGCAGCAAATTCCAATTTTTGAGAAGCAATCCAGCAGGGTACGATGTTATGGGCATCGACCTGGCTTACCGGAACCTTAACGCGGGAGGCGACTTCTGCGAGCCATTTCCTATTGATGCGGAGGGGACTAAAATCGGCGACAAACCCGTTTAGTAGGCGATAACCTTGAACTTCAATTTTCGTGATCATTGGTCACCTCATTGTATTTACGTTTCACCAATGGAATGCATTCATTTCCGCCAGAATGTCCAACTACTCTGAATTTGCTGCAACACCAGTCAACCCGATCAGGCAGTCTCTCTCAGCCTTTTCATCTGC
>JAPLFO010000186.1 GCA_026390635.1 Ignavibacteriales bacterium
AGTATCTCGCTTTTCGAGAAAACCCAACTAAATCAACTACTTACAGAGAATCAACCACACTTTTTTATGTCACAGTCCGCTAACCAGTTGAATTTATTCGACTTCTAACCGGACACTACTGATAAGCAATATGTGATAAGTGAGGAGTCTCTTCTCACAAACCTCAAAGGGATGCATTTGGCACAACAAGAATCGCACGAATGAAGAATTCCTCTGTGCTCTTTTCTCTTTCGTAACGCCTCAGGGTTGTTCGTCACCCTGAGCGAGCGGAGTGTTTTTGCGAAGCGAGTATCCCGAAGGGATCCCCTTGGGAGAAGGATTCCATCATTCCGCACTTCGACTCATCCCGCAAAGAGCGCGGGCTGCGCTCTGTGTGACGAGATCATGATGACGCTGAATAATTACCATTAAGCATACCAATGGATTCGCACATCGACGACATTTTTGACGAGAAAACGGAACCGGCGCTGGATCCGAATGTTCCGCTGGCAGAGCGCGTTCGCCCGCGAACGATAGACGAATTTGTCGGTCAATCCCACTTGCTCGGCGAAGGCAAGCCGCTGAGATTGATGGCTCAAAACGACGATGTCCGTTCTATCATATTGTGGGGTCCCCCCGGAGTCGGGAAGACCACCTTTGCGCGGATGCTTGCGTCGCACACCAAAGCCGCCTTCTTCTCTCTCAACGCCGTCTCCGCCGGTGTGAAAGATGTCCGTGAAGTGATCCTCAAGGCGGAGCTCATGCGGAAGCGGTCTCAACGCAGGACGGTGTTGTTCATCGATGAAATCCATCGCTTCAACAAGGCGCAACAGGATGCATTGCTGCATAGTGTTGAGAGCGGGATTCTCACGTTGATCGGTGCCACGACGGAAAATCCATCGTTCGAGGTCATCTCTCCGCTGCTGTCGCGGATGCGTGTGTTCATTCTCGAATCGCTTGGGGTACAGGACCTCTCTGATATTCTGCGGCATGCGCTTCGCAGAGACAGCATCATTACAGAACAGTCCGTGGAGATTCTGGATCCTGGATTTCTGTTTCTCCTGTCGGGCGGCGATGCGCGGAAAATGTTGAACGGACTGGAAGCAGCCTTCCAAATGGTCGCGCCGGACGGGAGCGGCCGCCGTACAATCGATCATCAGATTTTGGAGGATGCATTCCAAAAGCGGATGACGATGTACGATAAGACCGGTGAACAGCATTACGATATCATTTCCGCGTTTATCAAGAGTATTCGGGGCATCGATCCGGATGCGGGTGTCTATTTGCTGGCGCTCATGCTTGATGGAGGAGAAGATCCCAAATTCATCGCGCGCCGGCTACTCGTCCTTGCCTCGGAAGACGTGGGCAATGCCGATCCGGTGGCGGCAATGCTGGCGACCAGTTGCTTTGCCGCGGTGGACTATGTGGGAATGCCGGAAGCGCGCATTATTCTTGCACAGTGTGTCACGTATCTTGCTTCCGCGCCAAAGAGTAATGCCTCATACAATGCTGTGTCTGCAGCTTGGGACGATGTCCGCCAGATGCCTAATCTCCCTGTGCCGATTCACCTGCGCAACGCTCCCACAAAATTGATGAAAGACCTGGAGTACGGCAGGGAGTACAAATATAGCCACGATTTCGTCGGCCATTTTGTGGAACAGCAGTTCCTTCCCGACAATGTGAAAGACAAAGTCTATTATCATCCGACGGAAGAGGGAAGAGAAAAGATCATCAAAGACCGTCTCAAATCGCTGTGGAAGAAAAAATATTTGTCCGGCCGAAAGGGTTCCGCGTGAGGAGTGTTGCTGTCATAGCATTCTTCACGATCGTCACTGTTCTGACGATGCCTGCAGTACGGTGCGACGCACGCTCGGTGTGGTTCTCGCCTGATTCCGCGGGCATTGGCCTTTCCGATTCATTGACCACCAGCCTACCGGATTCCCTCACAAAAAAAGACTCCGTATCCAACAAAACCTCCGGCATTGATTCGGTGGTAGCGTACACTGCCACCGACTCCGTGGTCTATGTGTATCGTGACCGGAAAATGGAAATGTTTGGTAAAAGCAACGTCAAGTATAAAACGATGGGGCTCGATGCGGAACGCATCGCCGTTGACTACAAGATCAATGATATGGAAGCGGTCGGCGTGTTCGATACTGCCAGAGCAATGCATACCGACACGTTGAAGCAGCGGTACCGCGGCACACCGGTGATGGTGGACGGCGGAGAAAAATACGAAGGTTGGAGGATTGGATATAATTTCAAATCCCAGAAAGGTCGCATCACTCTGGGCGAGACTGTGATGGACCAGGGCTATTACTACGGGCAGCACATCAAGAAAGTGGAGAAGGACGTCCTTTTCGTTGCCGACGGCCGCTATACCACCTGTGACCGGGGCCATCCCCACTACTATTTTATCAGCCCGCGGATGAAAGTTACGCTGCACGACAAGATCGTTGCTGAGCCGATCTACCTGTGTGTTGCAGACGTGCCGATTTTTGTGCTTCCGTTTGGTGTCTTCCCAAGCCAGGGGGGTCGGCGTTCGGGGATTATCGCTCCCGCCTACGGCGACGACGGACTGCGCGGCAAGTACATCAGCCACCTTGGCTACTACGCCGCCATCAGTGACTACACGGATTTGAGCGTTGCCGGCGATTGGTACACGAACGGTAGCTGGCAGCTCTATCCGGAATTCCGTTACAACAAACGGTACGAATACAGCGGCGGAATTTCCGGACGGTACGGCGATTTCTCTCAGAACGAGGTGGGAGATCCGGATTATGCGGCATCAACAACGTACCGTG
Source organism: Ignavibacteriales bacterium (assembly GCA_026390635.1). Classification (GTDB taxonomy): domain Bacteria; phylum Bacteroidota; class Ignavibacteria; order UBA10030; family UBA8401; genus JAPLFO01. The sequence goes on from JAPLFO010000186.1 coordinate 2,784, forward strand.
CCACGCTGCGCCACTATCAGACCTTCAATCCCACCACCCAGTTGAATGTCGATTTCACTTTTGCCAGTGACAATTCGTACCGGACGAGCAATAACTATTCCGAATACCTGATGCAGGAAATTTATTCCAACGCGACCCTGACGAAATCGTGGGAAGGAACAAACAACAGCATGAGCGTCAGCATCTCACGCCGGCAGAACCTGCAAACGGGTGACATCGATGCGACGATTCCAACTATCAATTTTTCCCACGCACAGAGCTATCCGTTCCGCCGCACACCGAAAGGACGCGGCATGTCCTTAGTGAATGAATCGGGATACGCATGGTACGAGATGATCGGCATGAGTTACTCCGGCCAGGGAATGTACCGCAACAGCAAAACGACGTCGGCCACGCCCGGCGCCGGCTACGACCGGTATGAACGTGAAGGCGTGAGCCATCGAGTCGGTATCAATGCATCACCCAAAGCCGGGTACATCACGCTCACGCCGTACATTTCCTACAGTGAGAATTGGTATGACAAGAGCATCCGGGTTGTGGGGGTGGATACGGTGACCAACCAGCCGATCAAAAAAGATAGAGCGGGGTTTGATGCGGTACGATACTTCAGCACAGGCCTTTCTGCGTCGACAAAGTTCTATGGCATGTTTCTGCCGCCGATTCCCGGCGTGCTCGGCATCCGTCATACCGTCACGCCGTCTCTCACGTACACCTATCAACCCGATTTCTCTGAAGCGGGGTACGGATACTACGGCACCTATGTGGACAACAACGGGCGGACCGTCACCTACGACAAGTTCGAAAAAGAAATATATCGCGGGGCGCCTCGCGGGAAAAGCCAGTCGATCGGTATGAATGTCGGCAACGTATTTGAAATGAAGACTGCCGGGAAGGATACGACAGAGAAAGATAAAAAATTTCAACTGCTGAACGCGGGCGCCTCGCTCTCTTACAATTTTGCAGCTGACAGTATGCGCCTCTCGGACTTAACACTCAGTTACCGTACAGATATCGGACAGTATCTCGGCATCAGCGGCAGCAATACCTATCGCTTCTACGACTTCGACCGCACCGCCGGTCACCGTGTCAACAGGTTTCTGCTTGACGAGGGAAAAGGCATTGCAGAAATGACAAGCTTCTCGTTGAGCCTCTCAACGTCGCTCAGCGGACAGAAAACGCCCCGTACGACGTCGCCCGCCGATTCTGCGGCTGATGCCGAACGCAAGAGCAACAAGACCGGATTCCGCCAGATGTTCGAAGAGGAAGCACCCGACTTCAGCATTCCGTGGAACCTTTCGATGAGTTTTAACTACTCACAGTATCAGGAGAATCCCGCACAGAAGACGCGCTCGGCAAATGTGAGCGGCAATCTCGGGTTCAATCTCACGGAGAATTGGCGATTCACGGCAAGCGCCAGCTACGACGTAATCCAGAAGCAGTTTGCAGCGCCGCGGATCGGAATATTTCGTGATCTCCATTGCTGGGAGATGAACTTTACCTGGTCGCCGCTGGGACAGATGTCGGGTTATCGATTTGAACTCAAGGTGAAAGCACCGCAGTTGCAGGATATCAAGGTGACAAAAAAGAGCAGAGATTCGGGCTACAACTAGAGATATGGTCGAAAAGTCGGCTTGGATGTGAAATGTCCGCTCATCGTAGATTGGAGCGCAATTTGTGGCGCGACTCCGTGGAGTCGCGACCAAGGATTCGGCGGATACAGAAGTGGTTTTTTCGGCCCAACGCGCCGGGCCCCTGACGCGGTTCCATCGCATCTTCATAATGGCGGGGCAAAAATGCAGGGTATATGTTCGCAAATGGCGAGAAGTTTCTGTTTTTGGGCAAAAAAAAGATATTTCTTATTGCAAATTGATTCTCATATCGCTATTTTAACAAACGAGTAAGATTTCCGGGCGGCTTGAGTTCGCCTTTTTTGGGGCCGTAGGAATTTACTAACTCTCAAGCATACAGCAAAAAGGATATCCGAATGAAACTCAAGTCCACAACTGCGTCCAACGGCGAAATCGTCATTCTGGAACCCAGAGGATCACTGGTAGGAGGGGACGAGACTGACGAACTTCGCTCCGAGGTCAATAGGCTGATCGAGAGCGGTAACAAGAAGCTCGTTGTCGATCTGAGCAAAGTGACCTATATGAACTCCACCGCGATTGGGACCCTCGTTGCAGCGCATACATCGTATGCCAATCGGCAGGGGAAACTGATTCTCTGTGACGTGGGCAAGAGTATTTCTAATATCTTTGTTGTGACGAAGTTGTCGATGATCTTCCAGGTTGAAAAAGATCAAAGCGAAGCGGTGCTTGCGCTTACGTAGTTGAATTTGTCTTCAATTATTTTTTCTACAATTACACAATACTTAAGGAGCAGTTATATGAAACAAGGGCTTTTTAATACCATCCTCTTGATTGTTGCATTCACAATCGCACTTACAGTCTTCTACATGGTTTTCGGCACGGCCCCCAAGGATAGCGTGCTGCACGACATGTATCAGGGCGGTCCTCTTATCGCGGTCCTGATGGGAATGTCCATCATGGTGTTGACATATGTTGTTGAGCGTTTGCTTTCGCTTCGCAAGGCGCAGGGAAAATCACCACTTCCGAAATTTTTGACCGTTCTCGTAAAACACGTAACAGCCGGCGATTTTGACGCAGCCGTCAAAGCATGCGACGCACAGCGTGGATCGCTCGCCAATATCGTGCGCACCGGTTTGAATCGTTTCCAGGAGATCTCCGGTTCCAAAGAATTCGACAAGAGAGATAAAATGACGGAAGTGAAACGCGTTCTCGAAGAAGCCACCATGCTCGAGATGCCTATTCTTGAAAAGAACCTCATCGCATTGTCCACAATCGCTTCTATTTCCACCATGGTTGGACTACTCGGAACTGTTATCGGTATGATTCGTTCGTTCGCAGCTCTTGCCCGGGCAGGATCCGCCGACGCCGTCGGTCTGTCCCGCGGTATTTCCGAAGCGTTGTTCAATACCGCCGGTGGTATCGGTATCGGTATCGCGGCCATTGTTGCCTACAACTTCTTCACCACGAAGATCGACAACATGACCTATATGATCGATGAAGCCAGCAAAAATATTCTCGAAAATCTCGAAACCAAAATTGATTGATGAACCACTGAGGACGTAATGAGCAAGAAACGTGTAGGTTTTAAATTAGACATGACGCCGATGGTGGACGTCGGCTTCCTGCTCCTGACATTCTTCATGCTGACGACACAGTTCAAGCCGGAAGAATCTGTCGAAATAGCGCTGCCGGATTCGCATTCGAATTTTAAGCTCCCCGATGTCGATGTGATTACGATCAGCGTGGGCAAGGACAGCCGTATATTTCTGGGATTCGATTCGCAAAATATGCGTGCTGCAGTGTTCGGCGATGCAAACAGGCTGCGGGCCGGCATGGAAGTCAAGACTGAACAATTGGCAAATCTGTTGGTGCAGGCGCGCACGAGAAACCCGAAACTCCGTACGGTGATCAAGGGCGACAAGGACACTCCGTATGAGGTTATCGAAAAAGTGATGAATGTCCTGCAAAAGGTGAATATCACCAGATTCAATCTCGTCACAAACTTGGCAAAAGACTGATAGACTGAAGGAGTGAAATTATGGGTGCAGATGTAGGTCCCTCGCAATCGAGGGGTAAAGCCAAACATTCGAAGAAAAAAAAGAAACGAATCGGCGTACGTATTGACATGACGCCGATGGTCGACGTTGCATTTTTGTTGTTGACGTTTTTCATGTTGACGACGACAATGGCGAAACCGCAGACGATGGAGATCAACCTTCCACCCAACAGCGATGTGAATGTGGAAGTGGCAGAATCCAATTTATTGACACTCCGCATAACGGCCGACCCCAAGGATACAATTTCCGTATTCTGGAATACGGGTATCGACAAACCTACCCGTCTTGAGGCAAAGACCCGCACAGAAAGAATTTCCGCACTCGAGAAAATGCTGAAGGAACGCATCAAATCGAATCCGAAGTTGATCACCTTGCTCAAGATCGACGGCAAGGCGCGCTATGTTGACATGGTTGATATTATGGACAAGTTGAACCTTGCGGATATCACCAGGTTCAGTCTCGCCCCGCTTCTCGATCAGGACAGAAAAATTCTCGAGAAGATCTGATAACAGATTTGTGTATTGAAGGAGTTGTACTATGGCTGCAGCAAATGTGTCTGCAAACTATGGAGTGGAGGAATTACGCGGATTGTACCAGAAGTATGCCTCGCGCGCGTTGGCAATTGCGGTGTGTATTCATTTGGGTGCAATCGGGTCGTACTTTTTGGCACTTCGGTTGTTGGAAGATGACGAGCCCGTGTACATGGCGCGCGTTGTCATGAAATACAGTGATCTCGGCCCACCTCCGTCAATGACGAACTCGACAGCTGCGCCGTCGGTGTCTGTGGCCGGCCCTTCGGCAAAGCCGACGGTTGGTACGCCTGTTCCGGTACCGGATGCCGAAATCAGTCCCGAAGCGACCATCGCGTCACAGACGGAATTGGCCCAGCAGGTCGGTACCGTTGAAGGAACGGGTAGTGGTGCACCGGTGGACATTCAAAATGACGTGAAGATCGAAGAAGATGGTCCGCCGCCGGATTTTGTGCCGGTGGAAAAGCAGCCGTCTCCGGTGAAGCAGGTTCAGCCGACGTATCCTGAAATTGCGCGGCGTGCCGGGGTGGAAGGTACGGTCTGGGTGAAGATTTGGGTTGATAAAGAAGGAAAAGCAAAAAAGGCTTCGGTAATAAAATCCGACGCCGAGTTATTTAACCAGGTTGCAGTCGATGCCGCTATGCAGTGGGTGTTCACGCCTGCGGTGATGAATAACGGACCGGTTGCAGTCTGGGTTTCCATTCCGTTCAAGTTCAAATTGAACCAGGCTCGTTAAGGACGGTCGATGGACGTTGAAAAGTTGTTGACGTACTCCGGCTATGCAGTCTCCCTCATTGTCTCTGGTGTCGGGGCAGCTGTTTTAGCCGGATTTCTTTTTCCTCCGTACATTCCGCCAAGGTTCCGCATCCTGTTTGGCGTCATTCTTGTCCTGTACGGCGTGTACAGGTTTGTGACGCTCCGTATAAAACAAACGCGAAAAGATGAAGACGAGGGTCTTTTATAAAACCGCTCTGCTGGTTCTCGCTGCGGTTGTCTACTGCCTGACCGGTTGTCAGAGCGGCGGCAATACTGACGAGGACAGTACGACGCAGGGCACGATTGCGATGATCTCCTCCGAAGACATCGCGCCCGTGATGGATACCATCGTTCATGGCTTTCAAGGCATGTACGACAAAGCCCACGTCCTGCACTCTTCCGCTTCCGTCCGCGAGGCTGTCGGTGCGCTGTTGAACGATAGTGTGAAGATGATCGCGATCTCCCGTCCCTTCAATGCAGCGGAAGAATCGGTCATCACAAAGTTCAAGCTGGAGATCGATAGAGATTCCATCGCGCTGGATGGAGTGGCGGTTCTCGTGAATGAAAAACTCCCCGCGGTGGAATTGACCGTTACACAGCTCCGTCGGCTGCTTTCCGGAACAGTCACGAACTGGAGACAGCTTTCGCCGAAATTTCCTCCGCTGCCGGTTACCGTTGCGATGGTACCATATTCCGGAGTCCATGAATATCTGATCACACGAATTCTGCGCCGGACGGCACTCGGTGCCCCGGTGGAAGCATGCAAGTCCTCGCCGGACATCATCGCGTCGGTTGGAAAGCATCAGGGTACGATCGGATTTGTGGGATTCAGCTGGCTGCGCTATGCGACGAATATTTTTGAACCGCCGGCTGCGACCCGCCTGCTGAATATCGCCGATTCCGGTTATGCACAAGAGATGACGCCGGACAGCATGGAATTCTTCCGTCCGCATCCGGCCTATGTGTATCGCCATTACTATCCTCTTCCGCGGACGCTCTATTTGTACTCGAAGAATCTCGGACGGGGTGTCGGGCTGGGGTTTGCATCTTTCATAAAAGGGAATGAAGGACAAAAAATCTTCACGATGAACGGACTTGTCCCGGCCACGCGCAAAGTCCGCCTTGTACGCACCAATACTCAGTAGGAGAACCTAGACCCATGAAGTATCTGCAGAACACGCTGACGATAGTCATTGCCCTTGCGTTCGCACATTCACTATCCGCACAGGATCAGATGCCTGCCGGCAGAGCGGCATTCCAGAAGAAATTATACACTGAAGCGGTCGCCAGTTTCCAGGCAGTTGTGAAGAGCTACTCACGCAACGTGGAAGCCTGGTACCTCCTGGGTGAGTCTTATCTTGCCAAGGGGGTCTACGATTCCGCGCAAACGGCGCTGGAACGGACAGTGGACATCAATGACGAATACGTGCAGGCATATTCTCCGTTGTTCACCGTCTATGGAAAGCGTGGCTTGTGGGACAAGGCAACGAAGCGCTACGCAGAAGCCGTCAAGGTGGACAAAAAGAACACGGCGTTTCCCATGGCACTGGGAAATGCATATCTTGCTTCCGATTCTGTCGACAAAGCGGTTGTCTATTATTCAAAGGCTAAAGAGATCAACGAGAATCTGACAGAAGCATACGTTGGACTCGCCGAGGCATACGGCCGCCAGAACATCCAGCCGATGGCGGTGGCGAATTTCCAGAAGGCGGCGGAATTGAATCCGACATCGTCTGTGTTTCGCTACAAGCTTGGGAAAGCGTACTATAAGAACCGGCAGTTCGTGGAAGCGTTAAAGGAATACAAGGAGACGATTCGGCTCGACTCGACCAATGCCGACGTTATCTTCGAGATAGCGGACATCCTGTATCGCTCCAAACCGCCGTATTATCGCGATGCGGCGAGCTACTTCAAGCGGTATGCCGCTTTGAAATCGACACCGGAAGCATATGAAAAATATGCCAAGTCGCTCTATCTTTCAAAGACGCGCGACTACAAGGAAGCCGTGGTCGTTCTAGAGAAAGCTGTACAATTGAATCCCGCCGTCTATGACCTGAAGCCGATGCTGGCGCTGGAATTGTATCTGGCAGAGGAGTACAAGAAGTCCCTGGATTTATACAAGTCAATCCCGAAGGACAGCCTTGGCTTTGACGAATATATCCGGATGGGGCGTTCACAATTGAAGCTGAAAGACACAACCGGAGCGATCGCAAGCTTTGAAAAGGCGAACAGCTTGGATTCAACCTCCGTGGAAGTCTCCGGCGAACTTGCCGCAATCTTTGTTGCACAACGGAAATTCCAGAAAGCCGCGGAGCAGTACGAACGCAAGTTGAAGGTTGAACCGACAAATACCAGCGCGCTGTATTACGGTGCGTTCTCGTACAGCATGATCGATAAATTTGACGAAGCGAAACTGCTCTACAAGCGTTTCGTGGACCTTCGCCCTGCGTACCCCCAGGGGCGCATGGCGCTCGCCCGCATGTATGTTGCAGAAGACTCTGCAGACCTTGGGCGCAAACAGTATTTGCAGACCAAGGCGCTTATTGATAGCCTGATGGCCGCTGACACGAGCACGGTGAAAAAGGAAGACAAGTATTCCCAGACGCTGATTGATATATACCAGGCGCTCGGTGCCATGGACTACGGGAACAAAGATTTTCTGTCGGCAGTCGACAATATGGAAAAGGCAGTCAGCTATGAATCGAAGGAAGTAAAGAAGAAGTCCGCCGCTCTCTTTTAGGGACAAAGCAATACGCCAATACAAAAAAGTTCTGCAGCTCGATCCCAAGAATCCTGCCGCCAACAAGGAGCTGAAGCAATTGGAGGGTTAGATTTCCTTGTTGCCCACGATTCACATCATCGATCCAGATGGAAGCATTTATTTCTAACAGCACCAGTCAACAACCACTAACTGTAGAGGTGACGTATGCTGCGACTCAATAATTCGAAATTTGTCTTGATCCTTTCAGCGGCGGCTTTGGCCATGCTGCTATTTTCCTGCGGCGCCCCGAAGGCTCCGGAAGTGAAAGAGTGGACGGTGTATGAGAGCCCGGTCGGATTCGAGTTTCAATATCCGAAAGGTTGGCTGATCATGGACGAGGCGAATCTTGTGAGGATCTACCCGACCAATGAAGCGGCAATGAGCTTCGGTCCGCCTGTCGATCCGGAAGCCACCAACGGTGTCGAAATCCGCTTCGGCTATGAACGCTACAAAGACCTTGGCATTGGTACGCTGGCCGCATACAAGGACACGAACATCGCCCGCATCAAGGCATTGAATGAGGTCGGTAAGACATGGACGTCGATAATGGCGAAGGAGAATGCTGAAGTAATAGAATACAAGGCAAAGGTCAGTGCAAAGGCCACAATCTATGGGAAACGCATTGTTGTTTCGCACGACAGCGTGTTCTACTATTTGAATTTTGAGGCCTTCAACAAAGACTATGAGGCATATCTTCCAATCGTCGATTCGATCATCGCTTCCGTCCGTCTGCCGAAAGCGAAAGTGACGAAAGTGACCGAGGATGTTTCGAAACCTTCCGCCGAATTGAAGACATTACAAAACGACAAGGTGGAATTGAAGCATCCCGATAATTTCGATCCCACGTATCCGAAACCAAAGGGTAAGTCCACGATGACGCTGCAATTAATGGGCTATCGCAATGACTGCGTCGTGACCCTGGACATCTTCCCGTCGGAAAAGCTGAGCCTGGAAAAAGTTGTGGAACAAAATAAAGGAAAATTCCCCGGAACATCCACAGGTGATGCGTCGATTGACGGCGTGCCGGCCAAGTTCATCAACTACAGCGCAGCGAAAGATGTGGACGGCCGCGCATACTTCATCGTGAAGGGCGACAAGTTCTATCGCGTCGTTATCACCTGGTACAAACCGATGAAGACAGATTTCCTTCCGGCATTTGAAAAAGTCATCGGTTCTCTGAAGCTGAAAGGCTGATCAGAACATAGCTCGAGTCAGATATGAAAAAGCCCCGGATGAAACCGGGGCTTTTTTTGTACGTCTGCTCCAATGGAGGAGCGATATCTGCCGCAGCGGAAGACTTCCTATGGGTTTGCCTCGTCCGGTTCCCACGCCGGAGCGTGGTAACCAAATTGGAAATTATCCCTCTGTGTTCTCTGTGATCTCTGTAGCAAAAGACCATTTTGAAATGCAGGAACCAGAATTTGAATCAGTGCTTCTGATCTTTGTACAGCTGATGTGCATGGCGCACGGCTGCAATCGCCGCATCGGCTCCTTCCCAGCCAAAACTCTCCACGTGTTTATCTTCCAGCTTTTTGTACGTCGTGAAGAAATGCTCGATTTCAACGAGCAGGTGCCGCGGCACTTCATGCAGATGATTGATGGACCGATAGGTGGGATCGCCGATGGCAACGGAAAGAATTTTGTCATCGGAGCCTTTTTCGTCCCGCATATGAAGAATGCCGATCGGTTTCACATCCAGTACAATTCCCGTGTCCAGCGGCTCGTCGATGAAAATGAGAATGTCGAGCGGGTCGCCGTCGTCCCAGAGTGTCGACGGCACAAATCCATACGCTTCCGGATAATGCATGGAAGAGTAGAGAACACGATTCAACCGCAAGACACCCAGATCGATGTCGAATTCGTACTTGTTGCGTCCGCCTTTCGGGCTTTCACCGATTGCATTA
>JAPLFO010000169.1 GCA_026390635.1 Ignavibacteriales bacterium
ATGGAGGATAACAGGAGGACGGGAGGATACCAAATTACCGCAAGATATACGATACTCAGGAGAGTAATAAGGAGAGGGTTGAAGCTAACAAAATAAAAAAGATGCGGTGCTGTGATTCTATTCCGGCATGGTTACAGTGCGATTTTGTTTATCGAATCTTGAAGCGAACTCGGCGACAAATGGGAGTAAATCATTGTCGTGGACACATTGGAATGTCCGAGTATATTTTGGACAACATACAGGCTGACTCCCGCCGACACTAAATGACTGGCGCAGGTATGTCTCAATGAATGGAAATGCAGGGCTTCATTCAGCTTCGCAAGTCGAACAGATTTCTTGAATTTATGACTGACATATGTCCCTGCAAATTTGTAGCCACTTCTTTTGCAGAAAACATATCCAAGTGCGGGCTGTTCTTTCTGAATTCTCTGTAATATCGAAACAACATCTCCGTGCATAGGCACTGTGCGAATCTTTCCACTCTTTGTTGTGAATGTGTCCGTATTCTCAAGCGTCATTTGATTCTTTTTGAAATCAACATTTGACCACCTCAAATTCGTGATTTCATTAAGTCTCATTCCGGTCAATGCGGCAAATGTAAAAATATCCCTGAGAATTTGCTCATCAACAACAGACAACAGCTTTTGGAAATCTTCCGAACTCATGTAAACAGGAAGCCTTTGAGGAGTTTTTATCTGAGAAGATTTAGAGAACGGCGATTTGAGAATATACTCATGTCGTATCCCAAAGTTAAACAAGGTCTTTACAGCCCGATATGAGATATTGACCGTATGAGGACTAAGCCCACGGCTGAGATGAAAATGCTTGAACTGTTCAACATCTTGCAGGCTGTATTTATCCAGTTGCTTGTCGCCGCACAATGTGATGAATGATTTCACCGCACTCTGGTAGCCCTCTATCGTTCTTGTCCGAATGCATTGGACTTTTGTTGTGCTGTATAACTGCCACAATTCTGAGAGAAGAGGTATTACATCAGCATCAATTTCTTCGACCTTGAACGAATTCAGGAACGAAATCGCGTCCGATTTCTTGTTGCACTTTGTAGTTTTCCAACGGAGTTTGTCACCCTCGTGCCAGCCGACATAATAGATTCCGTTGTTTCTTTTTGTGAGATAGAATTTTTTATTCGACACTGTAGAAATTCTCCGTTCTACAGCCCGTTACACAAAGAGAGAAGTGTAGAAAAGGGGAGTGCGAAAACAAACGAAAAAAGCTGACTCCACTAATGGAATCAGCTTCTTTGTCTGTATGCCCGACGCGAATCGAACGCGTAACCCCCAGCTTAGAAGGCTGGTGCTCTATCCAGTTGAGCTACGGGCACATATTTAGATTTGCAGACTCCTGAAGCGAAACCCTGTGGGTTGAGCTACGGGCACATATCAAGTAAAAAGGCAAAATGAAAAAGTGGCAACGCCCTTCATTTCCTGCAAAATGCTGCGAAAAGAATACGTTTTGACTATTTCTATCTCTAATATAGTCAAGCTGGGGCGATGAATCAAGACCGAATTGGTTGCAGATTGTTAATAGCGAATATTTTTTGTATATTTATACATCTATCCTTGACGCCGAGACACGGACTCGCCTGAATTCACCTCAACAGAATGATTGCAATCCGATGAGTCGCGATGGGAAACGGACATCGCCCCATTTCATTTCGGGATTTTGGGAGCATCATTTTATAGGAGGTACCAATGGGTTTTACAAAACTTGGCCTTTCGGCTAAGATTCTTCAGGGTGTACAGGAGGCCGGCTACATCACTCCGACATCGATTCAATCACAGGCGATTCCTGCCGCAATCGCCGGCAAGGATATTATCGGCTGTTCGCAAACCGGGACGGGCAAGACCGCCGCGTTTGTTCTGCCGATTCTTCATCACCTCGCCACAAAGCCGTCAACAGTGCCGCGTCGTGTCGTGCGGGCGCTGATACTGACACCGACGCGCGAACTCTGCCTGCAAGTCAACGATTCCGTACGGGGATACGGAAAATTCATCAAACGATGGCAGTGTACGGCGGCTCCAATATCAATAGTCAGATCAAACACCTGCAGCACGGCGTGGACGTTCTGGTTGCCACACCGGGCAGGCTGATCGACCTGATGCAGCGCAAGGTCGCGGACTTGTCCCACGTCGAAGTTCTCGTGGTGGACGAAGCGGACCGGATGTTCGACATGGGATTCATTACGGACGTCCGCAAAATTATTGCGCGCGTTCCGGGAAAACGGCAGTCATTTCTCTTCTCCGCAACGATGTCAAAAGAAGTGCTGCAGCTTGTCCGCGATATCCAGAAAGACCCTCAGTTGATTGAAGTGGGTGCCCGGAATAATCCGGTGGAAAGCGTGACCCAGCACTTTTACAGCTGTCCGTCGCAATCGAAAACACGATTGTTGCTCCATGTGATTGAAGCAGAAAAAATGGACTGCGTTCTTGTCTTTTCGAGGACAAAGCATGGGGCGGATAAGATTGCGAAGCAGCTTCTGCGCAAAGGACTGAAGTGTGCAGCGCTGCATTCAAACAAGACGCAGTCGCAGCGCCAGCGTTCACTTGCGGATTTCAAGAACGGCGTTATTACGGTGCTTATAGCGACCGATATCGCGGCACGGGGAATCGACGTTGAAGGCATTTCCCACGTCATCAATTTTGACACGCCGCGCTTTGCAGAGGACTACGTCCACCGCATTGGGCGAACCGGGCGTGCCTCAGCAAAAGGGGATTCATTGACGTTTGTATCAAACGACGAAAGAGAGTTTGTACACAAGATCGGAAAGTTTATCGGGAAGAGAACCGACGCGAAACCCTATGCAGGATTTGACTATTCTGCTCCGTCACCCGGCCCGGAGGGAGATTCCGATCGCAAGGACGATGGCAACCGAAGACACCACGCCGGCAGTCACCGCACGGAGAGGTCGGAAAGCAGCAGTCACCGCACGGAGAGGTCGGAAAGCGGCAGTCATCGTCCGGAAAGCGGCAGTCACCGTCCGGAGAGGCCGGAGAGCGGCGGACGGTGGAAGAAGAAGCGGTTCGGTGCGGCTGGGAGAAAAAATGTCCAGCGGCAAAGCAAATCCCATACCTGAGTTACACGTATTCTGACAAAAGAGAGGCCGGTTCTGTGAACCGGCCTTTTTTTTATGTGAAAGACAAGGACGCCGACGGGGGTATTCCTCCGGCCGGGAGAAGACCGCCGTTGCAGGAAACCGCGGCAAAATACTTTTTTTTCTACTTGAATTTATACTAATGCAGACATATATTGCGGCGCGCCCGAGTCGACCGGTAACCCGTTCGGCAGGCAAAAGATGTGTCGTCGCTGCGGACACAGGGTCTGCGGCAAATTTTTTCACTAATCAACAGGGAGACTCCTATGGTACGAAAGCTCCAAATTGTTCTTCTGTTTGGGATAGTTTTTGGGTTGACGGTTCAAGCCCAATATACCATCAAAGGCAAAGTGACTGATTCGGAATCGAAACAGCCGCTGCCATCTGCCAACGTCATGCTCGTTGGTACAAAAATGGGGATTTCGTCCGATGCGGATGGTGGATTCACTATCGCCAACGTGCCCGCAGGTTCTTACCAGATCAAGGCGACTCTGCTCGGATATCTCACGCAGACAAAATCTGTTATCGTTCGTGACAACGTGCAAATTGCTCTCGCACTTATCCCGAGCGCTGTGCAGGTGAACGAAGTTGTCGTGGAAGTGAACCGTGCAAAAGAACGCGAAACGCCGGTTGCGTTTTCCAATGTCGGATCCAAATCCATCAACAAGCAAATTCATTCACAGGATGCTCCTCTTCTTGTGAAGAATATTCCCGGTGTATTTTCCTACTCGACGGACGGCGTTGGCAACGGCGAGTCAAAGATGTATGTGCGCGGCTTCGATCAAAATCGCGTGCAGGTGTTGATCAACGGAATCCCGACCAATGATCCGGAGTCCAATGCCGTGTACTGGAGCAACTGGGGAGCCGTCAGTTCTGCTGCCGCCAGTATTCAGGTGCAGCGCGGCGCCGGTTCTTCGTTGTATGGTGCCGGTTCCTTCGGCGGATCGTTCAACGTCGTCACGCAGGAAGTGGCGTCAAAATTTGGTGCTGAAGCTCACGCCAGCGTTGGTTCTCCTGAACTGGGCGTCTATGGATTTTCTGTCCAATCCGGTTTGATGGCCAGCAATTTTGTCGCCGGTGCATTGAACTATGAGTGGAAGACTGGTCGAGGCAACCGCGAAGGTTCCTATTACCAGGGAGCGAACTACTATGCGGCTATTGCTACCTATCCCGACAGCAAAACGTCTGCTAAGATTGTGATGCATGGCGGACCGCAGGAACATGGATATTCGTACAATGCGCCAATAGCATACTTCAAGAAATACGGCTATGATGCGAACCCGGCATATTTCCTTCCAGTTGACGTTTTGAAACAGATGGTGGGAAGCAAAACACTGGAAGACTCACTGCGTCTTACCGGCGATTCCCGTTTGCTTCGCGATTCAAAGTATCTGACATTGTCACATAATTTCTACCATAAACCCCAGCTCGAGCTGCATCTGACGCACGATATCGATGAGAATAACAGTGTGCGCGGAACATTCTTCTATTCGGTCGGCCGCGGCGGCGGATCGTCAGTCACTGGCACGAGCAATCTCACCAATGCGACGTTCGGCTCCGATACTACGTACCCCTCAGCAGGAGTAAGTGCATACAATAATCTTGGAAGCAATGGTGTGATCAATTCAGATGCAGCTGCTGCAAAGTATATTGCGTCAAAGTTCCTCTCTGGTGCAGTGCAGCGCATCAGCTACAGCCTGCATCGTCAGTACGGTGTCATCGCTTCGTGGGATACCAAGGTGTTGGATAATTTGAAATTGACACTGGGCGGCGAATTCCGCGATTGGCTGGCGGATCACCCGGGCCATTTCACAAATCTGTATGGAAAACAATCCGTAAGTGTCATGAGCTACGGATATAGAAAAGCAAATGGGAAGACTTCTTCTACCACAACATTCACACGCCGCACATATCAAGGCGACATGGATTTCGGCGGCTCGGACAAAGTGGATGTGAACTACTACAATCCGTTTATGGGCTATACGCTGTCCGATGACGGCGGGACGTACAATTCACAGTATCGCAATTACGTCGGCAATACCACGCAGGGAACGCTGTTCGCTCAGGCAAACTATACGATGGACAAACTCACGTTCATCGGTTCGCTGCAATATGCCGCTTACAAGTACCATCTCACGGAGAACATGCCGAGTGAATCGGCAATTGCGGATACGGTTGCGGCGCCCCTCGGTACCATCACCAAAGAGGGCCCGGATGGTCAGGGCAATTTCTACATGGCGTCTTATGCCAATGCAACCGCTGCCTCCCCGAATGCGTGGTACAAATTTAGACTCGTCGATGTTACCCGTTCGCGCGGATTCTTCCAGCCGAAGTTGGGCGTGAACTTCAATGTGACGAATGAGCTCAACGTATTTGCAAATATTTCCCATGTGGAACGCCTTCTCGACCTCAGCGTCTTCTACAATTCAGGCAATCCGAATCCAGATGCCAGCGATGAAAAGAGCAATCAGTACGAAGTTGGTGTCGGCTACAAAGACGACAATCTCAGCGCTCGTTTGAACGGCTACTTCATGACATGGGAAAATAAGACCGCGACGATCACTGATGT
This sequence comes from Ignavibacteriales bacterium, assembly GCA_026390635.1. GTDB lineage: Bacteria > Bacteroidota > Ignavibacteria > UBA10030 > UBA8401 > JAPLFO01. Next base: position 5,682 of record JAPLFO010000169.1, read on the forward strand.
CAGCAAAGCCGGTCTGGCTGGCTACGATCGCAATGGTATGCGGTATGAACTCGTCGGCGAAAGCCGCAACATGGGTGTTGAGTTCGAATCATCGTACAAACTCGATGAATTGGTTCCGATCAAGGGCTTTACAGTCAATTTGAGCGCAAGCGTGATGGACAACAAATGGACAAAGGTTCTTGATCAGGTAAAGACAAATCCGGATGGAACTCGTCGAGCCTTTGACGCCGCTGCGATGAATATAAACGGAGTCGTTGACGTATTGTACTTCGATCAACTGGAAAACAAAGTGAACGCAAGTACACCATTTACCACGGTCGTCTATGGTCTTACCTACGAGGCTGAAAACTGGTTTGCGGGCGTCAGTGGAACAACGATGATGGATTTCTATGCACTCGACGGCGGGACCTATATCCCGACAGACGGCTACTTTGACAATTCGGCCAAACCGAAATTCATCGTAACAAAATACTCGAACACACTGCCGAATAGCTCCGTTCTTGATCTACAACTCGGACTCAATCTGAAGTTCGATCCGGTCAAGCTCCGTGTCACCGGTCAGGTCTTGAACGTGCTGGATACGGAATTCCTGGTTTCTGCCAACCGTTCCGGTGTTCTCCCCGGAATCTCGCGCAGCTACCGATTGAATATTGGAGTTGGTATCTAACAACGGATTCGCAGAATCAAAGAGAGCTCCGCAGTTACTGCGGGGCTCTTTTTTTTACCATCGTGCGGCGGAGCGGAAGTACGAAAAGAGATGGCGGTGCACGCCGACAGATATTGCGCAGCATTTGAAATGCACTATATTGTATGAAAATAGAGAGTCGCGACCTAGCCGCCGGCCGGGATGCTCCCGCAGAGATACTAAAATTTTGATAGATCGAAAGCGAAACGGCGATGAATGACTACAATGAAAATCCGAAACAGTACGATCCGCGGATGCACTCGGCGGAGCATGTGCTCAACCAGACAATGGTGCGGATGTTCGATTGTCGACGAGCCGTGAGCGCTCATATCGAAAAAAAGAAATCAAAGTGCGACTATGCGATTGATCGTGCACTCTCAGCGGAAGAAGTGGGGGAGATCGAGAGACAGGTGAACGAAATCATTGCGGCAGATCTGAAGGTTTCCGAAACTATTTTGGGGAGGGAAGACGCGGCGCTACGGTTTAACCTTGCACGATTGCCGGAAGAAGCGGGAGGTGTCGTGCGGATTATTTCCATCGGAGACTATGATCATTGCCCGTGCAGCGGCATTCATGCGGCATCGACGAAGGAAATTGGAAGTTTCAAAATCATTTCCACGGACCATTCCAATGGGAGATTGCGCATCCGGTTTAGGGTCCAGGATGAGCAAGTGCCCCTCGACTCGTCCCGCCATGGCGGGACTCGCTCGGGGTGACGCAGTTCTTTCCTAAAAAAGGTGCGCGCTATGAGAACTCCATTGTCGTCATCCCGAGCGAGCGAAGCGAGTCGAGGGATGCTCTGTTCTCTCCCGAATGCTGCCTATGCCATCATTCGAGATCCTGTAGACTGCGGCTGATCATCTACCTTCGTGCTGGATGGGATATTCAATGCCAAACGATTGTTTGCCTGCATACGACAAATAGACAATGTCCAATAAACCACACGATCCATACGCCGCTCTCCGTTATCCCGATTTCCGGAATCTTGTGACGGCATCATTTCTGCTGACCATCGCCCTGCAAATGCAGGAAACGGTCATCGGATATGAATTGTACCGATTGACACATGATCCGATGTCTCTCGGCCTTATCGGGCTGGTGGAGGCGGTTCCGTTCATTTCTTTCTCGTTGTTCGGCGGCCACATCGCGGATAAATACAGCAAACGGAAGATTCTGCTCTGGAGCGTTGCCTGCATCGCACTTTCCTCAATGGCACTGCATTTCTTTTTTCGTAATCCCGGGACGGAAGTGCAATACATGCTGCTCGCGACCATCTACGCCGCGCTGTTTGTCATCGGTTTATGCCGTGCGTTTCAATCGCCCACGGCGACCTCTCTGCGCGGTTTTCTTGTTCCGTTTGAGCTCTATGAAAACGCGTCGATGTGGAGCAGCTCTGCATGGCAGGTCGGTGCCATTGCGGGACCGGTGTGTGCCGGATTTATATACAGCTGGATCGGCTTTTCCGACACACTGCTCTTTGTTGTTGCGCTCGTTATCATGACATTCCTTTTGTACTGGAACATCGGTGAACAGCCTGTTGTTGTTCCGGAGGAGGTAAAAGACCTATTCGGAAGCATTAAGGAGGGGATCCGGTTTGTTTTCAGGAAACAGATCATTCTCTATTCTATCTCCCTTGATCTTTTCTCCGTGCTTTTCGGCGGAGTGGTAGCGCTCCTTCCGATCTACGCTCAGGATATTCTACACGTTGGTCCGCAGGGTCTTGGAATTCTGCGTGCCGCACCCTCGCTCGGATCTGTTCTGATGCTGGTGCTGATGGCCCGCTTCTCTCCGATGGAGCACGCGTGGCGGAATCTGCTGATCGCCGTTACGGGTTTCGGGATTTCGATTCTTGTCTTTGCCGTTTCTCCATGGATGGCATTGTCGGTGGCGGCGCTATTTCTGAGCGGGGTCTTTGACAGTATCAGTGTCGTGATACGCGCGACCATCCTTCAGATCATGACACCTGATGAAATGCGCGGACGGGTCATGGCGGTGAACGGCATGTTCCTTGCCGCGTCCAACGAACTCGGCGCCTTTGAATCAGGATTTGCCGCAAAATTAATGGGGACCATTCCGTCGGCGATTTTCGGAGGGGTCCTCACACTGCTGATTGTTACCTGGGTACGTGCAAGAACATCCGGATTGCTGGGGCTCGCGATCCATAAAGATCTGGACTGAAAACAGGGAAACAGCGGCAACACTTGAGTCATTTGCTGAAAGGTAAACACAATGTCGGTTCTCGATTCAACAAAGGATTCCCCGCTCTACGAACAGTTGATGGTGAAGATTAAAGAAGATATCTTCGCCTCCAAGTCTCGCGCGGGGGGACAGCTGCTTTCGCAAAAAGCGATGGCGCAGAAGTACAACGTCAGTCTCATTACGGTCAAGCGGGCCCTGCGTGAACTTGCCGTGCAGGGTATCATCGTCGGTCATGCGCGACGCGGAACATATGTCGCCAGGAAGAAGACCGCCTTTGCCATTCCCGAACAAAATGTGATCGGACTTGTGCTGATTGATCCGCCGGATTCACAGATTGGAATGCTCCTCCGGGGGGCAGAAGACTATGCGGTGAAGAAAGGCTACCGCCTCCTGATCGCACCGGCGCTCATCGATCAGGGAATGGAGAGTGAACAGATTGATTTCTTTCACTCCATCGGCGTTGCCGGAATTCTTGCCGGCAGCGTGCGCCGCGACTACACCATTCCGGAATCGCTCGCGCAATTACATAAGGTAGGATTCCCGTACGTGCTGCTTTCGTATGCGGCCGATCCGCACATCAAACAGGTGTGTGTGGATGACGAGGATGCCGGTTATGTTGCAGCCGACCATCTAATCAAGACAGGACGTCATACCATCGGATTTATGGGTGCCGGATTGGGAAGCCCGACCGGAGAGTTGAAGAAAAAAGGATACGTACGCGCCCTTCGAAAACACAGGCTGATTCCTTCGCCTGAATTCGAATTTCATGTCAAGCACGGGGGGGAGGAGCAGGAGTATGCCGCCGGCTACAAAATCGGGGAGCAGTGCATTCGTACGCCGAAGATTCCTGATGGTTTGAGCAGGCGATGCTGGACCACGACATTTTAATGCCTGCAGAATGCGCAATTGTCGGCTCCGGCAATGTTGAAGAATCCCTGCAGGCGCCGCTGCCGCTCACAACACTCCGCCATCCGATGCAGCAGATTGGTTCGGCGGCGATGGAAAAACTGGTCAAGCAGATCGAAGGAAAGAAAGTGAAAAACCGGACGACGCTGCGCATGTCGCTTATCGTGCGGGAATCCTGCGGGGCGAAAGACAGAACCCGCTACGAAGCTGCGATTCTGGATGGATTGGCGCCGAAAGGATCGCGCGGATAATCCCCTACGTTGAAAGAGAATAATAGAACACTGATGACACGGATCTGACAGATAAAATTTGAAAACGAACTTTGCGTTCTTCGCGACTTCGCGGTTGTCTTGTCTCACATGATCTTGCAGAGCAAAGGCGGTAGAAGCGCAACGAAATGACAGAAGAACAATGGTCCGTGGTGTGCCATCGCGGGAGAACAAACCGCAAAGGCGCAAAGGGCGCGAAGGCAAGAGGACAATGATATGGGAAAATCAATGAACATTGAGGGGGTTGCAACTATCATAGTTGATACTGCCGTAAAAGTGCACAAAATTCTTGGCCCTGGTTTATTGGAATCATCCTATCAAAAATGCCATGCACATGAAATGCGAAAACGCGGGCTCAGAGTAGAAACGGAGGTAATCGTCCCTATCATTTACGACGGCGAAAGTATTGACGCCGGCTATAGGATCGATACACTTGTTGAAGACATGGTGGCGATCGAAAATAAAACTGTCGAACAGATGTTACCGCTGCATGAGGCACAACTTCTGACGTATATGCGCTTAAAACAGCTACGTCTGGGATTTCTTCTCAATTGGAATGTTGTGTTGATGAAGAAGGGAATCAAACGCATGGTGAATGGGCTGTAGAGAGATATTCATCTTTGCGTTCTTCGCGACTCCGTGGGAGAACAAACCGCAAAGGCGCAAAGGGCGCGAAGGCAAGAGGACAATGATATGGAAAAATCAATGAACATTGAGGGGGTTGCAGCTATTATCGTTGATACAGACGTAATGGGCTGTAGAGAGATATTCATCTTTGCGTTCTTCGCGACTTCGCGGTTTGCTTGTTCTGATGTCGAGTAGTCATCCTCAAAGCTCATAAAAAAACACCCGGGATCTCCAGGTGTTTCTGCGTGATGCTCTTCGTGTGCAGGCCTATTTTTTGGCTGCCCACAATTTCTTTGTCACCCGTTCCAATTCCTGTCCAATCTGAATGGGATCCTGTGTCTTCTCAGGCATATTTTCGAACACCGCATACGGCACTTTGAAACCCTTCACGTCGATGACGTTCGGATCGGCCGCCTCGATGACGTCCCAGTCGTTTGTCTTATAGTAGAATTCCATCTTCTCATCCGGAAGGGAATGGTAGAGGATGGAATCTTCCTGGCCTTTGCGTGCACGGCGATGATTCTTGCGGACAGACTCTTCGAACGTTACGCGGATATACATCAGGACGGCACGTTTGAGTATGTCTTCATGGAGATAGGAGAGTGCCTCGCGGATGCCGTCTTCGCCGCCGCGGGCGAATTCCACAACCGTCGTCATCGCGTCGTGGTAGTTTGGATCGCGGGCGAGTTTCTTCCGGTATTCCAGACTGATGCGCTCGATGTAGAGGTTCCAGATAAAATGGTCGTTAAACCAATACTTTTCATCTGTCCATTTGCGCGGTTTGCCGTGCTTCGTCAGGATATCGTCCGTTTCGAACGTCTCCCAAACGTAAACGAAGTCATCCAGTTCCTCAAAGTTCGCCACGTGAAAACGCTCCAAGCGTTCTTTGGGGTCGCACTTTTTTAGGAAATCGATTACTTCGGATTTGCCGGCAGCAGGTCGCCCGATGATGATGAGAATGGGAAGATTGTTGCTCATAACAGTTCCTTTCATGTTTTGATGACGTTGTTGAGATCCTATGGTCGAACCTTGATGGCGACGCTTTCCGATCCGATTTCTAACGAGCTTGTTCAATACGGAATTCGTCTTTGGAATCGAAAGTCTTCATTGCACGTGCCTTTGTGAGAATGGCAGAGAAGATTGTCGAATTGGAAAAAGTCTTATTCGGTACATCAAAGCCGATATAGCGTTTCGCCTCTCCCATAAGATAGTCGCTGGCGGCGCCAATATAGTTCTTTTTCTCGTCCAGCGGTTTCCCGTTGACAAGGAAAGTAGTGAAAACGATTCCGTCGCCTTCCTTTTTCCACACGCACTTTACGCCGGAAAGCTGGACTCCTGATTTATTGCGGATACAATTTTCGATACTTGCTTTCAACTGCGCCCCTGTCAGCTGAAACGTGACCAGCACGTTTCGGAACGGCATCACTTCAAACAGATCCCGTTTGGTAATGTTCCCGGCAGACACGTCTTTGCGCACACCGTGAATGTTGATATAGCCCACATCAGCCAGCGCCGTCTCGCGAGTGGCATCGGCGACAAAATTGATCAACGAGCTTCCGCCGTTCTCACCCCGTTTCAAATCCCCGTTTGCGGTCGCAATGACTTCACTATAGTCGTTGTCTATTTTTTTCTTATACGAATCGATGAATTGCGACAACTCCGTGGCGGGACGCCGGCTAGTGTACCATAGCTGCAGCAATTGGCCGCTGGACTTGGTTACCGCCTGATGATCGACGGTGACTTCAAGAATCCCGAGATTTTCACAGTTTGAACCGGCCTGCACAATAACAATGCCGTTAACGGTGCGGGGAGATTTCAATCGTGTGTGAGAATGTCCTCCGACAATGATATCCACGTTCGTGAGTTGCTTTGCCATGTCGGCGTCTTCATCCACACCCTGATGTGTCAAGGCGATGACGACATCCACCTGCGGACGGAGTTCGTTGGCGTATTTCTGAAGCGTTTCGGTGGGGGATTGGACTTTCACACCGACGAGATTGTTCTGGTTTACCAGGCTGTACAGTTCCTGCGAGATGATGCCGATGATGCCGATGCGCAATCCGTTCTTTGTGATGATGATGGAGGGCTTGTTCTTGTAGAAAAGTGCGCCCTTGTCGTTCTGCATGTTGGCGCACAGTGTCGGAAACTTTGCAATCGCAGACAGCTTTCCGAAATGATCCATCGAGATATCGAGATCATGATTTCCGGGACACCAAGCGTCGTATCCGACCCGATTCATCATCTCCATGATGGCACCGCCTTCGGCATCCTGATAGACGTAGTCGGTGATAGGATTGCCGGTCATGATATCACCGGCATCCAGCAGCAGGACATCGCCTTTTACTTTGCGGAGACTGTCAATGACATAGGAAAGTTCATTGAAACCGCCGACCATCGGCTTGGGATTCTCTTTGATCCAGGCCGCTTCATGGGGAACAAAGCTTGAATGGATGTCGTTTGTATGGAGGATAACTAATTGTTTTGGCTGGGAAGAAAGCGAACCGGCGGTTACAAGGAGAAGGAATAGGAAGCGCAATGAGCGCAGATGGTTCATAATATATATCTCCGGGGACCGATGTGAGATGAAAAAATAGTCCGGGACGCGTAGCACAACCGGAATGCCTGAAAATCCGTGCTACCTATTCTCCAGGGTTGTCCAAGATACTAAGAAAAATGAAAATGTCCTAAAAAAAACCTATATTCAAGTGCACTCAGGAACAAACGCCCACAAATAAAGGAGCTCCCCAATGTTGAACAAGACCGTGCATGAAGCGCTGAATGCGCAAATCAAACATGAAATATATTCTTCCTACCTGTATCTTGCCATGTCCGCTCATTGCGAGTCCAAGAACTACTCCGGGATGGCAAAATGGCTGAAAGTGCAGAGCAGCGAAGAATATGGACATGCAATGAAACTGTTCCACTACGTCCAGGAACGCGGTGCTGCGGTGGTGCTTCAGGCAATCGATCAGCCTCCCACTGCTTTTGGAGAGCCGCTGGAATTGTTTAAAAAAGTACTTGCACACGAGCAGCAAGTCACCACGCTGGTCACCGCGCTCTATGAACTTGCGGCGAAGGAAAAAGACTATCCAAGTCAGTTCATGCTCCAGTGGTTTGTTACCGAGCAGGTGGAAGAAGAAAAGAACGTGTCAGATATTGTGGACCAGATCATCCGGGTTGGCGATACCCCGGTCAGTCTGATGATGCTGGACCGTCAGCTTGGAATGCGGGCATCGAAGTAAACGGACGGGCAGCGGATGCACAGCCGTCGTGATATTGTCACGGCGGCTTTTTTTTGCATCTGCATGGTCATCGAGCGAAGCCCCGAAACGGGGCCTGCGGTCGAGATGACCGTCTTCACAATCCGTGGACCGCGCCTCGGCTTTGGATGGCGAGCGCAGTCGAGCCACGCCCGGCGACCGATTTCTCCAATTGTTCTTGTGTGGATTAGCGTTGCCGGCCGCCTTGACCCTTACCCGGAATGATAGTATCTTGATCGTCAAAATCACTTCAGTCCAGGGCATTCCTATAAGGAGATGTGCCATGAAGCAGAAAAAGAAAAAGACCTCCTACGCGCCGGAAACCCACCTGATCTACGGAAAGTCCTTCACCCCGAAGTGGGACTACAGCCATCATTTGATTCCGCCGCTGTCTTCTTCATCCACGTATCGTATGGATTCCACACGACGCGGCGCGAAAGGGTTTATCGAGTTTGCCCATCATGTCGATGGGATTGATGTAAAGTCCAAAGCGCCGATCTACATTTATGATCGTCTCGGCGAGCCAAACAAAGAGATGCTGGAAGAGAATCTTGCAGCGGCAGAAGAAGGAGACTGCGCCGTCACATTTGCCACCGGCATGGCTTCCATTTCCGCCCTCTGCGGTGTGCTGGTTGGAAGCGGCCAGGAAATTGTTGCGCACAAGATGCTCTATGGGTGCACATACTCACTCTTCAAGAACTGGTACCCGCGTTATCGCATCAAAGTGCATTGGGTGGATTTCAATGACGCAAAAGCGCTTGAGCGCGCGATCACGCCGCAAACCCGCCTGCTCTACTTTGAAACTCCCGTCAATCCGACGATGGAACTGATCGATATCGCAAACGTCGTCGACATCGCACAGCGCCACAACAAACAACGCAAAGAGCTAAACCGGATTTACACTGCTGTGGACAATACTTTCGCATCGCCGTTTTGCCAGCGTCCTCTGACGCTCGGCATCGACTTCGTCGTTCAATCACTGACCAAGGGCCTGTGCGGTTTCGGGACGGATATGGGCGGTGTCGTGATCGGTCCGCAGTGGAGCTACGACCAATTGTTGATGTATCGAAAAGATTTTGGCGGAGTTCTTGCGCCAAAAAGTGCCTGGCCGATTCTGGTGTACGGCCTTCCGTCCCTTGCGGTGCGGTACCGGCAATATATTCAATCGGCCCAGCGCGTGGCGGAATTTCTCGAAAAGGACCGCCGCATCAGCATGGTGAGCTATCCGGGGCTCGATACATTTCCCCAAAAGGCTCTTGCGCGGGCGCAGATGATCGACTTCGATGGAAAGTTCGCGCCGGGATGTCTTCTCTATTTTATTATGAAAGGAAAGACACCGGTCGAGAGGAAGAAAAAAGCCGACAAACTTGTCAATTTCATCGCAAAGCACTCCTACACTATGACACTGGCTGTCAGTCTGGGGACAATCCGTACATTAATTGAACATCCTGCGTCGATGACCCATGCAGCAATTCCGCCCGAAGAACAATTGAAGCGGGGCGTCGATCCCGGAGGCATCCGGCTGTCGATCGGTCTCGAAAAGGCGGAGGACATTATCCAGGATTTGAAGACGGCTTTGAATACGCGATAGAAATCTGGACGAAAAGTCCCGCCACAAAGACGCGAAGGCACGAATATCATGTTTTTCCAACTCTTTTCTTCGTGTCTTGGAGTTTTTGTGGCAAATGACTGGTTTTCGACCACATCTATAGGGCCGGAGGAGCGGGAGAATTACTCGGTGTAAAACTCGGAAGCCGCCATGGCAAATTATTTTCTTTCTCTACACGCAACGCAGTCACCGGTATTTTCCCTCATAACGTAAGGAGCAGTGCTTGACACGACTACGGCTATTACTATTTCCCCTGTCAACGGCGCTGCTTGCCATGTTGAGCGGAT
>JAPLFO010000138.1 GCA_026390635.1 Ignavibacteriales bacterium
ATCATGCCATATGGCCACGGCAGCTTCGAGTTGTACTGAATACCATCCGGATCAAAAATATTCATCGAAAGCTGGACTGAGCTCACACCGGCTGTATAGCCAAGTTTGTCCATTCGAACACGCAGCTCCGCCGAATAGCCATTATCAACATTCGTCGTGTCGTTAGCTGTTGAACCGGCCGGTAAATATCCCGCACCAGCTCCGGAGTTCAATATCGCTTCTTCATACTTAATTGTATTTGCTGTGCTGTCGATGTTCTGATAATACAGCTTGTATTCCTTCGTCGCACCTGTGTTGTCTTTAATCTGAAGGAAGAGACCTTCACCTTCCCAATCAAATTTACAGATCGACTTGTCATTCGATTGAACACCGATGAACAGATCCATTCCTTTGCGCAGGAACTTCACCCGTGCCCAGGAGCTGTCCTTGTTCGGTATATGATATGTCACATTCCAGGAATCAAACGAGGCTTTCACATCCAGCCCACCGGTGACCGTTTGATCGCCAGCTTGTTTCTTCAGGAATGCTCCGTTGCCGAAGAGCAGCGACGGTGCTCCGTTCCAGTCCGCTTCGTCCAGTTTGCCGTCCAGTGTGATAGCCGTACTTGCATTCTTTACCGCGAGCGAGGCAGGATTATCGTACACCGCAGTAAGTCCGGGATCGAGATCTATCCATGCCTGTGCGCTTGTCGTGCCATGGCCAACCCGGATGCCGTCAAATGAGCCGGACGGATTTGACGTCGCTCTATTGTGCCATATGAAATTGCCAACATCGGTCAATACTCCAAAACCGTCCATGTCGGTATCGGTGCCGGCAGCCGGAACACTGCACTCGGCGGAGGCTATCGCCGGCTCAGTGGGGCCTATAGGATTGACCCAAAGGTAGGCAACATCATCGTACTTTTCGGGCGCGGCAGTACCGGCTGCATTGAAAGTATACCGCACGACAACAAGATACGTTGTGTTGAAATTTAAGACTGTTGCACCGAAGACCGCAGTATTCGATGTTTTTGACCCGCCGATATTGAAGCCCGCTCCATTTTTCTTCGCAAATAATTTTGCACCGTAACTCGTACTTGTTCCCGAAACGCCGAGGGACATAAAATACGAAGTTGCCGTGTCGCTCGCGGTGGCTAAATTCACAAGGACCGAATAGTAAAATGTCGTCCCTGTGTACGTTGTTTGCGGAACGGGGAATGTTTTGTACACTCGGCTGCTTGTAGCATTATACAACGGCATGACGGCATATTCACCGCCGCCCGATTTGTAACCGGGGTATGTTAGCGGCACTGTATTCGCCACTTTCAACTCCGGTCCGGAGCCTCCTTTCATCCAGGACGATTGTCCCGCCAGATTTGCTCCCACCGTGAGTCCCGTAAAGTTCTCAGTAAAGGTTTGCGTATTTGCTGTTATGCAAACCGCAAAGAGCACCATAAAAATTGTCATCAATCTTTTCATGGCTTTGTTCCTCCTTGTTGGTGATTGGATATAGTGTGTTGATCTTTGAGATTGAATATAGCTATCATTGATTGTGACCGGATCCGGATATATTATGGGCTTAATACATGCGAACCGCACGATTCCCGCACCACCAGCGTTGTGCGTATGATTGTTTGCTGCCGATGGTGCTCTTCTTTGGCATCGATAGCAGTCATCAGACGGTTCATGGCGAGCATGCCGAGTTCGCTGATGGATGTGTGAACAGAGGTAAGGCCCGGCATGATGGAACGCGCAATGGGAATATCGTCGAAGCCTGCGATGGCGATGTCATCCGGTATGCGTATACCCAATTCACGCAATGCCGCAATTGCACCAATCGCCATGGCATCGTTTGCCGCAAAGACCGCCGTCGGTCGGTCCTGCATTCTACTGATTGCCTTCGCCGCAGCGGCACCAGCCGCTTCTGTGAAGTCGCCATCTATCTCCAATTCCGGCACCGTTGGAACTCCGGCATCCACCAGGGCCTGACGGTATCCCTTCAGACGCAACGATGAATCATAGTTGTTTTCTGTTCCCTTGATGATCGCAATGCGCCTATGATTGTGACTGATGAGATGAAGGACGCTCTGGTAGGCGCCGCCATAGTTGTCGATGTTGATCGAGTCGAAATTCGTATCCTGCACAAAGCAGTTGAGCAACACTACCGGCAGATTTTTCGAAATGTTTTGGAGGAGTGTTTCTGCATCGATGCCAGGCGACATAATAATGATGCCGTCCACTCTTCCCCGCATCATGCGCAGCGCTGCTTCGATTTCATTCCGCTCGTTGTGTGAACTTGATACGAGCAGGTGCTTCTTGTTCGCCTGTACTACTTGATCGACACCGCGAATCACTTCAGAAAAGAATTCGCCGTGCAAATCCGGCAGCAATAGGCCGACTGCGTCCGTGCGGTTCCTGCTGAGACTGCGAGCGATCGGGTTGGGAATGAAGTGGAGTTGATTTGCGATGCCAAGGACCTTGTCGCGCGTATCGTCTATTACGAGCGATGAGTTGTTGAAGACTCTGGAGACTGTCGCAACCGATACACCTGCTTCGCGTGCGACATCTTTGATGGTGGATTTTTTCAAGGAGGCCTGAATGGAAAAATAATGTAATCGCTTACATAGCCAATGTAACCGTTTACATTATAGCATAATTCAGTCTGCTTGTCAAGTATTTTTTTTATCAGGATGCGCCATAGCTATGGTTATTTTTGAAGATTCGATGCCGTAAAGTTACCAATTCAGTTACAGCCATCTAAACTCGTCCGCGGCTGGTTCTCAAGTCTCCCAATATCCCCAACTGAAGATAAGTCCATCCTCTCTTTATAGAGTGAGGAGCTTCGTATAGATCGGGCAGATTGTTCTGCATCGTGGAGGTAGGCACCAGCCCAACTTCCCCTTTTGTGCACCGCGCAAACCGGCAACCGACCAACCGGGTTTCAAGAGTACAGATTCCTGGCGACGCGGAGCCGGCATCTTCACGCGGCTCTTTGCAGTGCCGCTCAACGACGATGCGCTTCGTCGAACTGGCTGACGAGTGAGAGTGCCGAAGAGAAGGAAATAAGATTTGTGGAAGAGAGTACGCCCAATGAAACGTACCGGCGAGCGGGAAAAAGAAGTGGCCAATGCTTGTGGGAAGTGACAACGCTGAAAATCGAACGTCTCTCAATCGCTCACTTTTCTGCGGAAGCCGAAGTTAGTGAATGCAACCCGCTCTATTATCGAATTCCCCGTTTCTTCTTCTCCACAAACACTTGTGCATCGAGCGGCGCCGTGCATAGCGGACACACGTACCTGCCGGTTGTCTCATTCAGATCCGGTTCACGGATCTGCTTGCAGTTTGGACAGCGGATTTGCAGTGGTTTTTGTTCGGGGGTTTTAGACATGACGTTGTACGAAATGATGCCGATATGATGCCGATATGATGATTGACGTGATTCCCAATCTTTTTCGCAATACTCACTACCGCATCTTGTCTTTCTACAATCCCGGATGGATATTTTCAGAAAACTTTCTACGAATGCCATCGTTCATTTCGCTTCTGCTCTGCCTACCCTGATTTGCCGGAATCATTGGCATTTCATTCTCCGGGTACGATCCGGAGGCCGCGACCCGCCCCGTATCGATATCCAGAAAGGTACGTTTGTCAAAAGAACCCCTGATACCATAGCCGATGGTCAGCATGACTATCCTGCAATGCCAAGTGGTGAGAAATAGATGAAGACGGCCACAATGAAGACAACCACAATCAGCGAAAGAACAAGATCCGTCCTTGTCCAGCTGGCGCGGGATTTCTCCCTGTCCGCGGCTACCGTTGTGGCATATGTCAAGCCGTTAAGCTGATCTTCCGAAGGCTTGGCTGTCAGAAGGCTCACGACAATCAGCAGGCCAATACAGAACAAGAAAAGAAGAATACAGAAGTAAAGGAAGTTCAGAGTGGCAAATGCGTAGAAGAATCCGCTCAACGACGCTTTGTTCAATTCAAGGAATATCCTGAACATACCGACGGCGAATCCGCCGATAAGCGCAGTGAGTGCACCCGCAGAATTGATCCTCTTGCTGAATATGCCCAGCAGGAATACTGCTGCAATGGGGGGCGCCAGATACGATTGCACACTTTGCAGATATTGATAGAGCGTTCCGGAAATTCCTTTCATGACAGGAATCCAAAGGACTCCGCAGACAACAACAACGGTCGTCGCAACCCTGCCGACAAATACCAAATGCTTCTCCGAGGAAGCCGGTTTCAATTTCCTGTAAATATCGATGGTGAACAGCGTGGAGCACGAGTTGAAGACGGCAGCCAGTGAACTCATGAGGGCAGCCAGAAGTCCACCCGCAACCAGGCCGCGCAGACCGATCGGCAGGAGAGTTTTCACCAGGGTGGGAAACGCCTGATCGGGCTGGCTCATCTGCATCTTTCCTGTTGACACCAATGCGGCGGCAATAATGCCCGGGATCATAAAGATGAAAAACGGAAAGAGTTTAAGATAGGCGGCAAAGATGGTTCCGCGCCGCGCCTGTCTTTCATCGCGCGCAGCAAGGCATCGCTGCACGATATACTGATCCGTGCACCAGTACCACAATCCGACGATAGGCGATGCAAAGAGAATTCCTGCCCACGGAAAATCCGGATTACTCAGCGGAAGAAAAAGATTCAAGTTTTCTTTGGGCGTCAGCCGGATAAGCGCATTCCATCCCCCCAGTTCGGCCAGACCGGCAAAGGTCAAAATGATCGATCCAAGGAGAAGAACTATCGCCTGCATTGCCTCGGTGTACACGACGGCGCGCATTCCTCCGAGCACGGTATAGATACCCGTCATGACGACCAGTAGAAATGCCCCTGTCCAGAAATCAATCCCTAAAAACGATGTCACAACAATGGCGCCCGCATAGACTGTCACCGAGACTTTTGTCAGCACGTAGCTTACGAGCGAGACAACGGACAGGAACCAGCGCGCTGTCCCATTATAGCGTCGTTCCAGAAACTCCGGCATTGTAAACACATGGCTGCGCAAATAGAACGGAACAAATACCCATCCCAACATCAGACAAATCCATGAGTGAAGTTCATAGTGCCCCAGGACAAGACCAGACCGTGCGGCGGTCCCGGCAAGCCCCACCACATGTTCCGAGCCGATATTGGAAGCAAGAATCGACGTCCCGATGACGAACCATCCGATGTTGCGGTCCGCGAGAAAATATTCCTGCGTGGAGTCCTTTTTCTTTTTCATTGACCAGGCCGAGATCCCTGCAATGATCAAGAAATAGAGACCAACAACAACCCAATCAATGACGCCAAGAAAATCCATATGACCCTCTCAACAAGTAGTTGGATAATTGTCCCGCTACGCCCCTGGTACATGAAAAGCACAGGCACATTTTACGGATTATGCAGTCCTGACAAAGGTAAAGAGTATTTTATCTTATCACAATACCCGAGCAGATTACTTTTGCCGATTCCCCAACAACCGGTGTCTCAACCGCAATCTTTTTGCGTTTCAAAGGGATGAATTTTAAGCGGATTTACTGATTGGTGCCAGGCACAACGACGACGGCACAGATCGAATGCCGTCGAGGCCGGATGACTATGAAGATACGAATGTCTCTTTTCCCTCTTCGCAACTTCTCCTGTAGTGATGCGTAAAATTATCATTGCGTTCTATTTGGCGTTCTTTCTTCAACAACGAAGGAGGTTTCCATGAAATCACGCACACGAATTGACATTATTCTCGTCTCACTCGGCGTTGCTGCCGTTGTGGTCCTCGCAGGATCCACCCATCCGGAGAAGGCCCTCTGGATCAAGATCACCGAGCATGGGAAGCTGAAGACCACTATTGCGATCACCGAACCGATCGCCCGGCTCATCGCCGAATCGGACAAAGACCATGTGCACTTTTCGAGTCACAACGATCGCGATCTGGTCACTCGCGACATGATGAAGGCCGTGCTGAATGGACGAACATCTTCTGTCACCGGAGAAGATCCCGATGAGGATACGAAGGCGGAATTATTCATGAAAACTCTGGACCTGCCGGGCGTGAAGGGGAATAAGAGCAGGTTTGTACTGGAGACTTATAAAGGCGGCCTTAACCGCTCCGGCAGCCTAAAAAAGAGGCAGAGCCCAGGCTCTGCCTCTTTTTTGGAAAAAAAGCTGGCCGGGAAGGGGGGGACCCGGCCAGCCTGCC
>JAPLFO010000044.1:0-1504 GCA_026390635.1 Ignavibacteriales bacterium
GACTAATGGGGATGTGATCGCTTGTGTGATGACTTCCAGTGCAAGTTGTATAACAGGTTCCCCGGCAACTTCAAATGCGATGACAGTGACTGTCAACCCGATTTTGCCAGCCAGTGTAAGCATCAGTGCAAGTACGCCGGGTGCGATTTGTGCCGGTGCCGGTGTTACCTTTACTGCAAGCCCTGTCAATGGCGGTACATCACCCGTTTTGCAGAGTTTAGTAGCTACGTTCATTATGTCGATGCATTTTGGCAGGGTGCCTACTACGCGCTTCCGCTGAACCTGAATACAATCAATTCCTTTTTCGGCAAAAATATGAAGTCCGAGGAATTGCCGTCGTTTCTAAACAGTATTCGCGTTCAGATCCCTCAACCTGCCAATGCAGAGGAAGCTGTACTCAGCAAAATCGGGGTGGAACTCTACGACGCTTTTTATCGGAACTACACGAGGAAGCAATGGGGAATGGATCCGAAAGATCTGGACGCTTCAGTAACGATGCGCCTTCCCATCAGGATGAATGATGATAGGCGGTATTTTACTGATCCGTGGCAAGGCATTCCCAAAGGGGGATACACCACACTATTTGATCAAATGTTACGTCACAAAAATATTCATCTTGCGCTCAACACCGATTTCAAAGCAGTCCGGAATTCGGTGAAATACCGGAAGTTGATTTTCACCGGCCCCATTGATGAATACTTTGACTGCGTTTATGGGAAACTCCCGTACCGAAGCATCGAATTTCGCTTTGAAAAGCTTTCTCAAAAATACTATCAACATATGGCTGTGGTGAACTATCCCAACGAACATGAATTCACCCGCTGTGTGGAATACAAATGGTTGAATGGCCAGCACCATGACAAAACGACAATCAGTCGGGATTTTCCATGCTGGAATGACAATGAACCGTACTACCCTGTACCGTCGATAGCGAACAAAGCATTATTTCTGAAATACAAAGAGTTGGCGGATCGCACTCCAAATATATTCTTTTGCGGCAGGCTTGGCGCCTATACCTACTATAATATGGATGAATGTGTCGGTCAAGCACTCGATCTGTTTGACAAAGAAATAAAAAATGATGGGAAGTAGTTTCTTAAAATCCATAATGAAGTTATGAGCTCTTTACATGACAAAGAACATTCTCAGCAGAGACATACAGGACCTTCATAGCTATCTACGATGGCATTCAATCTCCAAGTACATTGACTGCAATCTGGAAACCTTGGACGTTGGATGCAATATTGGAACCATGACCCTGGAAATTGCCAAACAAACGAGCAACGTAGTGGTCGGTGTTGATATCGATCCGAATTGCGTGCGCCAGGCGGAAGAACGGGCAAACCGTCACAAAATAGCCAATTGTAAGTTCCTTTTCGGTGATGGCACGTCGCTTCCATTTTCAGATGGGTCGTTCGAGCAAGTACTTCTTGCCGACGTATTGGAGCATGTAGTAGAAGATCATAAGGTCATTGAAGAGTGCTATCGCGTTCTGAAACCAGGG
>JAPLFO010000044.1:1558-11466 GCA_026390635.1 Ignavibacteriales bacterium
TCTTCAATTTGCCGCTTCCGAATTATTCGCTCCTCTTTAATCCGGAATGGATCAAGCGAATAGGACATGTCCGGGATGGGTACACCCTTCACGATATCGAAACGCTAATCGTTGATAAGTTTCATACTGATAAGTACGAATTCAATAGCAGAGTGCATGAAGAGCTTGATGCTTTCTATAACAAAGGAATACAAGAAATTACCGATCGACGTTTAGATGCTCTCTTTGTCGCAGAAGCAGATACTTCCCGAGAGCCGTATGGATTGACAATTGCATGCACTCGCGTTGATGAATTGTTTCATCCACTACCGGCAACGAAAAGCATCCTTCATGTGGGTTGGGGTCATCCCCCCAATCTGGGATGTGGACCGATTTATTACCTGCAAAATCTCTGTTTGGCGCAGCAGGCGAAAGGATTATCCGTCGCCTGCTTTGTTGCAAGCAATGAGCAGGGGAACGGACCAGCGCCAACGCTGGCAAAGAAAAAATACGAGAACGTCTCGTATCATATTGTGGAAAACAGATCCGCCCACTATTATGACTGGAGCAATCCCAGACGTGAAGTACAGAATCGAGATATAGAAAAACTGTTTTCCCGGACTCTTGAGGAAGTCAAGCCCGCCCTCGTCCATTTCCACAATCTGATCGGACTGTCAATGTCGCTTCCGGCGATTGCGAAGGAATTTGGATGCGCCACGCTCTTATCAGTTCACAACTATTGGATGCTGTGTACGCGCGATGATCTGTTTGCTGCGAATGAAACGATCTGTCCCGGCCCGGGCGATGGGGCCCGTTGTGGTGCCTGTGTCAAGAACGATACGCTCAGTGTTGATTACATGATGCGCACTGCTGTTGCCAGGAGAATATTGTCGCATTCGATCGATGCTGTTTCGGCAGTATCTGAAAAGGTAAAGGCTATCCTGCAGGGGTTTGGAGTAGCTGAAAGCAAAATTATTGTTCAGCATATCGGATCGAAAGTGGCGGAAGAGAATTGGTTGCGAGTTCAGAATCGCACCCGCCGGAAGAAACAAGAACAGCCGGTACGATTTGGTTTCCTGGGATCTGTGATTTGCCGAAAAGGCGCGCATATCATTCTTGATGCCGTCAACAAACTTGGGAAACTGACACACAATTTCGAAGTTCGGATCCACGGACATTGCCCGCCCGGTGCGTACGAAAACAGGCTGAACTCAATGATAGAGCGAAGCGAGATTTTGAAGCAGCATGTACGCCTCATGGGTGGATATTCGCAGGATCAAATTCTCACCATTGCCGATAGTGTCGATATCATCATTATTCCTCCCATATGGGAAGATAATGCGCCGCAAACAGTCATGGAAGCCCTGGCGTCAGGCGTGCCTGTTATCGGCTCCAACGTCGGGGGTATTCCTGATTTTGTCCGGCATGGGAAAAATGGATTACTATTCAAGGCAGGAGACGCAGACGATTTATGCGCGCGGATGCTTGAAATCATTGAAGACGAAACCTTATTGGACCGGCTGTATCAAGGTTCCGAGGCGCCCTTGCCGATGTATGAACACAATGAACAACTTTTGTCGCTGTACGAACAATTACCCCATGTTCAGAACACCTCTTTCGATGCGAAGGCCAGTCTCGAAGAAGAAATATGTTCATGGAGCTCATCAGCGCACAAAGAAGAGCTTGTTGCGTTGCGTTGTTTTTTTGCTGATGGCTCCAGTAGTCAGGAGAAAACTCCGCCCAGTGCTTCGGACAGTCTCCAACCAGGCATTCTTGAACTGACGTATGATTTGTCGAAACACTCCGGTCTCCATGCATTGCGGATTGACATGCATGTTTCTTTTGCCGTCGTTAAGATACACGGCATCGTGCTGGAGCGAAAGAAAAGCATTCCTCTTGACCTTATGAAGTGCATGGTCGTGAACGGCACTTCGTTCGGTGAACATGTCTACTTCTTCGAGGGGACGTCGCCATCGCACATCGGTTTTTCACCCTTGCCTGCCGATCAATTGAAGGATGCACGTGCACTCAAATTGAAATTGTATTATGCGGCCTTTGGTCCACAAGCGATTACCGATTGTCTCCGCGAAATGCGTCGCCTCCAGGCATCTCATGATGAGATCAAGGAGACTATTCAACTCAGTCAGATTGTATCTTCCTTCAAAGACTTGAAGAAAGCAACGGCAGTGCATGCGAGTCCGGAAGAGGTGCACTCGGACGCTCTTGCCCTCGCAAATGCCGGCAAAACCGATGAGGCAATATCTGCATTGGAGAGTCTCCTTGAACATTATTCGAAATATGCTGTCGCTCACAATGATCTTGGAGTCCTTTATCTCAACAAGGGCGAACCTGAGAAGGCACAATATCATTATCAACATGCTGCCGCACTTGATCCACAGAATCTGACCTTCAGCAAGAACCTTGCTGATCTCATTTTTGTGGTCTTTGGGCGCACCGAAGATGCAATAACGTTGTACAGTACTATACTGGATCGATTTCCGGATGATATCGATGTGCTCAAAGCATTAAGCCTTGCATACCTCAAACAGGGGCATCGTGAAAAGTCCGGAACATTTTCTGAGAAAGTACTTAGCATTGATACGGGTGATCCGGACGCACTGCAGATCATGAGTGAATTAGAGCAGAAGATTTATGAATCTTCTCAGAGGAAATTTCAAGAAGGGGATTATCAAGGAGCGATCACAGATCTTAAAAGTCTATTGGCTTCAAACCCGGACTATGCGGTTGTGCATAATGACCTCGGCGTCCTGTACGAACGAGTCGGTCAACAAGAACAAGCGCTCACCCACTACGAGAAGGCTGTTCAGCTGAATTCCAAAAACCCCACTTTTCGCAAAAATCTCGCCTATTTGTATTTCACAGGTCAGAAAAGAATTGATGACGCGATTCATATCTATTCTGATCTTCTGAACGAATATCCTGAAGATGCCGAGAATCTTGTAACACTTGCCTACGCGCAGGCTTTCCTCGGGAGGTTCGATATTGCCATGGGTCTGCTTCAGAACTACCAGGAGAAGCATCCAAAACAGGAAACACAGGCGATCACCGATTGCATGCGAGAGTTGAGTCGTATGCAGGAATCTTTCGGGGCAGGCAGAGACGATGCGTCCGACCCCAACGGTCATATTGAGTTGTCTGAGGTTCCAGGCGAGCAGCAGCAGGATGCGATCACCAAATTTCAGATGCTGTTCGAGAAACCATTCGTCCCGGGACAGGGGCAGAAGAGCGTTCCCCTTCCCAGTCTGCGATCCCTGAGTATCCTGCCTCTCCAGCAAGCGCAACCAGGCAAGATTGCGGTGCATCTGCACCTATACTATATCGACATGGCGGATGAGCTGCTGCCCCATTTTGCAAAAATGCCCTTCATGTACGATCTCTTCATTACTGTCGTTGATGGCGGGCAAGTGCCATTTGTAGAGCAGAAGGCACGACAACTCTGTGGTCCCCGACTGATGAGTCTGCATGTCATTGACTTGCCGAACCGGGGAAGGGACATTGGTGCTTTTCTAATCGCAATGGGATCCTGGTATCAACAGTATGATTATCTCTGTCATGTTCATAGCAAGAAAAGCCTCTATTCCGGCACTGAACGCAAGAACTGGTGTGAGTATCTGTTTGAGTCACTATTCAAAGACGAAGAACACGTGAGGCGAATATTCGGCCTCTTTGTTGCGGCGCCTCAGGTCGGACTGATCTATCCGACCACAGCAGAAGAGATGCCCTATTGGTGTCACTCGTGGTTGTCCAATAACCAATCTGCATACGAACTTTTCAGCCGGCTTAAGGTAGGTGTTGATATCCATGCCTATGTCGATTTCCCGGTGGGGTCGATGATGTGGGCGCGGTCAGAGGCGTTGAAGCCGCTCTTCGATCTTAAATTGACATTCGAGGACTTTCCCCCCGAACCGATTTCGAACGACGGCACATTGTGCCATGCGATCGAGCGCTCCTTCTGTATTTCGGGGTATATGAAGCAGTTGACGTTTGCCGAGCTGGATATCACAGAGGGCAATTTTACAATCGGAGAAGGAAAAAAAAATCTCTGGCAGTATTGGGGCCGTTCCCTTGATCATCTCTCGGGCTCGCTCCAGCCGTTCCAGACTGTCTCTCTCGACATATTTGACACAATCGTGTCAAGGCCCCTTCTGACTCCCGATCATGCGTTCCTCTTGGCGCAGCACCGCATCGAACAGGAACTGAAAATCAAGATCGATTTCCTGGCGTTGCGGAAAAAGGCAGAGGCCATTGTGCGCCAGAAACTGAAGCCAGGCACAGACGCATCCTTACAGGCGATCTATGAATGTTTTCGCGAGATTGCCGGGTTGCCGTCCGCTACGGTCGACTCCATTCATCGGATCGAAGTCGAAAATGAGATCCACATATCTCTGCCGCGAAAGGGGATGACTGACCTGGTCAGGCGGCTGAAGCGCGATGGAAAACAAATCGTGTTCCTATCCGACATGTACGCAGGCTCCAATACTATTCAAAGGATTTTGGCGAAGCACGGTATCGATGCTTCGGGCATGAAGATCATGGTCTCGTCTGAAACGGGAAGACGGAAAGACACTGGAGAAGTGTGGAAATCTTTTCTGCAGCAGATCGCACAGGTCCACGTTGGCGACAATGAACACTCCGACATCCAGATGGCAGTGGATCATGGGGTCCCCCATTACCATGTCATGTCGCCGAGACGGCTTTTCGAGCTTGCCCA
Organism: Ignavibacteriales bacterium; assembly: GCA_026390635.1. GTDB lineage: Bacteria > Bacteroidota > Ignavibacteria > UBA10030 > UBA8401 > JAPLFO01. The sequence goes on from JAPLFO010000044.1 coordinate 6,270, forward strand.
ACCTGCATCGCAATTGATGCATCAGAAAACGCTGGCTGATTCAATGTATGCAGGGCCCGTTATGGCGCGGCTTTTCTCCTCGCCATTCGCACTGCATGAAAGCCGTGGACAGATCCATATCAGCGACCCTAAGGATTTGGGATATTGCATTTTCGGTCCGGTGCTACTCTATTTCACGACATGGCTCTTTAAGCGATCTCAGGAGTTGGGGATCCACCACCTCTTGTTTCTAGCGAGAGAAGGCTATCTTCTGCAGCAGCTGTTTGGAATGTTCACCGATCGGTTCGGCGACAAGGACACGCGGTCATCGTACCTCCTATGCTCTCGTCGCGCGAATAGTGTTCCCATGATCGAACGGGATGCAGACATACGCGGTATTCTGGAAGCGGTGTACACCGGTTGTTTGGCGAATCTTCTGGAAAGCCGCTTCGGCATCGATCTTTCCGCTGCGGACCACAGTGTCTCGCTCTCTCACAAGAGGCTCTACGACGACGACATTATGCTTCCTCAGGAGATCGACGCGGTTTACAACGATGTTTTGAAATTCAAGAGCATTATTCTCCGCCAGGCCAAAAAAGAGAAGAAGGCATATGCTGCGTACCTGAAACGCATTGGAATCTCGAAGAAGGAAAAGACGGCGGTTGTTGATATCGGATTCGCTGGTACGATTCATAAATACTTGCAGAAATTGACTGCAACGGACCTGCAGGGTTTCTATTTTGTGACAAATCAGAAGGCCCGCGCCAATCCCCTTGCCGACAAAATGCATGCGTGCTTTGGAAGTTTCGTTGACGAGCCAGGCAATTGTATTTACGATTACTCGCTCACGCTTGAGTCGGTGCTGACCGCCGCAGACGGTCAACTCACCCGGTTCGATGACGACGGTCAGCCTCTCTATGGAAAAAACGCATACACGGATGCCACGTGGCCGATCATCCGAACAATTCATCTGGGGATCATTGAATATTTCAAGGACGCTATCCATTGGTTTGGTGATGCACTGCTTGTCCATGATGCGCACAGAGAGACGGCAACTCATTTCTTTCGCCTGATGTCTGAGCACCCGGAGATCATCAGCGTTTCCCTGCGCGATGCCCTCAAAGTTGATGATTTTTACGTTTCAAACGGTGTCGTCAGAGCCTTTCACTATGCGGCCCAGACCCGCCAGGCCAACGCATCAATTCCGGCGGACATCACATTCGTTGCCAACTATCTGAGCGACCAGGCGCAAGACGACCATGCATTCTTCCGGTCATCGGAGGAATGCAATGAATATTTCAGTCGCATTCGCTATGACTATGAGGAGCGCTTGCTGGTTGAGAAAATACTTTTGAATCACGCTGCTCCATCAGGGCGCTTGACCTATGATGGATATTGCGATTGTTGCGGTAAGATCACCCACATGCAAAGAGAGAAGAATGTCGGCGAAGCGATGCCGAGCCACAGGGATATTTCATTCGATGCCGGTCGGTATGGCAGCGTGCCGTTGTTGGGCGAAGACATTGTTTGTTGTGAGTGCACACTGAACAGCAGGCAACGGGGCATATTCTATGCCGCAAGTGTACTTGGCCTGCATCTTCCCTCATTGGAAGTGTACGCTTACGAGCAGGGAGATCAGTTGTCTGATGAGCTCCGAAAAAAGATATGCCACGTGGATGCTCATGACTCTTTGGAAAATAGGTTCAGGCAGGAAAATGCGGACAAGGGAATGAGCTATGAGAAGACCTTGCATCTGGATATTTCAGATGGCTCAATCGACTTGCTCGTATCCAATGAAGTGTTCGAATTTGTTTCGGATGTTGAACGGGCGTTCACAGAAGCACAACGGGTGTTGAAGCCAGGTGGCACTCTCCTCTATTCAATTCCATTCGATCTGTCGGTCGCGCGAACAGTTAGACGTGCCCGGCTGCACAACGGACAGATCGAATACATGCATGAACCGATCTATCGTGGCAGCTCGCTGACCAACAAGGAGAATTTGCTGTTCTATGATTTCGGATGGGATATTATCGATATCTGCAAACGCTCGGGGTTCAACGATTCCTTCATGTTGTACTACTACTCACCGAACCGAGCATTACTCGACGGGGGCCTTCAGTTCATTTTCGTCGGAATCAAAGGAAATGCCACAGGAAAAGACCGGATGAGCGAGAAGGGAGGTTTCTCTGAACACATTCGTGTGGATGTTGACAAGCTATTTCAGACGGAGCCGATTGAGGAAGGCCATGTTCCTGTCATGAAAATGGACCCAATCCGGAAGGTGGTCAATCCCGACCCGCTCCCCACGGTTTCCATCATCATACCCGTTTTTAATGCACATGAATTGACACGCGCTTGTCTCGCATCGATTCGGGCACACACTGCTGCGGATGTCTTCGAAATCATTCTCGTTGATAACGCCTCCACGGATGATACTTCCTCGTTACTAACATCGTTGCCATCAAACGCAAAATTCATTCGCAATGAAACAAACTTCGGATTTGCCCGGGCCTGCAATCAGGGTGCGAAGATCGCGAGAGCGCCCACTCTTCTTTTTCTCAACAACGACACGGTGGTAACTGCGGGCTGGCTCGAACCACTGTTGAAGACGATTCAACAACCCGATTGTGGCATCGTCGGATGCAAACTTCTCTATCCTGACGGTCGGATCCAACATGCCGGCATTTCCCTGATAGATGGTATGCTCGATCATCCATATCGTCATGAAAAAGCAGATTTGCCTGAAACAGGTGTCTTCAAAGAAATGGATATGGTTACAGGTGCCTGTTTCCTGATTCCGCGTGAGCTATTTATTTCTCTTCACGGCTTTGACGAAACATATCAGAACGGCGTTGAAGATGTCGATCTTTGTCTGAGGGTACGTCAGGCGGGATATCGGGTGTGTTATCAACCGGAGACCGTTCTCTATCACCACGAGGGACAAAGTGCCGGACGTTTTGACAACGTGACCAATAATCTCGCCATCTTCCTCAAACGGTGGAACGGGAGTTTCGGTGCTGACGGACGCTTCATCGTGCCCAATGAACCGCGGCTGGTGCCGTCCGAAAAAAGCGTTATCAGAGTGAATCGCCAGCACATCGTTTGGGAAGGATCGCAGCTCGTCCGCCATTCTCTGGCGCTGATTAACAGAGAACTTTGCCTCGGTCTGATTGACGCAGGTTACGACGTGAGCATCATTCCCTACGAAAAAGATGATATTGATCCAAAGGCAGATCCACGATTTGAGAAAATCATGCAGCGGACCAGTCGAGCCGTTCCGGGCGACGTAGATGTTCATGTCCGCCATCAATGGCCACCCAACCTTGATCCGCCAAAGGAAGGGCATTGGGTAATCATGCAACCGTGGGAGTTTGGCAGCTTGCCGAAGATGTGGATTGGAACGATGAGAACAATGGTTGACGAGGTTTGGGCCATTAGTTCCTTCGTCCGAGAATGCTACATCGAAAGCGGCTTACCCGCTGATAGGGTTTTTGTAATTCCTTGCGGTGTCAACACCGCGCTGTTCAATCCGTCGGCTGAACCGACAAAGCTCAAAACAAAAAAACTCTTCAAATTTCTTTTCGTGGGCGGTACGATCTATCGCAAAGGGATTGACATTCTGCTGGATGCGTATTCGAAAGCTTTTACATCAAGCGACGAGGTCTGCCTTGTCATTAAGGATATGGGCGGGAATAGTTTTTACAAAGGACAGACCGCCCGGGAGGTAATCGAAGATCTTCAGTCACGGCCTGGCGCTCCTGAGATCGAGTATATCGAACAGAGTCTGAGTGAGATGGAAATGGCAGGTCTTTACGCCGCCTGCGATTGTCTGGTCCATCCCTACAGGGGCGAAGGTTTCGGGCTTCCCATTGCGGAGGCAATGGCAAGCGGACTTCCTGTCATCATAACGGGGTATGGAGCTGCGTTGGACTTCTGCTCAACCGCCAATGCCTATCTTCTCCCATCACAAAAGGTGCGATTCGACGAGAAGAAAGTCGGTGAATTGGAGACGGTCAATTTTCCGTGGTTGGCAGAACCGGACTCTAACTCTCTGCAAAAAATACTGAAGCATGTTATGGAGTTCCCCGAGGAAGCGAAGGCCAAGGGAAGTGCCGCACGCAGCCAAATTGAGCTCAATTTTTCCTGGGAAAAGGCAACTGCAAAAGCTATCCAGCGGCTGCATGCCTTGTACCTCACACCTATACGCAGATTCGATGATACTGCACCCCAACCAAAAGAACAGATACGTGACCTTGTCTCCATTATCATTCCGGTGACGGAAGATCTGGACGCCACCGATCTATGCCTTCGTAACATTGCGGCACATACGCCTGATCAACTTTTACTCGTGCAAGGTTCATCAGAGAAGATCGTGGCATGGGCCCAAAAAAATGTTCACGAAAAAAGAAATTACAGATCGATCACAACAACGAATGACCCTCGTTCGGCGAACGAATACAACCGGGGTATTCATCAAGCTCGCGGCGAGTTTATTCTGCTCTTAGATCCCAAGTTTTCCGTCACGGAAAACTGGCTTGCCCGTATGCTCCGGTGTCTGAGTAGTGCTCCGAATATCGGTATTGTGGGACCCCGATCAAACAACGTCAACGGGCCGCAGAACCTTGAGACTGCTGTCCATAGCGACAGCACAAACGGCGCATTTGCGGCAGCGTACGCTGCCGCAAACCGCAATCGGAAAATTTCTCTCCAGCGACTCGATGGATTTTGCATGCTCTTCAGAAGATCGTTGGTCGAAGACATTGGTCTGTTCGATGAATCACTCGGAACCGGTGCATACGTGAATGATGATTTTTGTTTTCGGGCGGAACTTGCCGGATACGAAAATGTAATTGCCGGAGATGTTTTCATTCAGAACAACGGGGATGGAGATTCCGTTGGAAACCGTCTCATGTCTTCGCGAGGCGAGCGCCGTCTCTACACCCAAAAATGGAATTCCCATGAAATGCGCGAGAAATACGGCAAGAAAATTTTAACGCTCAATATCCGGGAACACTATCGGACAAGCTCTCTGATGGGGGATATCGACAAAGCGGTAGATACCCTGATTGAAGCCATTCGCGATTTCCCGGAAGAAGGCAATTTCTTGCTCGACCTTGCTCAAATCCACTGCTCTGCGCAGCAATTTGAACGCGCGCTGGAGATTCTCGATGTCTCTCATGAGAATCTTGATCAACTGCGGCTCAGATTGATCTATACC
>JAPLFO010000166.1:0-386 GCA_026390635.1 Ignavibacteriales bacterium
ACATCATTCTTCTTGTAGAAGTAGTTAACGACCATGGAATCGACGGCGGATTTTTTTTCGTCATTGTATCCGACAACTGAGAGGATATTCCTTCCTTCCTTGAATTCGACAGACCAGCTCAGTCCGCACGCCGGAAAGACTTTTACATCCCTCATCTTCCGTCCCAGTCCGATTCCGTTCACAAACAATTCCGCCTCTGGACAATTGCTGAAGATGTTGACATCTCGCTTCAGTCCTTTGGGGCCGCTTCGTTCGGTCCACGTATGCGACTCTATGTAGCAAAATAGCGGTGATAGAGTCCAATAGCTCTTAAACACATAGTAGGCGTCTTTCGGATTCCCGGCCCGATCGACCAGTCCTTTTTGATTGATATAGGGAATAGGATT
>JAPLFO010000166.1:436-24221 GCA_026390635.1 Ignavibacteriales bacterium
GGATTTTCCGGGCGGAGCGGTGTCGGAAAGTCTTTGAATGCCCACTGCGCGTTGCCCGTCAGCCATTCTAGTCGTTCAGAAATATGCAGACTCCAGTCGAAAAGATCGACAATGTAGTTTTCACTCCAATCGCTGTTCAGGGAGACATTTTTCACCTTTTGGGGCTTAATGTTTTCCTCGAATCCATCCGGCACGGTCATCGCATCGCCCGACACGGGATTTTCAGAATGCCGCCCTACGTGACTATCGCCGCCGTACTCAACATGCAACAGCTTCGGATATTTATCCCGTGCATCCGTGATAGCTTTTTCGAATCCTTTGTAATTGCCACTGTACCATCCGGGCCAGATTGAGGGAGACACGACGTCCACCAAATCTGCGCCTTCGGTAAATTTTCTCGTCGCCGTCAGGCGGGAAGGGTCTAATCTGTGCGATATCCCATTGAGTTCCGACAGCATTGCACGCAATGAGTCAAGATTATCCCCATCCGGGAAATCCGGCAGCCACGAAAACTCATTGCCAAGCGAATGAATAATGATCGAAGGATGATTAAAGTTTTGCACGATTTGCTCTGTCAAGAGTCGGCGGGTATTCGCCTTCCACTCTTCGCCGCCCATGCCTCCGCGACACCACGGCAATTCGTCCCATAGTAGGATGCCAAGTTCGTCGCACGCACGATACACTTCGGGCGCCTGCGGGTAGTGGGCGAGGCGGACAAAATTTGCTCCCATTTCTTTTATCATTTTCATGTCTTTGCGCTGCAGACTGTCCGGCATTGCATTGGCGAAGCCCGCATAGTCTTCATGACGATGAGTGCCACGCAGAAGGAGACGCTTGCCATTCAGAAAGAACGGACCATGGTCTCTAAATTCAAACCAGCGGCAGCCGAACCTGTCTGAACTTTCGTCAATTGTGGTTCCACTTTGTGACAGGCGCACCCGGTACTCGTACAATGCCGGATCGTCCGGTGACCAGAGGAATGGTTTTTTCACAGCCGGCATCTGGAACTTGACGGACGAAGTGCCCTTGGAAATTTTCTGTTTGAGTTTTTGACGGGCGCACTCCTTGCCATTGCGGTCGATTATCGTCGCATCAATATCGAAGGTATACCCATTCTCCGCATTGTTGTTGATAAGAACTTCTGCCTCAACTTCTGCAGCCGATGCCGACACCTTCGGTGTCCTGATTTGGACGGCGCTTATTGAAATCTCCGGGACGATCTTGAGCCATACATTCCGCGTTATGCCGCCATAAATATGGAAATCAGATTTTTGCGAAGGAATAATGTCGGGATTGTAAGCATTGCTCGCCCGAACGCAGACCATATTCTTTTCTCCAGGGCGAATAAGCTGCGTAATATCGACTTCGAATCCGACATAGCCGCCGATATGCCCGCCTGCACGTGCACCATTAATATAGACATCGCTCGTTATGTTGATTCCTTCAAAGTACAAGATACAGCGGGCATTCCGGGCTGTTGGCGGCACTACAAAGTCTCTTTTGTACCAGCCGGCTCCCCGGTAGTATCCAGGCTCGGCATCAACCGCATCCCACAGATTCCATGTATGAGGGAGCTGGACAATGGTCCACTGCGCAGTTACGCCCAGAATATCTTCGACTTTAGAGCAATCATTCTTCAGAAATTGCCAATTGCTGTTCAGGGAATATATCTGTCGCATCGATTTGGAATCGCTCTCCGCAGCTTGCACTGAGATTCCTGAAAAAAAAATGGCTGCGAATAGAGGCACAACGAAACTAATCTTCATGATTCGGCATTCTCCTCCGGTTGTGCCCCAAGATACGTTGCCCGTCAACACTTTGCAAGAAAACAACGGTTGCATTGGTGTTATTAAACGGGTAACTTACACCCATGTTGATAGACGAAGCCACATCCCGCCGGATTTTGGCAGAAATCCGTGAAAGCCAGGAATTCAAAGACTCACCCCGTGCCTATGAAGTCCTAGAATACCTTGTCAATGAATCAATCGTCGGAAGATCTCCGAAAGAAGTCACGATTGCAGTGGCTCTCTTCGGAAAGAATACCACGACAAATCTCAAAGAAGATGCGACCGTTCGCGTTTACATCAATAATTTGAGAAAGAAACTTGAGCACTATTACTTTACAGACACCGCCCCCCATACGCACAGACTGGTGATTCCAAAAGGACACTACAAAGTCATATTTGAGCCATTTGTAGAACCAGGCAGGGTCCTCCCGAAAGAAAAACCTTTCTTTTTCTATGCGGCCGCACTCTTTGCAGTTCTTCTCTCATTTGCCGCCGGGTATTTCAGCGGAGGGATGTTCCGATCAACCAGCACGCCGTCCGACATACCGAATCCGGTCTGGAATACTTTTTTGAAGCCGCATGGAAAACCGACGATGATCGTTCTTGGAGATTTTTTCTTCCTCCATGAACGCGGCACTTTCGGCAATTACTATCGGGACTATCGGATCAACAATGCCGGAGACTATCAGCAATTGGCGGAACGGGATCCCGCAATGGGGAAAAAATATGTCCCAAATCCATTTACGTTCCTTCGCCCAAGCGCTCCGTGGGGACTCTCTTTCATACTGCCGGTCTTGCAGAAATCGCCCAATGGCTTCTCCATTAAGCTTGCTTCACAATTTATTGTTGACGATTTGAAGACCAATAATGTCGTTTTCATGGGATCGTTCAAGACGCTGTATGAGCTGCAGAAGTTTCTGCACCTCTTCAAGCTGGACTACACCGTTGCTCCCGGAAGTTTTCGGGTCAAAGCCCAGCCGGACGATTCGATACACGAGTTTGCACCGGCGACTCTTTCGGCCGGCAACTACGAAAAAGATTTTGCCGTTGTTGCCAAAGGTACCGGTCCGGACGAGAGCGCTCTTCTCCTCCTGCTGGGATTCTCCGAGAGCGGAGTCATACAGGCCGCCCGGGCTGTGTGCAATCCGCAACTCATCAAACTCATTGAATCAAAATACAGCGTGTCGCCATCACGGGAACCATTTGACTTCACCCTCGTCATGAATACCGAGGGAATAACTCAAACGATATTTTCGAGCGATATCCGGTATTTCTGGCAATCGGGCAGGTAGAAAGAAAAAGAGCAACATAATAAATTGATTCCTTCGTACTTGCTTTTGCCCTCGGCCGGAGACTTCCGTTTCCGTTGCTCTCTTCCTTCACCTTTCTCCTTTTACTTCCCCCACCAATACGAGAACTTCAGCATAAAAATATTGTCCGGCTTCACGTCGGTGAGTTGATTGAATGAGCGTGATAATTCCAAATCTCCGTTAGCATCGATGTTCGCTCTGTTCTGCGTCCATACCAGAAAAAGAGCCGAACCGGGCATATACTCCCAACGGAGTACTGCATTTCCGCGCAGCGATTGGTAATTGAAATCCGGACGATCGATGACAATCGAACGCGCCGCCCCCGCACCGTCGGCATCCATGGTGTATGATACAGAACCGTCGGCAGCGACGGCAGTCGAAAATGTGGAGCCACTGTTGCCGTACTTTAGAAAATCAAATGAACCCGGCCGCATCAGTTCTTTGAAACCGCTGTAGATGCCGGATGCAATATACGGTTGGACGTACATCTGAATGCTGAGCCACGGACTCAGGAACCAGTTGACCCGGATATTTGCCGCTACTTCTTTCTGATCCATGTGCGCAAAGACGTACCGCCTCCCGTACGTTCCAGCGGCGGCAGCATCGGCTGCCGATCTCACATACTGGACTTCGCTGCTATTCGTTGTGTAGGATGGCCCCACTGAAAAGGTCAGCGTCGGCGTCACTTTGAGTTCAAGATTTACGGAGACATTGTTCACTACACCTGCATCACCTTTTTCCCCATAGTACGAGGTGTTCGCCGCCCACCACGCACGATTGTCTGTGTAGAAGTACGCATTGCCCAGCACACCTGCCGGGCGGATCATGATGGGACCGCCGCGTGTCCGCCGTACGTCCATCGTTGCAGGAGAGTACGAGGCTTCAAATCCGCCGCCATATCCCGATGTCGCAAAAAGATCACCGCCGAGAAATACGCCGCGCCCTGTTGTATTTCCTCCGCAGTCAGAGGTATGGAATACTCCGGTGTATAAACTTGCATTCTGGTAATAGGCGGTCGGCTCCGTCCATCGGTAGCCGGCCATCGCATGAAGATTGATAATGTCGCTGTACGGGAGATAGCCGAGATCATTTGTCTCAAATCCCGGATCCACGACACCCGCGGCCAGATTCAGAATCGTTGCACCCCGCTGTTTGTTCAGCATAATTCTTCCCGCATAGCCGGCCATTGACACTGCGGAGCTGTCCAGATGAACATGCGGTGCATCCGGCCGCTGGAAGTAGTGTGCGGAACTGCGCTGCAGACTGATCATCCGGTTCTTGTTTCCTGCAACGCGCGATGCAGCTGCCCAGCCGTTCACGACCCACACCTTCTCCTCATCGAGGTACGTCCATCCGTCCGCCCCTGCGGTCAGCGCGCTGCTGTTCAAATAGTCCCGAAGGAACTGATCGGAAAAATTGCGGTTCGTGTATGTGGACAATATTCCCAAACCCTGTCTGCCGTCGTTGAAATCCCGCTGTGCCCGGTACACGCCATAGTACGTCAGCGGTTCGATTTCCAGCGAAGAGCGAAGACCGGACGATTCCAAGTCCGCAAATTCTCTGTTTGTCACCGCATGGATCATTCCTATTTTCCAATCGTTGCCGATCCGGCCGGAAATTTTTCCCGCACCGAGAATGCGCGTACCGTTCGGCGCATTCATGAAATCGAACGACGGCCAATCAGATGATGGACGCTGCGGCGCACGACCGATTCTTCTGCTGTAGAAAAGCGGTACGGAATTCCAACCGAACGACGGATTCATTGTCGATCCGGTTTGTCCAAATCGGAAAATGCTCACACCCTCCGTAAAGAATGGACGTTTTTCCTGGAAAGATGTCTCTACGTCGGTAAGATTGACGACTGCCGGATCGACTTCCACTTGTCCGAAATCAGGATTGATTGTGCCGTCCAGTGTCAGGCTCGTGTTGAGTCCAATCTTCACATCCACGCCGGTGCCGGGAAAATATCTATGACCCGGATTGAATGGGTCGTTTGTCTGATGCTGAAGGTATTCGGCCTTGGCGGTCACATACGGGAGTACTTCCAGACGCGAGGGGGGCTGCAGTCCCTCAAGTCCGACGAGGTGCGGAAAGCGCGAAACATATCCACTTTCATTGCGCGGAGTGTACGCTATCATGTCCGTTTCATTTCGCCGGCTGATGTAGCGCTCCACATTGACGCCCCACACCTGTGAGGTCGTATCTTTAAAACGAAGCTGTGAAAACGGTATTCGCATCTCAACGATGTATCCCTCCGGACACAGGCGAGCCTTCCCCTCCCACACACCATCCCAAGAGAGTTCATATCTCCCGTCATTTTCGATGACACCGTCTGCCATCGAACCCGCTGCGGACACATAGAACAAATATCCCGTCATGTGATCGTGAAAAGGATCCAGATAAAACACCATGCCGTCCGAAGGATCTCCATACACCAGATCACGTCGAACCGGTCGCGCTATGATCGAATCGGGACTCCTGTCGCTCAGTTTCGCCGCAACATAGATGGCGTCGTCATCGTACGCAATCCAGACTTCGGTTTTTTCCGTTCCGGGTTCTCCCTGACCCGGTTCCCGTTGGGTGAGATGTGAGAAACCCGACCGGAGCCAAGTATGCTCCGTTAGACGGCCGTCTATCGAAATAACTTCTTGTGTGCGTTGCGCCACAATCTGTTCCGCCTGACCATCGGATGGGAAAACGACCGCAACTGCAGCCGCCAGTAGCATACTGAATACCGTACGTCGTCTCATATACGACCCTTTGAAAAAATCCAACTATTTGTTTGTCTTCACGTGCGGGAAATGGAAGACGCTTCCCGCAATTTGAACTAATGTGCAAAATTACGGGATTTGCTCTGCAAAGGAGCCATTTTTTCTGTGAAGCGCTATAGGAGTCGGCAGGGTGCAATATATGACAGAAGCGTGGAGTGTCTGGCATGGCAGATCGCAGTGCAGCCAAGTGCGGGCACTCTTGTTGTAGAATTATTTTGTTTTTTGCGACAACTCTCTTATATTCCTCTTACAGCAGATATCAATTGATCCGGGAGCCGCAAAGACAAAGTTCCCCGTTTCTAAGGAGAAGTTATTCCTCCCCTGTAGCATACGTATCGTCAGAAAATCCATCAATCCAATCGCATCTAATCTTAAAAGCTACCCGGCAATTGAATCGGAATTGATGGAGTCCACAGTCACTGACATGTTGAACCAAATGCATTGGAGTGAATAGGTGATGAGCTCAGCGGCGAGTCCTGAGCCCACTGTTGCCGCAACTGTCATGGTTTCGCTTGACGAAGCTCATCGTCTTGGCAACGCCATTTTCATAGATGCCCGTCAAAGAATTCCGGGACAGCAGCGGTTCGTTCGGATCGATTTCCAGGAATGCGATCCTCGTCACCTATTGTGACGGGAGCGAGTGCAATTCCACCTTCGAGCTCGCAGCCCGAATATCATCGTCGGGATATGATAGCGTCAAGATCTTTTTTGGCGGTTGGCAGGCGTGGGAGAATGCACAACTCCCCATCGAGAAATAGAATGGATACTAAAACTACCGGAAAGTCCTTTTTTTTCGCAGCGATCCGAACGGTGATTGGTGTGGTTTTTATCTATGCCAGCATAGATAAAATCTGTGCGCCGGCTCTCTTTGCGAACTCAATTCAAAGCTATCGGGTGATTTTGCAGCCGGACATCTTAAAACTGCTTGCAACAATAATCCCCTGGCTTGAACTGGTATGCGGATTTTGTCTGGTTCTCAACACCTATGTCAGAGGCAGCTCGATTCTCATTTCGTTTCTGTTAATCGTTTTTATTGTCGCGATTGGACAGGGAATGTACAGGGGATTGGATATCTCCTGCGGTTGTTTTACTCAGGATCCAACGGCATCCAGAATCGGATTTCAAAAACTGGGTGAAGATATCCTCCTTCTGTGTGGTTCGCTTCTGCTGGTGAAAAGAAAAACACCTTCGCCGGCGGCCGGCGGAAATAATTATCCCAAACCCTGGTGGGTGACATAAGGGATTGTCGCTCTTTCCCCTTGTTCGCGCGGAAGTTCGTTTCACGCGGAACCATTCAGCGTCGCTTTCTCTCTACCGTGCTGTTCAGAAGGCACCATCTGATGGCATTGGCCGAAAATCTATCTTCTCTCCTGAAAAAAGTCTCCAATTTTCTGTGAAATATCCCGGGTGTCGGTACATGCGTTGGAGTTGTCCCCTCGCTGTCGTATATTGGTTCGCAAACACACACTCTCCATTCTCTCTACGAGGTCAGGTATGAAACAATTCCTTGTTGCGCTGGTCTTTGCGCTTGCCCTGTCAAACGTCCCGGCAGCATCTCAGGAGAACTCCGGCAATCCGTTCTTCACCGAGTATCAGACACCCTTCAAGACGCCGCCATTTGCTCTTATCAAAAATGAGCACTATCTGCCTGCCCTCAAAAAAGGAATGGAGGAGCAGAAGAAAGAAATCGGTGCAATCATCAGTGACACCAATGTTCCGACATTTTCAAATACGATTGACGCACTCGAACGGTCCGGCAGTCTGCTGGAAAAGGTGAACGGCATTTTCTCCGCCATGCGCAGTTCAAACAACAGCGATGTGCTGCAGAGCATCGCCGTCCAATCCTCTCCGCTCCTCTCGAAGCATAACGATGACATCAATATGAATGATAAACTTTTTGAGCGCGTCAAGACGGTCTATGCACAAAAAGAATCGCTCACCCTGACCACAGAACAATTACGGCTGCTGGAAACGACATTTAAGGGATTTGTTCGCGGCGGCGCAAATCTGTCTGCAGCAAAGAAGGAGCGTTTCCGCGCCATCAATGAAGAGCTTTCACTGCTGGCGCTCCGCTTTGAAGACAATGTTCTAAAAGAGACCAACAATTTCAAACTGGTCATTGACAGCAAGAAGGATCTTGCAGGGCTTTCGCAAGCAATCATAGACGGGGCAGCGGATGCGGCATCCAAGGCCGGACTGAGCGGCAAATGGATTTTCACAACCCAGAAACCCAGCATGATCCCGTTTCTGACGTACGCACAGAACCGCACTCTGCGGGAAAAGCTGTACAAAGGATACTTCAATCGAGGCGACAACAACAACCAGTTTGACAATAAAAAGATCGTCTCCCGGATCGCATCCCTTCGCGTGGAACGGTCGAATCTTCTCGGCTATCCCACCTTCGCCGACTTCACTCTCGAACGCAATATGGCGAAGAAGCCGGCAGCCGTCTACGAACTGCTGACAAAACTCTGGAAACCGGCACTGAAAGTTGCACGACAGGAACGCGACGAAATGCAGGCTATGATTACGAAAGAAGGCGGATCGTTCACACTGAAATCGTGGGATTGGTGGTACTACTCTGAAAAAGTCCGCAAAGCCAAATACGATCTGGATGAAAACGAATTGCGTCCTTACTTTGCCATGGAAAAGGTCCGGAGAGGTGTGTTTGACGTTGCACGCCGCTTGTATGGAATTGATTTTTTTGAACGCACGGATATTCCGGTCTATAATGAAGGCGTCACCGTGTTTGAGGTCAAACGGAAAGACGGTTCACATGTGGGCATTCTCTATACCGACTACTTTCCCCGTGGAAGCAAACGCGCCGGCGCCTGGTGCGGCGGATTCCGCCGCCAGGAAATTGATGCAGCCGGAATATTCATTACTCCTCTCATCTATAATGTTGGAAATTTTTCACGCCCCGCAGGAGACGCGCCGGCATTGCTAAGTCTGGACGAAGTGCGGACGCTCTTCCATGAGTTTGGTCATGCACTCCACAGCCTGTTCTCCAATGTCACATATTCCGGGCTCCCCATCCCGCGCGATTTTGTAGAACTTCCGTCACAAATCATGGAGCATTGGGCGATGGAACCCGAAGTGCTCCGCATGTATGCGCGGCACTACAAAACCGGCGAAATAATTCCGGACAAACTGATTTCCAAAATCGAGCAGAGCTCAAAATTCAATCAGGGCTTTGCCACCGTCGAATATCTTGCAGCGTCGTTTCTCGATATGGACTGGCACATGCTGACAGACACGCTTCCGGTGGACGTGAACCAATTTGAGAAGCGGTCCATGGTAAAAATCGGTCTCATCCCCGAGATCCTTCCACGCTATCGCTCTACCTATTTTGCACACATCATCGGCAACGGGTATTCCGCCGGCTATTACAGTTACATCTGGGCGAATGTTCTGGATGCCGACGCATTTGAAGCATTCAAAGAAAAAGGAATTTTCGACCAGACAACGGCACGATCGTTCGTTGACAATGTGCTTTCCCGGCGCGGTTCTGACGATGCAATGACAATGTATGTGCGGTTCAGAGGAAAGCAGCCTTCCATCGAACCGCTGCTGAAGAATCGCGGGTTGAATGAATAGTCTGAACGGTCGCCGTGCGCTCCTCAATGGACACCGAGCATAGCCGAGGTGTCCGTTGGGACACAACTGATAGAATATTGAGGAAGATGTCGGTCATCTCGGCCGTCATGGCGAGTTTGTCGAGCCAGCTCGATGACCGGTGCGGCGCAGACACCGCGAAATTACGGAAGCGGCCGGCCTTCTCCGAGAACAGCGTGCACTTTCGGGAGCCACTCTGCAATCGCAATTTTTTGAGGGCACTTCGGTTCACATTCGCGGCAGGCAATGCATTGATCGGCCCGCTCCTTCTCGGCGACATAGGTCCGGTAAATAAACCGCGGTGTTGAAGGATCCTCATGAATAGCAGCATCGTTGTAGAGAAGAAAATTCCGCGGCACATTCACTCCATTCGGACAAGGCAGACAATAGCCGCAATTCGTACAGGGGATGGGTATTTTTGACGCATACAACTCTTTGGCGGTCTGAATCGTCTGAAGATCCGCCTCGGAAAGGAGTGAAATCCCGGACCGGTCGGCGGCCTTGATGTTTTCCTCGACCTGCCCCATCTCCCCCATCCCGCTCAGCACCACTGCCGATTCCGATTGATTCCAGATCCATTGCAGACCCCATTCCGCAGGCGTCCACCCTCTGCCGGTCTCTGCAAAAAGAGACTCCACATTTTTCGGGGGGTTGGCAAGCCGTCCGCCAAGGAGCGGCTCCATAATCGACACGGCAAGACCCTTCTGCGCTGCATGCTGCAATCCCTTCGTTCCTGCCTGATTTTCCGTATCCAGATAATTGTATTGAATCTGGCAGAACGACCATCGGTCGTACCCGTCCACGATCTCAATGAACGTCTCCGGCCCATCATGAAATGAGAATCCTATGGCTCCGATGCGTCCGTCCCGGATCGCCGCTTCCGCCTTTTCGAGAACATCGTAACGAAGGATCGTATTCTTCCAGCGATTTTTGTCCAGTGCATGAAACAGGTAATAATCAATCTGATCTGTCTGCAATTTTTGCAGTTGTTCGTTGAGATATTTATCGAAACTCGATTTTGAATTGATCAGCCACACTGGTGACTTTGTTGCAAGCTTTGCCTTCTGCCGGTATCCATCCTTCAATGCCTTCCCGACCACCAGTTCGCTTCTCTCGGCGTGATATGGATAGGCAGTGTCCACATAATTAATGCCTGCATCGATTCCGTGCCGGATCAACCGTATCGCTTCCGGTTCGTCGATATTGCCGCTTCCTGCGTTCCCGTCGGTGGTCGGAAGCCGCATGCATCCGAAACCGAGTGCTGAAACATTCCATTCCGCGGTCCCGAATTTTCTAAACTTCATCGATTCTCCGTTTCTCATTCTCAATAGAGCGGAGCACAATTTTTTCCGCACGCTTATTTGCCTGCTCCAACGCTTCTGATGCGAATCCTTCGTGCCATTCTGCTCCCAGCATATCACTCACCACCATCAGGTTGCAGACCGCAACCTTTCGAAACAAGCCGATCGCATACATGGCGGAGGTTTCCATATCGACGCCAAGAACACCGTTGCCGCGATACCGTTCCACCTTGCTGCGCAGTTCGCGGTACGGTGCATCGGTTGTCCAAAGTGGGCCCGGCGTCGCCGAAGCTCCCTCGGTGATGGCTGACTCAATCAAACGTTGCTGCAGTCGCAAATCCGGATGGAGCGCATGAGAATCGTCCAGATAATGGAATGATGTTCCTTCTTCACGGATACAGGACGTCGGTATCACAAGTGAACCGATGCTCAGATCCGGCTGCAGACTTCCCGCCCATCCCAGTCCGATAAACGTCCTGGCGCCGCAGGCAATCAGCTCTTCCATCACCATCACGGTGCCCGCCGCACCAACGGGCATTTCTACAAACGAAACGGAGACGCCGCCGATTTTTCCCGTGTACATCGGATAGAGCTTTCCGTACATCCAATGTTCCGGGATCTCTGCTCCGGTTTGCGCAGCCAGCGACCGTATGATTCCATAGCCCCATGAGAGTACGACCCGGGGGGCAACTCCGATTTCTTCCACCGAAATATTCCGGCGCCTCAGATACTTCTCAAGAAATATCTGAGGAGTAAAAACCTCCTCTGATTGATTGGAGTTCATCGCGCAATCACCACACGTTCCTGTTGATTGATGATGAAAAGCGTAAGCCCAGCGAAAAAACACAGCCCATCCATGCCCGTCTTCGGGTGCGGATGGGCCTTACATCTTTGTATAGAATACTTCAAAAGTGCAGCCTGATGGTTTCATTTTCCCTTCAGACCGGCGTAGCTGAATGCTATGGAAATATATCTTAAGAGAACGTCCGGAAACCTGCAAGGCAACTGACATTTTATTCGCCGGGATGTTTTGGACATTGCCTGCGGCAAATTCTTTGAGGACGCGCGCGGCAAGTTCCTCCACATTGACCACCGCAGATTCGTTCATTCCCTCTTTTGACGTGACGGTGAATTCGAGCGAAGGGGGGCTGGAGATCGTCGCATATGATATTCCTTCCCGCTCGACGGTCAGTCCTTTTCCATTCCATAGGATCGAGCGGGACGACAGAGCACGATCGAAACCATTGATATCCAGTGGTTCGTTGTTGTCCATTCTGAGAGAGATGAATGATTCATTCCCGAGTGACCACGCCGTCTGGAATTCGACACCCATCAACCGTGTCACCTCGGCGGGTGATTTCAGATTGGGGATACCATTCGCCGAATCGGACTGCAGTCGCTCAGGGAACCACGGCTGAATGCTTTTATAACCGTGAACCATTTCCAGATATTGGATTATCGAGCTGATTTTGCGCGAATCCTCAATCGACACCGGTGTTTTTGCTTTCTTGACGACACCCTCAACAAGAATGCCGTTTCTGACAAGCACCTCCCTAAGGCGCCCGGTTTGATCATTTTCTGCAACACGAGAGGCACTCCAGGGACCGACACCGATCACCACGAGCGCCACGCACAGCGAAGCGGGAATCATTTGAATCCTTGGCCGTCTGCCCGCAAGAAAATAGACAACCATTGCCGCCAGCCAAAGCGCAACGGCAATCCCGAGGTATCGCCCCTCCGTAATCCCGTAGAAGGATATTCGTTCTAAGACCGCCAGCGGCAGCAATACAAGGAGCGGAATCAATGCGATAAAAAACCATCGCCAGAAAATCCGGACCCATCGATATTCAGCAGCATCGCGCAGCGGAAAAAGAAACAGCAGTGCGACCATCCCAGTCGCCGAAAAGCCGACAATCAATCTGCTCACCCAACCCTGAGGCCAGCTCCACAGAAATGTAATTTTCACTATGTACGCATACAGGATAACGAGATAGATGAGAACAATCGGCGCCAGAATGTATTGCGAAAATATTTTCAATTCTTTCGGATACTGTTTCGATTCTTCCGGTTCCTGGAAATCCCGCGGAACTTCTGCGAGGAAGAACCATGTGTGGAAAACTCCGATGATGAGCAGCACCATTTCGGCATAGCGCTTTCCGGGAACATTGATGCCGAACAGTTGGTCAAGAGCGACCATTCCAATCGACAAGCCGATCATCAAGACGACGGAATAGAACGCAGAAACAAACAATCGAAACAAGAGCGCAATGTTGAAGCGCCAGAATCCACCCTGGTTGCCCGTGGCAACAAACGGCAATGCGGCTACCAGACAATGGGCTGCTGCTCCCAGAAACAGAAATCTGAAGACGTGAAAGAGGGGGATATCGTTGATATAGGATGGAGTACTAAGACTATATCCTATCAACAAGACAAGGCCAAGACAATTCGCCGCGAGAGCAGACACTCCTTTCCATTGGTTCATCTCAACAGAGAGAGCGATAGCCAGGAGCAGCGGTATCCCTTGGAGTGTCGCATACAGGATGTTGAAGAGAATGGATGCCTGCACGGGTCCCTCATGCTCGACCAGCACGATGGCAATGACGGTGCCGATCACCGCGTTGATCAGCACGAGTGGAAAGCGCAGAAATGATTCCCGCGCCCCGGAGAGAATCTGATCAATTGATGGCAGCTTTATCATAGTCCGTTCCTTTCAATCCCTCAACGCGTCGCCTGATTTTACGTTGGCAAATTCGCTCGGGAGTAGACCCAATATAATGACTTTTCAGAAGATGTATGAACAGAAACAATTTCCGCCGCTGCAGAGCATCGCGTGTCGCTATCCCTTCACCTCGTAGTGAAGCGCTCGCATTTTTTCCGCAACTCTCGTTCGCTGATCTCCCTGGATTTCTATATCGCCGTCTTTGACTGTTCCGCCGGCACCGCAATGTTGTTTGAGAATTTTTGCGATCTCTTCCATCGTGTCGGGATTGTGCTGCAAACCGCGAACGATTGTGACACTTTTTCCTTTTCTTCCTTTCGTATCCAGCAGCACGCGAACACTTCTGCCCCGTCCGTCATGACTTTTCTTTGGGGACGGCGGGGAATTATTATTTCGTTCTGATTCGGGCAGAAGTTCCCGCAAATCCTCAAGCGATTGGAATTTTTTCGGTGCGTCGGTCATATCTTCATGATTCTATAGCATCCAGGATGGAAACAGGCGTGCGATGCTTGTCCGTCCAATAGCCCAGCAGCACAAACAGCCACGTTGCATTGCCGGCGATCGCAATCAACTTCGCACTGGGTGGAGGAGGGCCGAATGCATTCGCCAGATACACAAATACGAGTAGAATCACCAGGCCCCAGACTCCATATTTCCCGACGCCATCTTTCGCATTCGTTGATCTTAGATAGATCCAGACCCCGATGCAAAAAAGTGCGAGCTCGATGATGATCGTTGCCGGTATGGAATTCCAAAGTCCCAGACCCACAACGGTGCCTCCTTCGGTGATAAGCGGAAGATCCGGACGATGTGTAACGAGATCAAGAAGCCAATGACTGAAGACCGCCGCACCTATCACTATGGCCGACTTTTTGTCTCTACGGACACTATAATAGAGTACGCCGGCCAGCATCGTCCAGAACAGAGCACCGACAAGGCTGTGTGTATATGGATAGTCATAGAAATCGAGAGGCGTAAACGACGTAATACCAGGCGCAATGCGTACATGCTCAATTCCCAACAGCAAAAAGAGCGGCCACAGAAGATCAACAAGCTGCGCAGAGATAAACAATATTCCGAGAGAAACCTTCGGAGCGGCTTTCTTTGCCGCATACGCGACGGCAAAATGACCGATGAACATTTCTTTGCCTCCATCAGATTATGTTGAGGGCGAATGAGTCGATACCAAAGATCACAACCACCATAACAGCCGGTCACGTCAGGAGCCGCTGGAATAGAACTGCCGGCACTTCGTTCCGAAATGCCGGCAGAATAAGAGATGTTGTGTACACGCTATTTCTGTTCGGCCTGCCGCAGTTTTGCAAGCACACTGTGACGTCGTCCGTACCCAAAATAGATCAGAAATCCGATAGCCAGCCAAATGAACAGCCGCCACCAGTTTTCCACAGGAAGCGAAAACATGAGCATGATGCATGTAAGGATTCCGAGGATCGGCACAAGCGGAACAAGCGGAACACGGAACGGCCGCTCTGCCTGCGGATTGGTATAGCGCATAATCAACACAGCGCCGCAAACGATCACGAACGCGAGCAGTGTCCCAATATTCACCAGTTCAGCCAGAATGCGAAGAGGCAGAAGCGCCGCCATGATCGCAACAAAGACACCGGTGAGAATTGTCGACTTCCATGGAGTGCGAAACTTGTCGTGTATGGCGCCGAAGAAACTCTCGGGGATGAGGCCATCGCGGGCAATCGCCAACAAGACGCGTGGCTGGCTGAGCATCATCACGAGCAGTACGGAGGTGATTCCCGCAATCGCACCTAATGAAATCAGGAACTGCGCCCATGGTAAGCCAACGACTGCAAATGCGTTCGAGACCGGTGCATTCAGATCGATTTTATCATACGGCACCATTCCGGTAAGAATCGCGGAGACCGCAATATAGAGAACGGTACAGATGATGAGGGACGACATGATCCCGATCGGTACATCGCGCTGCGGGTTCTTTGCTTCTTCTGCATGTGTGGAAACAGAATCAAATCCGATGTAGGCAAAGAAAATCGTCGCCGCACCAGCAAGCATTCCCAACGCAGTCCCATCGACATCGGTTTGTCCAAAGACCGTGTGTCCGAAGAAGGAAAGCCCGCCATAGCCAAATGGCGCGAATGGCTGCCAGTTCTTCGGATCGACGTAAAACGCTCCGACAACAATGACAAAGAGAACGATCACGAGCTTGATACCGACCATTGTGGCATTAAATCTCGCGCTCTCCCGAATCCCTTTCACTAAAATCGCAGTGACAATGATGGTAATGACAATGGCAGGAAGATCAAACATCGCGCCGGTGGCAACGAAGTGACCCATCGCCGTATCATAATCAAATGGCGCTATCGTGAACGCTTTCGGTAAATGGATTCCAAAAATGCTCAGAAAATCCTGAAAGTAATGGGACCACCCATGTGCCACAGTTGCAGATGCGACAGCATATTCGAGAATGAGATCCCAGCCGATGATCCAGGCAAACAATTCACCCATCGTTGCATAAGCGTACGTGTATGCGGAGCCGGCTACTGGTACCATGGAGGCAAACTCGGCGTAGCACAATGCCGCAAAAATACATGCAACACCCGAAACAACGAAGGAAAGGATCAGTGCCGGTCCGGCTTTGTCATGCGCACCGATTCCTGTAAGCACAAAAATTCCCGTACCAATGATTGCACCGACGCCGAGACTGGAAAGGGTTACCGGACCCAACACACGCCGGAGCCGGTTCTCACCCTTCATCTCTGCCAAGAGCATTGCCAATGGCTTTTTTGCAAACAGGTTATTCATCGAGACAAAATCTCCTTGAACAGTGAATGTGGAAATTACGTGGATAGCATCAGATTGAGTACCTCTCAACAATCACTTCTCGCTCATTCCCAACGGACGCTTGTGTTGCATGAAAGCTGCGCTAATCACCCAGCCGTAGCCGAGCTTGATGAACTCATCCATAGACATGTTGTAGCATCGCTCCATCTGATCGTATCGGGCGGCAAGCACATGGTCCCTGTACCGGCTGCTGTGGACGTGCTGATTCATATCCACATCATTGGGACGTACGGAAAGCTCAGTCTCGAAAGTTGAATGCACAAAATGCCTTTTTCATTTAACAAATTACGATACTAACAAATCGACCAAGAATCAATATACTTGCAAAAATCATTTTGATTGACGATACTTGTGCATGTCTTCTGATACCCCCGACATTCCGCTATCGTACCGCTATGTATTTGCTTTCGAGGACGGCACCGAAAAAGTGTTCGACCTGCATCTGCATCCTGATACGCTGGAGCTCCTCCGTGAAAACCATGCGGCTCCGCCGGAGTGGACCAGGTTGGATTACTATCCTTGTGAGAACTGTCCGCTCATCGGGCATGTCGAGTACTGTCCGATCGCGGTGAACTTCGCAACGCTCGTCGCTGAATTCCACCAGACCGTCTCATACGAAAAGACCACCGTCACCGTAACGGCTCCAGAACGCACATATCGCAAAGAGACGACTGTCCAAAAAGGACTGAGTTCGATATTGGGCATCTATATGACAACCAGCAATTGCCCGATCATGGACGATCTCCGCCCGATGGCCCGCTTCCATCTTCCCTTCGCAACACCGACGGAGACTCTCTACCGCGCCGTATCGGCCTATCTTACCGCACAGTTCTTTGTAATGCGTGAAGGGAAAGAACCGGATTGGGCACTGACATCCCTCGTGGATATTTACAAGAAAGTCTCAAAAGTCAACGAAGGTTTTTCAAAGCGGATTTCCCATGCTTCAAAAAAAGATGCCAATGTCAACGCGGTCATCATCTTACACTCTTTTGGCGAATCGATCCCGTTCTATATAGAGCATGGTTTGAGCGAAATCGGATTTCTCTTCTCCAAATCGATGCGCGGCAAACAGGAGTGAGAATCGCCGCTAAATATCTTGTTTTTGCGGGCATCGCCTCGGGCTGCAATCTTGCTCTGCAGTATGGCGTATTCTCTATGTACGGCGGCATGTATGCACTCTATTTCGCTATGGCGGCCGGCACCGGAGCTGGACTGGTGATAAAATTTGTACTGGATAAGTTTTTCATTTTTTATGATACCTCGAGGAAGCCATCGGAGGTGTCATTCACGTTCGTTCTTTACTCCCTTACAGGGATCGGGACAACAGTGTTGTTCTGGTGCATAGAAATTGGTTTCGACGCAGCCTTCCGCACACCCGGCGCAAAATACGCGGGAGCAGCAGTCGGTCTTTCGCTCGGCTATTGGATAAAGTATCACCTGGACAAACGGATGGTATTCACCCGCAACGGGGGTGGCAATGGTGCGGCTTCCGCCACGGGCGATGCTCTTCGGGGTCTGTGATCTCGTCCTCGTCTGCATCTACCCGTTTCACTTTCCAACCGTCAATGTCCCTCGTAACTTTGGATTTCCCTATTGTCGCCGTCTGCGAAAAGTCTTCGAGTTAAACGTTCTTAGACTTGAACCCGGTATCTTCACCAAATGCTATTGAAATTATCAAAAGTGTCGATTTATAAGCAGGGACATCGCTGCTACTGTCCTGTGCGTTTCCTACATTTAGTCATGATAGACTCTAACACAATGTGAGGTGATAGATGACACGGCCAATTTCGTCCTACATGGTCGCTCCTTCGATTCCGCAGGAACTTCATTGCCTTCAGGCTCTTGCAAAGAACCTGCTCTGGTCCTGGGACCATGAAATCATAGATCTCTTCAGACGGCTGGATCCGGAGCTCTGGGAACGGACCCAGCATAATCCAACACTGATGCTCGGCATGATTCGTCAGGAGCGTTTGAACACGCTTTCCCGCGATGACGCATTTCTCGCTCAGATGGAACGGGCCTTCCGGAAATTCAAAGAATACACGGAGGCGACAAATACCTGGTACCACAAGACGTACGAAGATGCCGGCAAGATCACATTCGCATATTTCTCCGCCGAGTTTGGTTTGACGGAATCCCTTCAAAACTATTCCGGCGGACTTGGCGTTCTTTCCGGCGATCACCTTAAGTCGGCAAGCGACCTCGGACTGCCCCTTGTGGGCGTGGGTCTTTTGTATCAACAAGGATATTTCCGCCAGTATCTGAATGCAGACGGATGGCAGCAGGAACGCTATCCGGAAAATGATTTCGTATCCCGCTCTACTTGCTCGACACCAACATCCCGAACAATTCACCGGACGATCAAAATATCACCGATCAATTGTATGGCGGCGATCGGGAGATGCGCATCAAGCAGGAAATTTTGCTCGGAATCGGCGGCTATCGCGCTCTCAAAGTGCTCGGCATTCAGCCGTCTGTCTTCCATCTCAACGAAGGTCACTCCGCCTTTCTCACCGTTGAGCGATGCAAGGATGTGATGGAACACCAATCACTTTCGTTTGCCGAGGCAAAGGAAGTCGTTGCACCGAGCATGGCCTTCACGACGCACACACCGGTCCCGGCAGGCAACGACTACTTTTCCACCCCATTGATGCAGAAATATTTTTCCGACTATTGCGCATCAATGGGAATTTCCCAAAAAGAATTCTTCGGCCTTGGACGGCAAAATTCGGACAACGAGTCCGAAGATTTTTGTATGACGATTCTCGCCCTCCGCATGACTGGATACAGCAACGGCGTCAGCAAACTTCACGGCAGCGTTTCCCGGCAAATGTGGAGCGGCGTTTGGAGCAATATTCCGCCTGGCGAAATTCCAATTTCCTGGATCACGAACGGAGTTCATGCGCCGACATGGATCAGCAACGATATGGGAACGCTGTTCGACCGGTACATGGGTCCCGGCTGGCGTGAAGATCCCGGACACTACGGACTCTGGGGACGTGTCCATCATATTCCCGATGAAGAACTCTGGCGAACTCATGAGCGGCGCCGTGAACGCCTTGTCGCCTTTGCGCGCCATCGGATGAAGATTCAACTCGAAGGACGGGGCGCGCCGGTGAGCGAAGTCTCACAGGCTCCGGAAGTCCTCAACCCGGAAGCGCTGACCATCGGTTTTGCGCGCCGCTTCGCGACATACAAACGCTCCGTTCTGCTCCTCAGAAATCCGGAACGTCTTATCAAATTGCTCTCGGATAAAGACCGGCCTGTCCAGATCATTTTTGCGGGTAAGGCGCATCCGCATGATAATCCCGGCAAGGATCTTATCCGGCAGATCGTCCATTTCGCCCGCCGTCCGGAAGTCCGCCGCCGCATCATGTTCATCGAGGATTATGACATGGTCGTTGCGCGGTACCTCGTGCAGGGCGTCGACATCTGGATGAACACGCCACGACGGCCGATGGAAGCCAGTGGAACAAGCGGTATGAAAGCCGGACTCAACGGTGCAATCAATCTCAGCGTTCTTGACGGATGGTGGGACGAAGCGTATACGGTGAACACCGGTTGGGCCATCGGACATGGCGAGGAATATAACGATGAAACGTACCAGGATGAGGTTGAGTCCAATGCGCTGTATGATCTTTTGGAAAAGGAAATTATCCCGCTGTTCTATACCCGTACCGAGGACGGCCTCCCACGCGGCTGGATTTCGAAAATGAAAACAGCCATGCGCAGCATTGGCCCTGAATATAACACAAATCGCATGGTGCGCGAATACGCCGAACAGATGTACGTTCCGGCCCTGAAGCAGCACATCCATCTGACATCGGACCAACTGAAACGGGCAAAGCGTCTGGCTGTCTGGAAATCACATCTTGCCTCTGTGTGGCACACCATAAAAGTTCTGGAAGTGACGGCCGAGAAGAACGAAGACTTGAAGGTAGGCGATAGATTTGTTGTACGCGCCATACTGGATCTCGGCTCGCTCAAGCCAGAAGACGTCTCCGTGGAACTTTTCTACGGTTCTTTGAATGCGGCAGGAGAAATTGAAGCCCCGCGAGTGGCCCCTATGGAGCATCAGCAGCGGACCAAAGGAAAAGCGGATGTGTTCATGGCAACCGTCACGCTGGAATCCAGCGGACGAATGGGACATACGGTCCGCGTTCTGCCGCACCATGAAGACGTCGAAAATCCGTTCCGACTGGGGTTGATGCAGTGGGCATAAGGATTCTGAGCCGCGTGTTTATTGCGGCTCTTTCTTTTTCGTTTGGTTTTTTCAGCACCCATGACGGCGGCAGGCAGATGTCTCGTTCACCAGACACAACGCCGCCGGACACGGTATTTTGCATCTGCGCGCCGGACGGATTGATGAGACCGTCCGCACCTCCGGAGATTGGAACGGTAATCTCGCATGGGCGGCGCAACGAACGACTCATCGCGTTGACATTTGACGCATGTTCGACGTCCACCGACAGTTCCGGGTACGATGCTGCGATCACCTCTATTCTCTTAGAGATGAATGTGCCCGCAACATTGTTCCTCGGAGGCAAATGGATGGAGGAACATCCCGGAGAAACAAAGCTGCTCGCCTCTCATTTCCTGTTCGAACTCGGCAATCACACGTACTCGCATCCGCATCTCACCCGCATTGCCGACGACAGCATTCGATGGCAGCTTGCGCAGACGGAAAAAGTTCTTGAGTCGCTGACAGGAAAGCGGACGCATCTGTTTCGCGCGCCATACGGCGAAATTGACGAACGCGTTGTCCGTATCGGCGCATCCGAAGGATTGCGCACAGTTCAGTACGATCTTGCCTCAGGCGATCCCGACCGGGCCTTTACAAAAGACCGCCTTGCACGATATGTCATCCGATCCTGCCGTAATGGGTCAATCATTGTGATGCATATCAACAACCATGGATGGCACACGGCCGAAGCGTTGCCGACAATAATTGACTCCCTCCGTGCGCTCGGTTTTTCCTTTGTGACTGTCAGCACTCTCAACCACTTGCATGATAGTCGTGCCGAGTAAAGAGAGCGCTCATTTTCGCGGCCGCAGGGCTGTTGCCTTTCCCTTTATTTATGCTTTTGTGTATATTGTAGTCCCGTCGCCGGGAGGCAACATCCTGAAGCGGCCTTTTCTTAATGGCATGCGGAGAGGTCATCATGTACACACCAACTGAAAATACACTTCTTGCCGTTCTGGAGCATAGCGCTGCGGCATTTGCCCCGCAATGCGCCCTCTCCTATACCGACGAACCGCAAATTACATACAATGAACTGAAGAAACAGATCGATCATCTCTCCGCATTTCTGCGGGATCAGGGAGTTGCTCCCGGAGATCGTGTTGCAATCATCGGAGAAAACGGCCCGCATTGGGGTATTGCATATTTCGCAATTACTTGTATGGGTGCAGTCGTCGTACCAATTTTGCCCGATTTCCACACATCGGAAATCCACCACATTCTCCGGCACTCCGGCGCAAAAACCGTTTTCGTATCCGAACGATTCTATCAGAAGGTCGAAGATCTCGGATCCGAAGACCTCTCCTGCGTCATCCTTCTCAACGATTTCTCCATGGTGGATGCAACAATATCCAAGGCGACACTCAAGAAACTGATCGCGGATGGAAGCAAAGAGTTGAAGAAAATCAGAAGCATGGCACTGCGGTTTGCCGGCATAGTGCCGGAACGCGTACGCGAGGAAGATCTGGCGGCCATAATATACACCTCGGGGACCACCGGGCATTCGAAGGGGGTCATGCTTACACACAAGAATTTGGTGTGGAATGCTGCACGCTCCTCCCGCATTCCGCCTATTGAGTCCGGAGACCGGATGCTCTCTATTCTCCCGCTCGCCCACGTGTATGAATGTACGCTTGGCCTGATCCTTCCGCTCATGCAGGGTGCAA
Organism: Ignavibacteriales bacterium; assembly: GCA_026390635.1. Classification (GTDB taxonomy): domain Bacteria; phylum Bacteroidota; class Ignavibacteria; order UBA10030; family UBA8401; genus JAPLFO01. The sequence continues at coordinate 22,679 of JAPLFO010000166.1, forward strand.
GTGTCTTCTATGTGAAGAAACCCCCCACAGCCGCGGTGCTGCTGCCGGCACTCTCCATTGTACGGCCGACAGCAATGTTGACAGTTCCGCTGATCATCGAAAAAATGTATAAGGCGAGAATCCTTCCGGAAATCCGGTCAAAACGAATTCTGCGAATGATGTACAAGTTTCCAATCGTACGTAAACGCATCAATAGGATTGCCGGTCGGAAATTAATGGCGACCTTCGGCGGCAAGATGATGTTCTTTGGCGTGGGTGGTTCTGCACTTTCGGCAGATGTGGAAAAATTTCTGCGCGAGGCAAAATTTCCATACGCAATCGGGTATGGATTAACGGAAACCTCTCCGCTGGTTGCCGGCGCCAACGCAGAGCACACCCGGTTCCGCTCAACCGGCCCGGTCGTTGACGGACTCGAAGTGAAAATCGACAATCCGGATCCCACGACGGGCGAAGGCGAAATTGTTGTACGCGGTCCGAGCGTGATGAAAGGATATTACCGCGATCCCGAGCATACCGCGGAGGTGCTTTCGGCAGATGGCTGGTTCCGCACCGGAGATCTGGGCAGATTCGATGAAAATCAGTACCTCTACATTAAGGGAAGAATAAAGAACGTTATCCTCGGACCGACGGGCGAGAACATTTATCCCGAAGCGATTGAATCCGTCATCAATCGGCGCGACGAGGTGCTGGAGTCGCTGGTTTTTCAGGAGCAGGGCGTACTCGTTGCCCGTCTGCATTTGGACTACGAAAAACTGGATGTGGAGGCCGCCGAACTGGGGCTGAAGGCTTCGGAAGTGAAAGAACGAATCACACTGTTGCTGGAAGACATCAAGAAGCAGGTGAATGACCAGGTCTCGGCATTTTCGCGCGTGAGCAAGATCATCGAACAGACAGAGCCGTTCGAAAAAACGCCCACGCAGAAAATCAAACGCTATCTCTACACAAGTTGATCGGCACACCGGGATGAGGCCACATCGCGGCGCCACATCCCGGTGTTCCTCCCTCTCAGTCCGGCAGCAGACTTACCAGTTTTTCATATGTGTCGTGAACCGCAACATACGATTTGCGCAGAGCATCGTCTTTCGATTTTCCAGCATCTATCGTCAGCTTCTCCAGAGCAGCCGCAAACAATTTGACGGTCTTTTCATATTCCGCTTTCTTGGGCATTTCTGCCGGAACTTTCAACGCGACAATGGCTTTCCCTTTTTCAACAAGTGCCGGCGTTTTTTCTCTGATGGTCTTAAAATCCTTGGCAGGCAGCGCTTTATGCTGCAGGGGACGGAGAATCTTATGAAAAGCATCGTATTCTTTTTCACCAAATGACTCTTTTTTTGCTTCCTGTCCCATTGTTGTAACCGCCGCTGCAAAAACGACCGCAAGAACACAAACGAATTGTTTCATAATCTCCCTCATAGTGATATGATTGACCGGATGCACGTTGTTCCCTCACCGAAAGATACTAAGATTTGCCCTTTCAGACAAATAGCTGTATCTTTTTGCCATGAGTGAAAATTTGATCCCATCCCTGCAGGAAAGCTGGCGC
>JAPLFO010000034.1:0-11052 GCA_026390635.1 Ignavibacteriales bacterium
GGAAGCAAAACAAGGCGAACGAAGCGGCTGCACAGCCCCTCTGCCGAAAGCATCCCTTTGGGAGACGCAGCATCGCTTGGGAAACCGAGAGAACAAATGTAGGCACGGTCGCCCGACCGTGCCCGCCGTTTTGCCCATATTTCCCGTCAGTATAGAGCATTCATTTCGTAATATTCTGTGTCCGCTTCGCCGAGCTCAGTGCTACTTTATGATAACAAATTTGCCGCGCTTCACCGCACCAGTGGTTTCATCTTTCACGGTAAAGAGATACATTCCCGTCGCAATCGCCTGATCGTATTTCGTGATCAGATCCCACGCATGTTCGCCGCCGGCAAATTGAGCCTGCACACCGGTGCCGGTGAAATCATTAAACCACTTGATACCTGTGCCATCGTAGGTAGCAGCATCGTGGATGATGTCCGCAACGAGATCGCCGGTCATGGTAAATATTTTGATGGTCGCGCGCGCGGGAAGATTGGTAAAATAGATTTTTCTGGACCGCTCGCCTGCCTGATCCCATGCCGCGTTGACATAATAGGGATTCGGATAGACCCCGATCACCGCATCCGCCGAAGAAGTTGCCGGTGTCCCGGGAATAGCGCGCACCCGTACGGCAGCAGACTCCAGCGACGATACTCCGATGGCTGAGTCACCCTGATCATACGCGGATATACCGTACAAATATTGCCATCCGTTCAGATTCGTGATGCTGTCGTTTGCCGGCGGATAGCGATACCAATACTCTGTCCGCAGCGAGTCATTGGGGAAAAAGACAGGCGCCTGCATTCTAATCTTCGTGAATCCGGTGTTATAGCCAATAGTGTTGTCTGCACGGTCATAGTCGGCGATAAGATTCATCGAGAGCAGAAATCCGTCCTGCCCTCCGACATCTGCGCCAACGTTGGAACGGTAAATTCGATAGCCTTCAAAGTCTAACTTGTGACTGATGGGATCGGGAATTTCTTCCGACTGCACCTTATCCCAATAGAGTGTCACGCGTTGATTCTCGACGACGGCATGCACTCTCGGCTGGCGCGGCGGCTGCGGCAGGGTGAATCGTGTCAATTTTCCGTCACCGTTTGCATCTTCGTTCGGATCGAGCGTATTGTTTCCGTTGACATCTTCTCCGTCGTACGCCTTCTGCGCCCACCCTGCACCCAAAACGATATTCTTTCTCATCTTGGCGCCGTTGGCGGGCAGATAATCCAGCTTGATATCGTCAGCTGCAGTTCCAAATTTCTTCGCGCAGATAATTGCAAAAACAACCTGCACACTGTCGCCCGGTTTGAGCGGCCGAAACGGTCCAACGGAAAGCAGGTCAATGTAGCTGTTCGGAGCCTGTCCGGCAGTTCCATCTGCCGACGGCGGATCTGAAATAGCACGATTCAACGCATCTATTTTCGGCTGAGGAAGCGAAGTCTTCAGTCTCGCGTACTTGTCATTATCCCGTTGCGGCCCGCGAAATTCTCCATAGGGATTTGTCTGGTTATTGTACTGCCATGCGTTGTAATATGTGTTCTTGTGAAGATCGCCAAGAGAATCGATTGTCCTGGCCGCATAGTACGCTCCATTTGCAGAATCCTTTAGCGGAAATGGCGTCGTGCCAAGCAACTTGATGCCGACGTAGGAATTGACAGGCGCTCTGCTTGCCGAGCCCGAAAGGAATGCGCCGTTATAGTCAAACGTGTACATCATTCGCAGACTATCCAGATAGCTCTTCGCCATGTGGCTCGAAACGCCTTTGCCTGAAAGATTGATGTTCTGAACGACCGCATTGTCCCACAGTCCGACATAGGTGTCGAGCAGCGTATCTCTGCCGACGTTCCTGATCGTGTAGTTCAGCAGAATAAAATTGTCGGCAAATGGAAAATTCCACACATATGTTTCGAGATGAACTCCGAGTCCCAGTGGTGCATGATCCGGAATCGTATCAGAGACACCCACCCTGCTGCGATTCGTATCGGAGAAATCCATCACAAAATCCTGATGACTGATTGCACTCAGCGACCGGTCAAAATTCGGGTCAAAGGGAAGCGAAGAACGCACCACAATGCCGGCCCCTGCCGCGCTGGTGAACTCCAAACCTGTGTTGGCATTGTACGGGACATCAGGATTATTGATGTCGGAAACGGAAGTCGTCACATGCGGAGCACCATCCTTCTGAGAGACGGCGCCAATCCACAATCCGGACATTTTTAGATGCTCAATTCCGGATCCCTTCGGATATTGGCATGACGGCTGGCTGGCCACACCGGCCGGGGGATTGAAATTGTTGCCGATGGTGCCGAAATTGGTGATGGTTGCAGAAATATTCCCGGGCGTTGTGAATTTTGTAACGTCGTCGTCGGTGGTTTTCCGCAGAGACTGAGCTTGCAGGAAGACGACATTGCAACTGAGCCCAACGATAAGGATGATACAGGCGCTTTGAATAGAAAATCGCAGCAATGGAGTTCAGGCCTCAACTAGTCGTATAATTCCGTTGGCAGTATGAAAGTGACTGGCAGATGCATCGCGGCAACTGTTTGCGCAGAAGCTAAGCGCGATCCTGACCGGTCAGAGCAGTCGAATGACAGAGATGAGTGGGGGCATCGCGGTCCAGTGTCAGTTGCAGGATAGAATTGGCTCGGCGTATGCATTTTCGTTGGTCTCAAGTCACGAACAATCAACTGTAACGAAAAATATACGCCCAAAAAGAGGAAGAAGCAACAGAATCCTGATGATGAAATTGTTACCAATCGTGAAGGGGCAACGAACTACGACTGGGCCGGCCATCAACCGGTGATACGGATGGAGAGTTTCTGGCCAACTTTCACACGAGTGGAGGTCAGGTGATTCCACTTCTTTATCGCTTCGATCGTCACATCGTACTTCTCCGCGAGCTTCTCCAGCGTATCCCCCCTCTTGATCACATGCGTCACGATGGAAGATTTCGGCGCGGATTTTTTCGATGAAACAGCATCGTGCTTCTTTGTCCACAGGACGTCACCGGGATGGATGACCGAAGAGCGCAGTTTGTTCCATGTTTTCAAATCTGCGACAGTGACGCCTACTGAGCCGGCAATTTTATCTAGAGATTCTCCATTTTCAACCACATGCCGTCCGGAGGATGCGAGCGATTTTTTCGGAGAGGTCTTCTTCGGTGGTGTGGCAGCAAGATTTTTCTTCGTTGCTGCCGGTCCTTTTCCAGGCATCCACACTATCAATTGTCGCCCGGCAACGATCATGCGGCCATAGGGGATGTTGTTCCAATTCCGCAAGTCGCTCATACGAACTTGATAGTGATCGGCAATTTTACCGAGCGTTTCCCCTCTTTTAATGGTATGCATGATCTTGTCGCGACCGGACGGTGCAAGTGCCTTCTTCCGTCCGTTCGAAACAGCCTCCACCGTCGCCATGTTTTTGACGCTGTTCTCAAGGTAGACCTTTGCTACACTCGGTGAAACAGGTATCAGGAGGCTGCGGCCGGTGCCGAGTTTTTTTTGCCGGGGAATCTTATTCACTTCAGCGACAAGCGCAGCATTCACGCCATACTTTCGCGCGATGGAACCGACGGTCTCTCCCCGTCTGACGAGATGCACCGCCCAATTGCGCTTCTTGTTTTCCGGAATGGATTCATAGCGAACGGCAAACGTGTCGGCTCGTCCCACCGGAACACGCAAACGGTAGCCCTTCATGTTGGGAGGCGTATAGTCAAGAATGATCTCAGGATTCAAATCACGCAGCGTATCGCCCGTCGTCATGGCGCACTCCGCCAGTACGTCCAGATCGACGCAGTCGTCCACCCTGACGTATTCATACGCGAGGCTGTCCGCCTTCTCCAGACCCACGAAGCCATACGCTTCCGGATTCAGGGCCATGAGGGTGACGGCGATGTATTGCGGAACGTAGTTGCGTGTTTCGCGCGGCAGGTAGCGGCGCATCTCCCAGAAATCTGCGGAACCGCTCCGCCGCATCGCACGGTTGACGTTCCCGGCACCGGAGTTGTATGCTGCCAACGCCAGGTACCAATCGCTGTACGTTTCGTTCAAATCCCGGAGGTGCCTCGCCGCTGCGCGTGTTGCCTTCTCAAAGTCCCTGCGTTCATCATACCAAAAATTGCCTTTAAGGCCATAGAGCGCACCCGTTCCCCGTATGAACTGCCAGATACCCACAGCTCTGGCCCACGAGCGGGCAACGGGATTGAGACCACTTTCCATCATGGAAAGGAAGAGAACTTCCTTCGGAACTTTCTCTTCTTCGAAAATGCGAGCCATCAACGGGAAATAGCGTCCCGAACGATAGATCCAATTTTCAATAAACTTCCTTCCCTTTCCCATGAAAAAGAGAATATTCCTTTCAACGTATTCGTTCATTGCCAGCGGCACGGTGGTGCCGGGCAAAATGATGTTCGGGAGCTTCAACTTTGAGACATCAATTTTTTCGACATCCATCGAGAGCTTTTCGCGCAGGGCGAAAATGGAGCTCCCAGGACTAAGCGCATCAATTGCGGCAATATATTTCTCGTAGTCTTCCAGCACGCTCTTACTCAGTTCCTTGAAATCCGAATTGCCTTCTATCGTTGGGAAATAGCTGGCTTCATTCAAAACATCGATCGCACGTTCAAATTCATTCTCAGAAATCGCCGAATCTCCTTCGGTTTGTGCCTGCAGCGCGGAGACGTAGTGCTGACGTGCGGTCTCGAGAAGAAGCGCGATTTCCTTCTCATCCTCCTGCGAAATGCTGTCAGCGATCGCGGAGCGATCCTTTGCCCTCCCGGTATCAGCGATCGTGGCCTGAAAAGGGCGAACCGAAGCAGTATCTACCGGAGCGGGGGATCTTTCTTTGAGAGGACGTGTGCACGGATCATTCCTCGCAATCGAACCTCAATTTTTTGATCGGGTGAAGATACTCGCTTGCAACGGCGATCATAAAACAGCCTCTGCGACGACGGAGCGCTGTGTGACGCATGTCGATCATTGCACCGTAGTTTATGAAAGATAGCAGAAAAGCCTTGAAAATCAAGGAGCGACAAACATCCTGAAGAATATATGGAAGCTGGGTCCCGCCACGAAGACAAAACGAATGGAGTCGCGATCAAGGATTCGACGCATCGAGACCATAATCTCGATCTACAGTACGGCAAATTGCCGTACGACACTTTTCGCCCGGATATCTACGACGTGCGTTGCAGTTCTTCGATATTCATTAAAGCACGCAGCCACCGTTCGTACGTAGCGCCGTACGCATCAACAAGCGAGGCATCGGGCTCGATCCGTTTTCTGCAATGCAAGGACTTGAATGCGTCTGCCAACGAAGGATAGTATTCGAGACCCACAGCAGCTCCCGTGGCCGCTCCCTGTGCACCGTCCGTCTCATACAGTTCCAGCGGAATTCCCGTGGCGCTCGACAGTGCGGAACAAAAGACATCACTCAGGAAAAGATTCGAGGCCGACGCGCGGATAACTGCGGGCCGTATCTCCAACTCGGACATGATCTCCATTCCATACTTGAACGCAAATGTCACACCCTCCAGCACGGCGCGTGCAAGGTCGGCATCGCTGTGGAGATTGTGGTTCAGATGCAATAAATGTGCACCGAGATCTCTCCCACCCAGCATACGCTCAGCGCCATTGCCGAATGGCAGCATAACGAGTCCATTGGACCCGACAGGCACGTCGGCGATCGTGCGCGCACTGCGATCGAGGCCGAAGATTCCGTCCGCACTCATTTTCCGCAGCCATTGATTCGCGATGCCGGTTCCATTCACACACAGGAGCACCCCGAGGCTTGTGTTTTCTTTTGAATGATTGACATGTGCGAATGTGTTGACGCGGGACTCGCGATCGCATTTGATCCGTTCGCTCACGGCGTACACAACTCCCGAGGAACCCGCTGTGGCGGCGGCCTCTCCATGATTCAGCGCATTGAGAGAAAATGCATTGTTCGGCTGATCGCCTGCCCGGTAGGTGATGGGAATTCCTTCCGGCAATCCCAACTCCCGACCCGCCCGGTTGCTCAGTGCTCCCTGTTCTCCGAACGACCGCACCGTTTGCGGAATCATATCGTGGTCAATGCCGAATTGATCCAGCAGGAATTGTGCAGGTCTTCTTTTTTCAAAATCCCAGAGAATCCCCTCCGAAAGACCCGAGACTGTCGTTGATATTTCCCCCGTAAGCCGCATAGCAATATAGTCACCCGGCAACATCGCCTTAAAGACCTGGTCAAAGATCTCCGGCTCATTCTCCCGTATCCAACTCAATTTTGACGCAGTGAAATTGCCCGGTGAGTTCAGCAAAGAACGAAGACAGCGGTCATGGCCAAGGGAATCGAATGCACGTTTTCCAATATCAACAGCACGGCTGTCGCACCATATAATAGAGGGACGCAATACATGATGTCCACCATCCACGACAACGAGGCCATGCATCTGGTATGCCAGCCCGATCGCACGGATGCGCAGTGGATCGATTTCGGATGCGGAAAGGAGTTGATGCGTGACCGTCTTCACGTTTTCCCACCACATCCGGGGATGCTGTTCTGCCCATCCGAACTGGGGAGATGTGATCGGCATTTCGCCGACTGGGGCCGACGCGCTCGCAACAGGCTTTCCCGATTCGAGGTGGAGAATAACACCTTTTACTTTGGTGCTGCCAATATCATATCCGATTGTGTACATACGAAGGTCTTCATCTTAATGGATACTATGCGGCCGGCGATAGGTTCAATACTGCAGCGGCTGCTGATTGCATCTTCGCTGCGCAATAGAGATTACGAATCATATAGATAGTAGTCAAGGGTTTTTCCGGCACAATTCAAGCTTTTTGTTGCTATTGGGAGGTCCCGTCGCTATTTTCGTTGGAAGCCTCCGCCGACCATATATGAATCGAGACAGCTGAAAGACCATCGAGGATTGTCATTCTGAGTCGTCCGCCTGCGGCGGGATAAACTTCGCGGAGCTTGTGCTGAGCGGAGCCGAAGCGCTCAGAACGACCAGCATGCAGGAGTTTTTCAGAAGTCTCAAATATATTATTTGTCTCACGAACATGATGAAAACCAGATTTCTGCTCCTTGCTTTTTTCACCACGGCGCTCTGCACCGCACAAGAAGATTACAGGCGCATTCATGAGAATGCAATCGTCGTCGATGGCCACAACGATGTACTGATTCGTGCGGTCCGCGGCCGCGATATTTCAATGAGAAATTCACTGGGACAATCAGATCTTGTGCGCTTCAGGGAAGGCGGCGTTGATCTTCAGTTCTTTTCCGTATGGATGGGAACCGAATATGGCAAGGGGCAGGCATTCCACTATGCCAACGTCATCATCGATACGCTGGAGGCACTGTGTAGGCGGAATCCTTCTCTCATCGTCCGCGTCAATTCTGCCGCAGAAGCGCGTCGTGTGATCGCCGGAAAAAAGATTGCAGCCGCCATCGGCGTCGAAGGCGGACATATGATAGAAGACCGGATCGACTACATCGATAGTCTCTATGTACGGGGCATGCGGTACATGACACTGGTCTGGAATAGCAACCACTGGGCGACGTCCAGCCTGGAAGAGGCAGAACACGGTGACTCGCTGCCGCACAAAGGTCTTACTGAATTCGGCCGCGATGTCGTGCGCCGGATGAACAAACTCGGCATAATGATCGACGTCTCTCATGCCGGCGAACAGACAGTGCGGGATGTGATTCAGACATCCATCGCTCCCGTTATTGCAACGCATTCGTGTGTGTATGCGTTGGCCCCCCACTACCGCAACCTGAAGGATGATCAGATTCGTGCCATCGCAAAAACCGGCGGCATTGTCGGAATCAATTTCTATCCCGGATTTCTGGACAGCAGTTACGAAAGAAAGAGCAAAGAACTTCATCGCACCTTCAAACCGGCGATTGATTCCATCCGGGCAGCTCATAGAGGCGACCATCTGGCGCAAAGCATCATCGATTCCGTCTTTCGCCCGTACTATACCGCGATTCGTCCACCGCTTTCGCTTCTCATCGATCATATCGATTATACCGTCAAGCTCGTGGGAATTGACTTCGTCGGCATCGGAAGCGATTTTGACGGGATAGAAATCCTTCCGCAAGAATTAGACGATGCGTCATGTCTTCCGGTGATCACGCGGGAATTGCTCAAGCGCGGCTATAGCGAGAGCGATGTGAAGAAAATCATGGGAGGCAATTTCCTTCGCGTCTTTGAAGCGGTGTGCCGATAATAGAGAAAGTTACAGGACATCGAACGATTGCAGGGGGTTGTCCCAAAAGTCTATTTTGTCATACTGAGCGAAGCGAAGTATCTCGTTTCTAAATTGAAAAGATAGATCCTTCAGTCGCTTTGCTCCTTCAGAATGACAGAATCCTCCTTTGGGGACAACCCCACCTCGGTTTTGACGGATCGAGATCACAGCCTCGATCTACGGTACAGCCAATTGCCGGTTGAACTCAACGGACCAGCGTCATCTTCCTGCATTCTGTCATTGTTGGTGTCTGCAGTCGATACATATACACACCGCTCGAATGCGTTCCGGCATCCCATATTGTTTCATGCGTTCCGGCAGAGAGGGTCCCATCCACCAACGTTGCGATCTCTTTTCCTAAAATTGTGAAGACGGTCATACGAACCTGGGATGTTTGCGGCAATGTAAATGAAATTGCCGTGGACGGATTGAACGGATTCGGATAATTCTGCTCCAGCGAGAATGTGAACGGCTGCGTCCGCTGAGCTGGAACCGATGTTGTTCCTGACGTATAGTAGTTGATGCTGTACGTGTTCGGGGTCGCCCAAAGCTTGTACGCGTTGCCGTCCTTGATAACCGCGGGCGGTCCGGCAATATCAATCACGGACCCTTTGCCGGCAGTCCCTGCGGACTTTGTCCAGGTGATACCGTCAGCGGACGTCGCATATCCGACGTGAACATTTACTCCGCTATTTTCACTTCCCGCATACCACATCTCATAGACTCCCGTTACGTTTTTCACAACGGAGGGGAATCCGGCCATCGAGGCATCAAAACTTCCTGCGGCGCCGATATCAATAACGCATCCACTCTTGCCCGAGCCTGTCACGGGTGTCCAGTTGATACCGTTCGGAGAAGTTGCATAAGCGATGCGGTACGGCATGATCGAGCCTTCGACAACGAAGTGGCCATACCACATTTTGTACGTCGATCCGTCTTTGATGACGGAAGGAAACACCAGAGCGAGACTTCCGGTAGCGTCTTTCGTCCGGTCAAAAACACTCTTGTCCGCATTTGGACCATTGACTTTTGTCCATGTTCGTCCATCGGTGGACACAGCAAGTCCGATGTTGCCGACATTCGGGCCATCACCCCAATACCACATTTTCAGAGTATCCCCATCGCGGATCACCGCGGGCTGTCCCACTTTCTTGGAATCGAAACGAGATAGATCGGTGCTGGGGATGATGACAGCAGTGTCCACCCGCGTCCAGGCAATTCCATCGGCAGAGGTAGCGTAGCCGATCTTCTCGATTCCGGCAACTTTGCGCGTGTACCACATACGATAGAGTGTGCCTTCTTTGATGACACAGGGATCGTAGATTTCCGTAGCCCCGATATCAAAGTATACTCCAATCACCGGATTTCCGGCGAGCGGTGTCCATGTTGATTGTGCTTGTATTGCAGACAGAGTCGTGACGAGAAACAATCCGAGTAGTGTCCAACGAAACATAGGTCCTCCATGCATGATGTGATGTAAAGAGCAGAATTGAATTGGTGAATGATTGCCCGCGATAATATCAGGCATCCCGCACAGAATCGGCCTTCCCTGCCTTGGAACAACAACGAATGATTGTACAGAATTTTGGAGACAGGAGCAAGAGAAAATAGCGGCAAGGGGATCTCAACGAACGCTATTGTTTCTCAATCTAATGAATCAGAAGTACGGATGGGCATCCGTGCCTACATTATTTTCCATTTCGATATAGAAACGGATGCTCGTTCCTGGGGCGTTTCACGCCCCGTGCCTTAGGGACGGCGATGACACCGTCCCTACATTTTACTTCACGACCAACATCTTCTTGATATCAGCAAAACCTTCACTGGTCAGCACGTAAAAATATATTCCACTCGAAACGCCGAAGGCGTTCCACCGCACCGAATACTTCCCGACCTCTTTTCTCTCATTCACCAGCATCGCCATTTCACGGCCGAGAAGATCATACACTTTCAACACCACAAAACGAGCTGCAGGCAGTTCGAAGCGAATCAGTGTAGACGAGTTGAATGGATTGGGATAGTTTTGCTCCAGCGAGTACTTTGTCGGAAGATTCACAATTGTTTCGCCGTGAACAGATGTTGTGGAAAGTGTCCGTTGGAGAAAGGCAAGTACGCTGTCCTTCGCAATAAGACCCAACGCTGTGAACGATTTGCTGGCGGGATCGCCGTAGATGACGTCAAACACGTGCGCACCTGTGTCGAACTCGACAAGTTGGGCAGCATTGCCGTACCCCCGGAGACTGTCGCGCAGCATTCGCGACTGGGCAATATTGCACACCGGATCGCCGATCGCATGCATCATTAGAAGCGGGCTTGTAATATTTTGGAAGTTTGCAATGCACTGCCCCCTCGTTCTTCTCAACAAAGTATCTTGCGAGAAATAGTCTGCGAGAAGGAAGTCCTCCCAGGGAAGAAGATAATTGAAGTTGTCGTAGATGCCGTACAGGAGGATGGCTGCATACAGTCGATCATTGACGGCGGCATCAGTCCGGAAATAAGCGTCATCATTATCCCAGATAATTGACTGGCCCCAGAGAAGTGCGCCCTGAGATATTCCGAATCCAACAACCTTCTTGTTTCTGATGGCAAACCGGGCTGCATTGCGTCTGAGAAACTCGACGGCAATCTTGAAAGCCCGCACCGGTTTGGGATACACAGTGAGAAGTCCGACCGCCGGGTCATAGAAGTCTATCGTCATGGCGAGATAGCCGCGGGCCGCGAGGGTGTCGCACCAGATTCCCAGCCCATTAAGCCGTGTGTTGCCCAGTCCGTGGCACAACACAATTCCCACACCTCTGGCCGTTGAAGGAAGCGGGATGAAAATCGAGGACATCAG
>JAPLFO010000034.1:11076-15079 GCA_026390635.1 Ignavibacteriales bacterium
CCCGTCCTCGTAGTTTGGCGGCGTGTACACGGTGTCGAGACGAATCACACCCTGCGCCGTAATTCGACTACTCATGCCGGCCAGCATGATGCAAATCGTCCAAATCAATTTTCTGCTGAGATAGCTCACAATCGTTGCACCAAATTTCTGAGGCGGAGCTTGAGAACGAGAACACATGAATGTCCGCCATGAATGCGGGGGCGCGCTATTTCAGAAGGATCATCTGTATAGTATCATGGAAGGTACCGGCGATGAGTGAACAGAAATATATCCCGGCCGGTGATTGCTTTGCATCCCACACAACGGAATATGTTCCTGCACTTTTTTTCTCATCCACCAATGTTGCAACCTCGCGCCCGAGAACATCAAATACTTTAATCGTCACTGTTGATTGATCTGACACATGTCCAGCCGCCGGCAGCGGGATGGAATATCTGACTGTCGTTGTCGGATTGAACGGATTCGGATAGTTGGTGATGCTGAATGTGCGCGGTGATGGATCGTGTTGTTTCTCCACAGACAACGCCGGATTGGAGGAGAAGATGATGCGGCCGAATCGGGACGGTACATGGAAACTGCTCGAACTGGTTTGGCTCCATGCAGACAATTCAACGATCTTACTTCCTTTGCGCTCATAATCATATCGCGTGGGCAAAATTCTCCACGATTCTCCGTTTATTGGCGGGAAATGGAGCGTCGGTCCCATAAATGCCAGCTCACTGAACGGCAAGGCGACTTCGCAGCACCATTTCGTATCGACATCCGAGGAATCATTCAGCGTCCCATCGACCCATATCCCTGCCTTGAAATTGAGCGTCCACGCCATGTTCGCGACTCCGCCGGCCGAATAGGCTTTCGTCAGTGTCAGATCCAGGAGTGTTCCCAAAGGATTGACCTGCGCTTCGAAATAATTCAGCCCGTCACCGTCGGGGTCGCAGATCATTTCTACAACTTCGCCGTTCCATAGACTAGCATCCCGAGTTGTCAGCGTGGCCCACACATCCGGATCTTCACAGATAAATCCGATATACAGATATTGATCGTCCCATAAAAATTTCGCCTGTGTGGAGAGCCGCGTCGCGCTGCCATCCGTATGATGGACAAATTTCGCGGTCAACGGTGCAGCCGCCCACTCCGGTTCTGTCAATTTGCCATCGATCGTCATCGCCCTTGCACTTTTCAGAACAGTAAATTCGGGAATCGTTTGTCCCTGGAGGGTAGTGAAGAGAAAAAGCAATGACAATGACAGCAGCGGCAATCTCCGAAAATAAACAGCTTGTATTTTCCTGATTGGCCAGAACGATAGAATTGCCGTAGAACAGGGTCCAGCATGACGAACGGAAAGATTTTTCAGAATGTTCATTTGAGCAGTACCATCGATTTTGCAATGCGTGTGTTTTGATACAGCATACGATAGATATAGACACCGGAAGCTCTTCGTTCAGAATTCCATGAAGAGAGATGGTCGCCGGCCTGCATATACGTATCGACCACTACATCCACCAACTCACCGCGTACGTCGAAAATGTCGATGCGTACATTCCCTGCGCTGGGGAGGTAATATTGAATTGATGTCGAAGGATTGAACGGATTGGGATAATTCTGACAAATGGAAAATACATCCGGCTTGTTGTACTTCGGAGCCCGAACAACGGTGGTCCCGGTATAGTCATACGGCTCATTGACCAGATGATATTTATCTTCGCCTGCTTTCCGCAGATACAACGTCCTGATCGGAACCCGTGCAAATGCATCCAACGAAGCGAGCGTCGCTGATCCGTCAAGTTTCCATTCATAGAGTGGAACAGTCCGCGGGTCCAGATATTTCGACAGCCCGCGTTCGCGTGCCATGTGGAAAAATCCGAAGTTTCCCGGTTCATGGCCGGCGAGGTAGGTGCCAACGATATCGACATGGCGTGCATTTTTTCCAAAAATCACAATGTTGACCATGACATCTCTGCCGTATCCGTTGTTGTCGGCGGGTCCGGAAACGAACGGGCCTTCGCGGCCATACACTCCTTCGATAATGTTGATCAACGGCTGTAAGACGGCATTATTGTCCAGACAGCGTGATGAATGCGTTTCCATTCCCAATCCGCTGGAAGCACCGGTTCCGGGCGTTTCCCATCGCGGCAGAGTCGCAAGAACGTGACGGTCGTAGTTCGCCTTGATTGTTGTGGAGGCATCGGCGATAACATTTTTTTTGTCGACTCCCGACATGGTCGCACCCCACGCAGTGCAATGGGCAACATACGGCCGCGCATTCGTTCCCTGCAGATTCTTCGAGCAAAGGGTCATCCCCATGGAATGCGACTTCAATTTCGCAATATTGATCAGACACGAACCGGGAGAATGTACAGGCCAGAGATAGGGAATGCTTTTATACCATACGCCGTTCGGAACATCCGCCCACTGGACGTCGCCTGGCGCCAGTGCATCAATGGGGGAGCAATCCTTCAAGTTAATGCCTGATCGTGCAGCCATGTCCTTATACCACACGGCATCCGGCTGGCTGCCGGTGTAGTTTGCTTCACGGATATAGACCGAGCTGCCAGCTACACCAAGATTCTTGAAACTGTCGATGACGCCTTCCACGAAATTGGCGTCGGTATGAATTCCCATCGTTGTTTCAATGGGAGGTATATCCCACGCCCATGCTGTGAGATTCGGTTTGATGGCGATTTTTGTACTCAACGGAAAACCAGCCGCTGCTTTTGAAATGAACAGCGTCTGACCGAGCTGCCGTCCGACCTCTTTGATTGCGGCAGCGTTCGTCTTTGAATCGACAGTGGTACGGAGAATAAATACCGCATCGGGATGATTGTCGATAAAATCGTTTAGACCAAAATAGTCGTTGGCAGATGTTCCCCCGGAAAGTTTTTGAAGATTCATTGCGAGTGCACCCGTGGCCAATGACGCAGTCTTGACAAATTCTCTTCGCGAATACATTGGCATGCTCGTGTAGTATGAAAAAGGCTCGCCGGCATTTGCTGATGGTGGCCGAAGTCTATGTCCCCGAGGATAATTTGCCGGTTGCGAATACCAATGTCAACACTATTTCTCACAGAGGAATTGCTACATTCCTCGAAAATAAATTCCCGCGAGAATGGAATGCCAACATTTCTGAAGTCCATAGCCATGTAGATTCTTCCCTCATAAAACAACACAGCCCAAAACCTTTCGATTTTGGGCTGTTTGAGGGCGGGGCCGAGGGGGTCTCAGCGAACACTGATAACGCTTGCTTTTCCATTCATCACCGCCGAGAGAGAAGTCAAAATCTGAACGAGGGCATCGGACGTCCTCGTTGTTTCAACGAGGGCATTGTTTACTATTGTATGCCCTCGTGCAATTGGTTTCGAACAGAGAATGAGGCATGATATCAACGTTTCAGTATTTCGAGAAGTTTCTTGTTGATGAAGAGTTTCTCCTTTCCGACTTTTACACTCTTTAGGATCCCCTTCTTTTCTAATCGCGCAAGATAAAGGCCTGCCGTTTTCAATCTAACAATATTCGCGTTTTCCAGAAAAATACGTTTGCAATACACTTGCCTAAAAATCACCTCGATCAATTCCTTGGAGTAAATATCAGCGCACTTCACTTTGACGTATTCATCAGTCTCACGCATCAACGTAACAATGTCATCAATCTTCCGCTGTGTATAAGCCGACGTCTGTTCTATTGCATCAAGCACATAGTGTATCCATCCATGCCATTCCCCCTTCTCGGTCACGCTTTCCAGTCCATCGTAGTACGATGTCTTGTGGTCGATGATATGTTTGCTCAAATAGAGTATCGGTATGTCGAGCAGCTGAGTATTCACCAAATAAAGAATGTTCAGAATTCTGCCCGTCCTCCCATTCCCATCTGCAAAAGGATGGATCGATTCAAATTGATAATGCGAAACCGCCATTTTAATGAGCGGGTCAACACCGTCGTCATTGATATTCAAATACTCTTCAAGATTTTTGAGTTTCTCTCGAATAATTGATTCGCCCTCAGGAGG
>JAPLFO010000034.1:15104-27692 GCA_026390635.1 Ignavibacteriales bacterium
CGTATACCTGCGTTCGATTCTTTAATAATGTCACATATCCGAATCAACAGATTGGTCGTAATAATTCCATTTTTCTTGACATATTGGAATCCTTCCCAGATCGCATCCTGATAGTGAAGAACTTCTTTAGTATCTGGATCAATATTTTTTTTGCCTGACGACAACGCTTGATACAATTCGTCGTTTGTTGTCAAAATATTCTCGATTTCAGAACTGAGCTTGGCTTCCTGCAAGCCGATTGTGTTTAGCAGGATGGCCTGATTGGGGAGCTGTTTGCCCGATCCCACGAGTTTGGCAAGAGCACGGTTCGCAGTTATAGTCTTCTTAAGAATTGCTTTTGTTTCCACCTCACCACGTGGTGGAAGCAAGGGTAGATCGTTGTAAGGCCTGTTTCTATTGAAAGCCATGATCAGAATTCCGTTTGTCTTTGGAGCATACTCATTGTCGAGGGTAAATTTAGTGATTAATTGCCCTCGTAGCAACAATAATCGAAAATTCAGAGGAGAGATGTGAGGAAACCATGAAGAAATTTGCAGGTTACAGGTGGACCGCTTTCATAGAACACCTGCTTGTCACGAAGAACGTTTTCGCCCTATTAATAGAAATGCCCGGATAGCCGGGCGCTCTTTTACCTACTTTCAACTTTTTCCATTTGCCTTTGTACTTTCTCACCCCGTCTGCACTTCGCTCTCTGGGTCCTCCCCGAAAGGAGCTCTTCGAGAAAAACAAATCAGGGTTAGCAAAAAACGCTAACCCTGTGTGTTTTTGGAGCGGGGCCGAAGGGACTCGAACCCTCGACTTCCTGCGTGACAGGCAGGCGCTCTAACCAAACTGAGCTACGACCCCTTCTGTGATACTAAATAATATAATGAAAATGACGTTTCCCTGCAAGCACAATTTTTAACACACAGTTTTTAACATCATCCAACTAGTGGGAAGGGAGGGGAAAACATCGCTCTTTCGCTACTCATCCTTTGTGTGCCTGGTGCCTTTGTGGCTATGAACGAATCGTCCACGCTTTTAGAAAATGTACGAATTGAAAATATTTTCCAGCATTTCCTGGCGGGCACTCTGCATCGTTGGTGCACCATTGGCTCGCACCCAGGCTTCCACATCTTTCATGGTCACTTTTCCGGCCATGATCTGTGCTCCGATGCCCGATCCGTAGCTGCTGTAGCGATCGTCGATCACGCCGCTGAATACCTTGTCATCAATCATTTTCTGGGCGACCAACAGGCCCCGCGCAAAGGTATCCATGCCGCCTATGTGTCCATAGAAGAGATCGAGGGGATCAATCGATGAACGACGGACCTTGGCATCAAAATTCAATCCGCCGGTTCCCAGACCGTTTTGATTCAGTATGACCATCATCGCCATCGTTACACTGTAGAGATCCGTCGGAAATTGATCCGTATCCCAGCCCAGCAACGAATCGCCCCGATTGGCATCCACGCTTCCCAGTTTTCCGGCAATCGAAGCCACTATCAATTCGTGTTCGAAGGAATTGCCGGCCAGCGTGGCGTGGTTTGCTTCGATATTGAGTTTGAAGTGATCGATCAACCCATGTTCTTTTAGGAAGTACAGCGTGGTTGCCGCATCGGAATCATATTGATGCTTCATCGGTTCACAGGGCTTCGGCTCGATGAGGAATTGACCGGTGAATCCGATTTCCTTTTTGTAGTCCACAGCCATCCGGAGAAAACGTGCAAATTGCTCCTGCTCTCTTTTGACATTGGTGTTCAGAAGCGTCTCATATCCCTCGCGGCCGCCCCAGAAAACATAATTCTCGCCGCCAAGTTCTTTTGTGATGTCGATTGCATTCTTCACTTGCGCAAGCGCCCATGCCATGACGTGGGCATTGGGACTTGTTCCGGCTCCCTGAGCAAACAGCGGATTGCTGAAGAGATTGGCCGTCCCCCACAACAATTTCACACCGGTTTCTCTTTGAAGGCTTTTCACCAACGCACCGATCTCTTTCAGATAGTCGCACGACTGGGAAAATGTATCGCCTTCCGGAGCGATATCGCGATCGTGGAAGCAGTAGTATTCAACCCCTAGTTTCTGGAACAATTCGAACGCTGCTTCTGCCGTCTCTTTCGCACAGTCCAGGGGTTTCGAAGATCTACGCCAGTCTCTTTGAAAACTGGCACCGCCGAAAATGTCAGCCCCTTCTCCCCTCATGGTATGCCAATACGCGACAGAGAAACGAAGATGCTCGGCCATTGTTTTGTCGCCGACTTTCTGGTTCTTGTCATAGTATCGGAAGGCAAGCGGATTCCTGGATTCATTTCCCTCAAAGCGAACGGGATTTTGGATCTGCGGAAAATACCTGTTAAGCATTTCTTCACCTTGCGTAGGTTGCTGAGACGAATAATATATTGACCAAAAGCAAAAAGAAACTAACGTAACAATCTTTCGAGACCTTCTTTCCACCGCTGATATGCTTCCTCGTGGTGCGCTGATGGTTCCTTGCGGGGTTCCATCCTCTCAATCCGCTGAAGACCCGAAAAAGCTTCCAATGCGGAAGAGTAGTATCCAATCCCGATTCCGGCTCCCCGGGCTGCACCCTGCGACCCGTCGGTATTGAACATTTCAAGGCCGACATTGCACGTATTGACGAATGCCTCGCGAAAAACGCGACTCAAGAACAGATTCGTGTGACCGGCCTTCACTTCACGGAAGTGCATCCCCATCTTGCGCATAACATCAAGACCATACCGGAAGGTGAATACTATTCCCTCTTGGGCGGCCCGTACGAGATGCCGCTTGTCATGGAGATTGAAGCTGATGCCTGAAAAATGTCCATGCACGTCTTTGCTTTCCAGACTTCTCTCTGCACCGTTGCCGTACGGGAAGCACATCAATCCCTCGGACCCGATTGGCGCTTCTGCGGCAAGCTCGTTCATCTCCGGGTACGAATATTTGTTATCCAGTAGATTTCTTTTCAGCCAGCTGTATTGAATGCCGGTACCGTTGATACACAACAGGACTCCGAGATTTGGATGTTCCGATGTGTAGTTGACATGTGCGAACGTATTGACGCGCCCTTTTAGATCGTAAAGATTTTTATCAGTCACTCCGTAGATGACTCCTGACGTTCCCGCAGTCGTTGCGGCTTCACCCGGATGCAGGACATTGAGTGAGAACGCATTATTCGGTTGGTCCCCCGCCCGATAGGCAACCGGAATACCCGGCGTCAAACCCAAAACCAACGCTGCATTCGCAGATAACGCACCCTGATCTCCAAACGTCGGAGCTAGCTCGGCGAGCATTCTCTTTTCAATTCCATAATGCGCGAGCAATGCATCGGCGGTGGTTTTCTTTTCAAAATCCCAGAAGATACCCTCACTCAATCCTGAGATGGTGGTTCGAATCTCGCCGGTCAGCATCATGGCTATGTAGTCACCGGGCAGCATGATCTTGTCGATCCGCTCATAAATCTCCGGCCTCTGTTCTCTGATCCACTTAAGCTTCGATGCTGTAAAATTGCCCGGCGTGTTGAGATAGTTCTTCAGACAGAACTCCACTCCCAGAGCCGCAGCTGCTTTGTTTCCAATGTCAACGGCGCGGCTGTCGCACCAGATAATGGACGGATGGAGCACTTTCTGATCCTTGTCGACAACCACCAGTCCATGCATTTGGTACGAAATGCCGATCCCGGCGACTTCAAAATTGCCGGAGGAAATGCCGCAGAATATTTTGTTGCTCGCATTGACAACATGCTGCCACCAGACTGCCGGATATTGTTCGGCCCACCCGCTTTGCGGCGCATCAATGGCCATCTCCACCTCCGGCGAGGAGCCGGAGGAAATTACCTCGCCGGTATCGGCGTTCAACAAGGACGCCTTGATGGAAGAACTTCCTATGTCAAATCCCAGCAACGTTTTTTTCTTCACTGCATCTCCTGGTCTCTAACTGCTTTTTCCTCGGCGGATCACCACAGTTCCGGCACGAGTGCTATGCGCCAACCGTCTTCGTAGATTTGCGAACAATAGATTCTGTTTCCAATACCACCCGTTCAACCGGCAGGAGTACCGACGATTCTAGGGTGCGAATCAAGATTTCTGCAGCCCGCATCCCGATTTCATCCTGCGGCGCCCTGATGGTGGTCAACGGCACTGGATAAATTTGCGCATAATAGATATCGTCATTACCAACGATGGAAATATTGCCCGGCACATCGATGTGAAGGTTTTGCAGTACCATCATGACGGCGAGCGCCTGATGATCGTTGAAGCAAACAATAGCTGTCGGATATTCTTCGCGTTTCCGGTGTCTGATATACTCGAGCGTCTTTGCATAGTTTTCATCTTTGAGTCAGCCGGTCCAAACAACTCCGCCGGCCGAAGATCCCACAGACCTCAGCGATGCATGCTCTCGGCCGCACACTTGGTTGACTGACCAAATTCAAATCTGATATCGGCTGAAGACAATTTCCATATCAGAAAGATATTAATACATATTCCGGCTGATGCCCCGACAACTATCAGGGAAAGAGAACTGCCCACATCATACCCTGTCAACAGTCTATTGAGGGCCAGAAAGGAACTGATGCTCGAATAGATTTCCCACACAGTGATAAGAGCCACTACAATCATGTACATGACACGTCCCCGGTTCCAGCGCAGATACAATCCAATCGAAGCCATAATGACCGCAACATTCAAGGCTATTTCAATGGATACTTTCACCGGAGAAACAAATGCTGAAGGCATGAATTGTCTCACAAGTTGAAACTCCAAATTGCTTTGCATTGAAAGAGTTGAATAGTTTTCGACAATAGAATACAATGCCACCATGATGGAGATAGTGGACAGAATGTTTATGAAACGTGATCTATCGTGGTTTGCCGGCATATGGCTTTTCATGTGTTTCCGTTTGCCGTCTGTATTTCAGCACTTCCGACTGATCGCTCGGCGCGCGAAGAATCGGTCGGGTTGAACGCTATGACAATCCTGAAAGAAACTCGACTGCTTTGTTCGCTCTGGTTTCAATCTTGAGACAGTCCTCTTTCACACTTTTGACAAAACTGTTTTCTTCGAATGTCCCGCGCACAGCGGTAAAGTCGGCATCGCGCACCGCTTCATCGCCGTCGAATCCAAAACTTAACTTGGTATCGGCATTAAACTCCTTCAGTGCATCCTGCAGAATCATATTGTTGAACTTCAACGCGGTGGTCTTCCATTCATTCACAAGCGTTGTCAGCGCTACTGTCGTTATTGTGGCGAGTGGCTGAGTGGACCGGATTTCGATCAACTTCGCACACCACTTCCATTCTTCTCGATCATAGCTTCCATGGATTGCAGCAAGCTGCGAGTGGAAATCCTGAATATTTTTGACACCGCCCTCCACTGTCCGGTTGACGAAGTCGGTAATCATGGATGCCGGTGCCAGCAATCCATTGACGTCAAGCCATGGCGACAATTCGCCGGCCATGTCGTTCGACAGCGCTGATTGAACTTCTTTGAAAGAAGATGAGCCGCCAAGAGCGTCCAATTTCCGCAACACGCAATCACCCAGGAACATCTTTATTGCCATCTCATAGTACTTGCCGGATGTCTTGACAAGCAGCTTCTGAATCGAGATTCCATTGAAATTGATATACTCCTGACCTTCGCGGGCGCCTTGAGAAAGCTCCTGCAGTCTTCCGAGTCCACGTATAATCTTTCCAATAATGAATGGAGACCAGACATGAAAGTGAAGCAGGTCCAATGTCACGGGATCTTTTCTTCCATCCCGGGCAGGCCATTTCATACTGTCGCGTCGCGTCCCGACGGTGAACATATTCATTGCAGGCACACAAACGCTTCGCCCTTCATGCTCGCTGATAACAGAGAAGGGCAAATCGGAGGTATTGAAGTTTGCATAGTGCTTGCCGATGATATTGGTGAATGGTCCGACTCTGCTCGGCCATAAGAGATAGCTGAAAGAACCTGTCTTCGTTCCCCGCTCGAGGATCCCTTGGTGTACAGGGCCAAGCTTGTACATGTGATTACTCTGATTCGATCCGCTACCGGCATTATAGAACGAGAAGAAGCCCGCAATCAGCAGTGATGATTTGTGATGGGAGACTGTATAGGGACCTGCAAAAACCGAGCACCCTTCTCCATGGAATAATTCGGAGTTACAGAAGAAGGCAGAATTTTCCGCCGAATACTGCTTCCCTATTTTGACGCTCTGGCCGACAAAACATTTTTCAAGAATTGCGGACTGGTCAATTTTTGAACCGGAGAGAACAATGAACTTCTTCGCAAAGACTCCAGTCCCTATCGTGACCGGCGCCTCACGGCAGCTTTGTATTGTTCCTTCCTCCAGACAGCTCGCACCTTCAATCTGTGCGAAAGCTCCGACGCAAACATTCGTTATAACTGGCGTATTGGCAATGCGAACTTTGACTCCGATCACGCCGCGGCTTGCAGTCCTCGTTGCGACATAGGTATCAATCATTGTATTCAGGGTATCAATCAGTTTTGCATTGTGACGATAGAAAACGATCATATACGCCATCTGAGCAGACAACTGATCAAATATTTTGAGCGTGCGGCCGCCCGCCTCATTCAAGACATCAATTTCAACTCCGTTGCCAAATGACGTTGCTCCGGTGACACGCATCGCGCCGACATTCTCAATGGCAGCATCATCGGCAATATCATAGTTCGCCAGCGCGGCAACATTCGACACATACGCATTATCACCCACCGAGCAATTATGGACATGGGAGCATGAGATTCCGCAATCTTTTTCAATGCCGCCCGGAAGGAGAACCTTCTTGTCGAATACTCCAAGTGTTATGTCACCACTGAAGGCGACATTTCTCAATCGTTCGGCGATGAACGGATCTTTCACCTGAATGCGGCTCCAATCATCCGCACAGCACCCTTGGGTCCGGAGCTGTTCAATCTCAGCTTCAGACAATGATCGATAACCCATTGCTCCGTCCTTTCCTTCAATGAATAGACGTCACTACTCCGCCCGAGCAATGCCAAAGGCATCCCTTACCGGAGTGGACTCGTTATTACAGAAGTTTTAGCGTGAGGTGATCTCTTTCGATATCTCTGAAGTAGTTCACCGTACCTACCTTTAACTCCATGGTGGCATCGTCATCACAGACAATAATTCCATGTCTATGGAGCTGAAGCATGGAAACCGTCCAAAAGTGATTGACGCCTTCTTCAACGCATTGTTTTAGTGCTCGTGCTTTTCCGTACCCGTTGATAAGAATCATAACCTCTTCAGAATCCATGACAGTTCCCACGCCTACCGTCAATGCCGTCTTTGGAACTTTGTTGATGTCATTGTCAAAAAAGCGGGAATTTGCTTTGATGGTATCATACGTCAAGGTCTTCACGCGGGTGCGCGAACTCAGAGAAGATCCTGGTTCGTTAAACGCGATATGTCCATCCGGTCCGATGCCGCCCATGAAGAGATGAATTCCACCAATCCCTTTGATCTTTTCTTCATAGCGCATACACTCTTTTTCCAGATCCGGTGCATTGCCATTCAAAATATTGACGTTTTGTTTCGGGCAATCGATATGACCAAAAAGGTGATGATGCATAAAGTAGTAATAGCTTTCCGGATGTGTAATGGGAAGGCCGATGTATTCATCCATATTGAATGTAACGACATTCTTAAAGGACACTTTCCCCTGCTTGTAGAATTGCACAAGATACTTGTACGTGCCGATAGGCGTACTGCCCGTCGGCAATCCCAGCACAAAAGGCCTTTTTGATGTAGGTTTGAATTTGTTGATTTTGTTCACGATGTACGTGGCAGCCCACTTGCTCATCGCATCTGCGTTGGGTTCGATAATAATTCTCATGGAATAGTTCTCCACTAAGTGAGTGTGATTGGATTACAGCATGATTTTGGCATCAGCAACAAAACAACCTTTTCCTTCCTCAAGAACAATCAACGGATTGATATCCAATTCTTTGATTTGTGGACACTCCACCGCCAACTGGGAGAGTCGTTGCAAACAGACAGCAATACTCGCAATATCTCTCTTCGTGCGGCCCCGGGCACCCTTCAGCAGACGCGATGCTTTGGTATCATCAATCAGGCGATACGCAGTAATTCCGTCAATCGGGGCAACTCGAAATGCGACATCTTTGAACACCTCCACAAAAATGCCTCCGAAACCGAACATAATCACTGCGCCAAAAGAGGGATCGCGCTTCATTCCCAGAATCACTTCTTCTCCCTGTGAAATTTGTCTCGTCACCATAATACCCTGAATGCGTGCTTCCGGCTTCAGACCGGCAACATTTTCCATGATGGAGGTATACGCGGCCTCTGCTTCCTGAGGTGATTGAATATTCAGCATCACACCTTTGACATCGAATTTGTGAACGATATCATCAGAAATGACCTTCATGACCACCGGGTAGCCGATCTCTGCCGCGAATTTCGCTGCCTCTGTTTTGGAATGAACAACAGCATTTTCCAAAACGGGCAAACCATATGCTTTGAGAACGTTCACTGCTTCAGATTCGGGCAAATAGCTCCTTTTATTTTCGATGGCAGAATTCAGGATCGTATGCGCTTTCTTCCTGTCTGCGTGAGGATAATCCTCAACTCCATCGGTACGTTCCTGTAGTTGTTCCCGAAAATGGCACGCACTTGCAAATGCTTTGCACATTGATTCAGGCAAGATGTAGTGGGGAATTTTGTTCCTTTGCAAAATATCGATGCCCGAGGCAACATCCGCCGCACCCATAAATGAAGCATAAATTGGTTTGTCAGACTGGTGCGACACAGAAACAACTTCAGAAGCAATCGTGTTGATGTCGGTCATGGACTGCGGCGTAAGAATCACAAAAGCACCATCGACATTGTCATCTTTCATGGCTTCCGATATGGCGATATTATATCGGTCTGCTTTCGCATCACCAATAACATCAACAGGATTCTTGATGTTTGCAGTTTTCGGCAGATTTTTCCTGAAGATTTCTGTCGTCGCTTCAGAAAACTTTGCCAACGTCAGACCTTCATGGATCGCCGAATCGGTGGTCAGCACGCCAGGTCCGCCGGCGTTCGTTATGATGGCGACCCGATTTCCCCGGGGGAGCGGCTGATATGTCAGTGCGATTGCCTTATTAAACATCTCTTCGATATTATTGCAGCGAAGAATACCGGCCTGTCTAAACGCTGCGTCAACAATATCGTCGCTGCCGGCGAGAGAGCCTGTATGCGAGGCAGCGGCTGACGCACCCTCTTTCGTCCTTCCGGACTTGATGGCAAGAATCGGTTTGCCGTATTTTCTTATGACATCTGCAGCCGCGTCCATGAGTGCTCGCCCATCGCTGATTTCTTCCAAGTACAAGAGGATAACTCGCGTCTTCGGATCCTCCCCAAGATAATACAGAAGATCAATTTCACTGATGTCGGCCTTATTACCAAAACTCACAAACTTTGAAAATCCAATGTGTTTTGCCTGTGCATAGTCCAACACGGCTGTACACAGCGCACCGCTCTGTGAAAGAAATCCGATACTCCCCTCTTCAGGCATTTTTCGTGCAAATGAGGCGTTGAGCATGGACGTCGGATCTGTATTGATCACACCCAGACAATTCGGACCGATAAAAGAGATGCCATACTTCTTCGCGATGTCCATGAGTTGCTGTTCTCGCGCCAGCCCTTCCGGCCCGACTTCTTTGAAACCGGCAGATATTATGACAGCAGCTTTGATTCCTTTTTTTCCGCATTGCTCCAATGCCATATGACAGACCGAACTCGGAAAAACCAGAATTGCAAGATCTACTGGATCTTCAATATCGACAACATATTTATACGCTTTGACACCGGCAATGAATTTTTCCTTGGGACTTACCGGATACACAACACCCTGAAAATCAGATTTCAGAATGCTCATCACGATATCATAAGGGACGGTGCCAGGTGCTTTTGTTGCCCCAACAATAGCGACAGATGTTGGATAAAATATTTGCTCCAGATTATGTTTTGTATCAGGCATTGGCATCCTCTCATTTTTTTAAAGGTACTCAGCCACAAAGGCACAAATAATCTATCGAATAACCACAACAATGCATTGCGGCGCAGGGCTTTGGAGTGTATGTTTCCAAGATGGCCGGTGCTACTATTTTTTCAAATACCCGTCAATAAACTTCACTGCGTCAACGACGGTTTGAATTTGAAGGGCCTTATCCTCCTCCATCTCAATCCCAAATTCCTGTTCAAACCCGGCGATGAGCGTAACGCTTTGCATCGAATCCGCGCCGAGGTCAAAAACGAAATTTGCATTATCGTCAATGCTGGATGCATCTATCTTCAGCACTTGTGCGATCACTTTTTTAACACGCGCCATCATTTCAGAAGAATCCATGCGTTGCTCCTAGTAGTTTGTTGTTTCATCCAATAGATAGTTGTAATTACTCAGCGCACTGCGGTAGCCACAGAGAAGACAGGGGAGACTCTTCACCATATTTTCAAAGCGTTCGAGCTCTTCCAGAGCATTGGTGTGTGAACTTGTCGAGATCCTGCAATACCGGTTGGCATTATCGCATGAATTCTCTGGGCCCTCTGTGGTAAATCTTTTTCTCTTCCACATGTTGATCAATTACGGACAGTTATTGAAGAATATGTTCGTGCCATCTTCTGCATCACGCATCGCGCTGCTGAACAGGCAAAATGATTTTTTCAACCATGTTCAAGAGTACAAAAAAAAACCTCTGAGCCACTTACAACCGTCAGCTTCACGGGTCTACTCTGCTGTGGTAATGTTTTCGCGCTATATTTGCCGATAATGTAGACGAAAAAGCACCAAAAATCAAATTATTTAGACGAAATCAATGAGAATTTGCTCTTTTTTGTGGAAAAACATTGTCAGGCCGCGGTTTTGCTGATAAGACTATCGATCGTAGTTCGTCGGTTTTTAAGTGCAGAGAGTCAGGTCTTGGTACCTTCTTAGGTTCTGCTGAGTCGCGCTACAAATTACTTCTGTTGCATCGCGCCGGCAGTACCCTTTCCCGGAATGTCATTCCGGAATTTTTCCAAACCCTTCCGGTCGTTGAGTGTGACGAAGACGGTTCTTCCATCGAGACCGCCAAACGTAAGGTTTGTGCAGTTCTTCCCTCTCAATTGAACCTCACGAAGAAGTATGCCCTCTGGTGAAACAACTGCGATTGTTCCCTTACCAAACCGTGCGATATAGAGATTCCCTTCACTATCGCACTTCATTCCATCCATGCCATAGTTTTGAAATTCGATGAGCAGTTTTTTTTCAGACACGCCTCCATCACCGTCGACATTGTATCGCCACACACGCCGTTGAATGCTTTCATTCACATAGAGGAAGCGTTCATCCGGGCTGAGGGCAATTCCGTTAGTAGTTCCCATCCCCGACTCCAGCAGCACCGGAGATCCATCCGCATCGATCCGCCAAAGATTGCCCGTACTGTCAGCCCATTTCGGATCAGAGGCGAAAAGTTGATCCTTCATATTGATGCAGATATCGTTTGGCTGATTGAACGCATCGGTATGGCAGTAGATGCTGATCCCTTTCGTGCGCATATCCACACGGAGAACATTGTGCATCGGGAAATCCGCCAGCAGCATATCTCCGCGGGAATTGAATTGAATACTGTTGGCTATACTCTTCGCCGGCAATGTCACAAAAAGTTCACACTCACCCTGCTCATCAATTTTCCCGATCGTTCCGGCCTGTTGGAAATTCACCACATAGAGATTCCCTGCACGATCGAAGGCAGGGCCTTCGATATTTTTTGTAAAGAGATTTTCCGCGGTGAAATCAACCGAGTGCAGGTCGGCAACCGGTCGCGATGATATACAGGACTGCAGAACGAGGACGGATGCAGTGAGAAGAATTTTGACCTGACAATGCATTTCCTATTCTCCGATCTTTCCTGGACGCGACTCCCCAGAATCGCGCCGCAAATTGGGGCGTCACTTTGAACACAGATTTTTAGATTGGTTTGATGGTTCCACGGTCCATGCGAAATATTCGGTCGCACACAGTCCGGGCACTTTGCATGTCGTGGGAAATGAAGAGCATCCCCATCCGGTTTTCTTTTTTAAGACGCAGGAGGAGGTTGAGAATTCCGACCTGTGTCAGTATATCCAGTGCCGACGTCGGTTCATCCAAAATCAGCACAAAGGGATTGACCGCAAGCGCCCGAGCCAGTGCGACACGCTGACGCTCGCCGCCGCTGAGCGCCTCTGTCCTCCGGTCAAGCAATTTTGCATCAAGGCCGACATGATGGAGCATTCTCTCCAAATCATCCTCTCCCGGCATTTCATCATTCGTTGCCTCCAGAAGAGAACGCCTGACAGTAAAAAGCGGATCGAGCGATGCCGTGTGGTTTTGAAACAACATCTGAAGTTTTCGCCGCATCACACGTGTCGCATGCTGGCCTGGAAATAATTGCTTACCATCGACGCAAATAACTCCAGATGTCGGCGTATAGAGTCCGGCAAGACATCGTGCAAAGGTGGTCTTGCCCGAGCCGCTTGCGCCGATCAGTCCCACACATTCTCCGCGTTCGATGGGGAGATCAATGCCAGAGAAGATATTCACCGGTTTGGCGGAATGCGGCGCCGTGCGATATG
>JAPLFO010000034.1:27714-42204 GCA_026390635.1 Ignavibacteriales bacterium
CCTTTTACTTCCAGAACAGGCATCGTACATGATGTCCTTCACTGATACGTTCGATGGAGATAGAGCGAACGGCGCATTCGTCCCTTGCCTTAGGACAAAGCGGCCGGTAGCGGCAGCCGGTATGTTCGCCTGAGCTCTCATCTCCGTGCGTCTGCACTGCTTGACTTTCATTCACGGACATCAATAATGTTCCTCGGATCATGGCAGAAGTGTATGGATGCAGAGGATTCGAAAACACGTCCTGCTTCGGGCCGTATTCCAGGAATTCGCCCCTGTACATTACGGCAACTGTGTCTGCGAGACTTTCTGCGAGAGGCACGTCGTGAGTGACAATGACCGCACCCATCATCCTCGCCGAGCGTTCCCGGCTGATGATATGAATAAAGAGGTCCCTCATTTCCGGATCCAGTGCGCTTGTCGGTTCATCTGCGATGATCAAATCGGGAGAGGCACAGAGGGCCATTGCGAGTAGAAAACGCTGCAGCATGCCGACACTTGCCTGGTGTGGATACAGAGAAAGAAGCCGCCCCGGATTCTCAATGCCGACGTCATGCAAGAGGGCAAGAACATTTTCCAAGGAACCCGTTTCGGTCGGATCCGCGAGCCGAAACTGTGTCTTCAGAATTAGGAGCGGATTGAGCGATTCAGCAGGATCCTGAAAAATGTACCGGATTTTTCTGCGCCGAATCTGGAGTAGATCCGAAGGCGATGCGCCGACAATGTCCACACCACCGTAATTCACCCGTCCTTCTATGGTAAGTCGGGAATTCTTCAAGAGCATTGTCAAAGCGCGGGTAAGTGTCGTCTTTCCAGAACCGCTCGCACCGAGAATGCAGAGAATTTCTGCTTTTTGGATCGAAAATGAAATCTCGCGAAGGATTCTTGTAGGAGCAACAGATCCTGACACATTGACGCCGAGATGCTCTACTTCAAGTATTCTCTCAAGTGGCATATGCATAGAGTATAAAAAATCATAACTCTAAACTCAATCGTTTTCTTGCATATTTGGGGCATGATTCATAACTTATGATTGACATTCGAAAGAGCTGTATGTCACTTAACCGGTATCTTGTCATACTGTGTGCGGTATTCACGGTATTGAGCGGGTGCACCCAGAAGAATAGGATTTCCACCAGGCAGCCGATAGTCATTGCACTGAGCAGCGACGTGGATACTTTTAATCCGCTCTTCGCTTCCGATGCAACAGCCGGCGAACTGAATGAGCTTTTGTACCCGTCACTCGTTTCACCAACATTCGACACCGCTGCCGGTGAATTGCACTTTTCACCCTCTTTGGCCCGTTCGTTCGAGCATGCCAATGCTGGATGTGATATTGTTTTTCATCTTCGCTCCAATGTTTTCTGGTCAGATAGTGTTCCCATCACAGCGTTTGATGTCCAGAAAACATTTGCACTCTATGCGGATCCTCAGGTGGGCAGCGTCCGGCAGAGCGCCGTGGAAGGATTTCTGAGAAAGAGCGATGGCACCGTCGACATCGAGAAGAGCATCCAAATTATCGACGATACAACTCTCATTTTTCACTTTCGCCAGACCTACCCGGGGCAATTGTTTGACGCCGGTCTGCCCCTTCTCCCGGCACACATCTTCGACAAAATCCCTCCGGCGGAATTGCGTACGCATGCCATCAACCGTACGCCTGTCGGCGCCGGACCGTACTTGGTCAAGAGCTGGAAGCCGATGCAGGAGATTGTCTTCGAACCGAATCCCCTCTCGCCTGTCATCGCTACGTTGGAGAGCCCGTCTCTCATCTTTCGTATTATCTCGGATTATCGCTCACAGGTCAACCAGTTGAAGAGCGGTGAAGTCGACATGCTGCTCAATCTCGAAGCGGCCGATGCCGCCTCCTTCGCTGCCGGCACCGCGGACATTTCACTTCTTCGAATTCCCGGGCGACGATATCATTTTATTGGATGGAGTACTATTGATCAACGCGCCTACGCCGCTTCTGCCGGAAAGACAATTACGCCGCACCCTCTCTTCGGCGATGCAGCCGTGCGCCGTGCGCTCACATTCGCAATTGACCGGCGAAAACTTCTCAATGTGCTCCTCAATGACTACGGCGTCCTGACTGTCGGACCTATCGCGCCATTCTTTCATTGGGCATTCAATGATTCTCTCCAACCCTACCTTTTTAGTCCACAGGAAGCCCGCGCACAATTGCGTGCTTTGGGATGGATGGACAACGATCGCGACGGGATTCTCGAGAAAAGCGGCAGAAAATTTTCCTTTTCACTGTACGTCCCAACCGGTTCCCCCTTCTGGTCTTCGGTCGCCACCATTGTGCAGCAGGAGTTTCGAGCTGTGAACATCGAAGCGAAAATTGAACATGTCGAGCGGGCGGTGTACTGGCAATCGCTGCTTGAGAAAAAATATGATGCATGGATTGCAGGCTTCGAAGTTCCGCTTCAGATGCAATTGCAGGAATTCTGGAGTTCCGACCTGCAAAGAAATCCATTCAATATTTCCTCCTACCAAAACGCACGTGTCGATCGTCTTTTGGCGGAGGCACGATTTTCGTCGGATCCGATCGAATCGGGCCCGATGTGGCGCGAGCTGCAATCAATTTTGCACAGAGATCAACCGTTCACGTTCCTGTTCTGGGAAGACAGGATTGTTGCGATGAACAAACGCGTACGGGGAACGGCCATCAATGTCTTGGGGACTTTTCAAAGCGCTCCCCGATGGTCAAAATAATACTCCGAAAACTTGCCGTTGCCCTTGCTTTGGTGATTGGACTCACCACCCTGGTCTTTTTTATTTCCCGGCTTCTTCCGGGCGATCCTGCGACGCTTTTCCTCTCGCCACAAGTGCCTCCACAGGTGGCAGATCATCTCCGAGAACAGTTTGGACTCTCAAAACCGATGCTTCAGCAGTATGTCTCCTGGCTTAACGGGATTGTGCGTGGTGAACTCGGATATTCTTTTTCACTGCACCGTGACGTCACTTCCATTTTGCTGGAAACGATTCCCTACACGATGCTCCTGGCAACGTGTGCGGTTTTCTTGGAATTCCTTCTGGCGATCCTTTCTGTCTATTTTCTCTTTCGACGGCAGTCTGTCGGCTTGGACAAAGTTTTCTCATATTGCACCAACGCAGATTCCTTTTCGTTTGTCCATCGTCAGACTGACCTCCTCCTCCACCTGATTCTGCCGGTTTGTACCATCGCAATTCCAGGAGCGGCAGGAATGAGCCGTTTTCTTAAGGCGACCGTGACTCAGATCTCTTCGTCGGAGCATGTTTTGTTTGCACAAAGCCAGGGACAAAGCGTCTCTCGAGTTTACTTCTGCAGCGTGCTCCCCGGCGCGATGCTTCCGGTACTCACACTTGGGGGACTGGAACTGGGAATGCTGCTGGCCGGTGCACTCATTACAGAACAAATCTTCTCCCTCCCCGGCATGGGACGTCTGACAGTCGCCGCATTGTTCGCCCGCGATTACCCGCTGCTGATCGGATGCACGATGACCGCCGGCATAGTTGTTATCCTGTCCAACATGCTCGCCGATATTCTGCATGCAGTTATTGATCCGAGAATCCGATTGAACGCCCATGCGTAGAAAAAGCCTCATCGCCGGCCACCCTGTGGGAATGATGCTCCTTCTCGGAGTCCTCGTCGGTGCGACGATTCTCCGCTGGCGCATTATCACAGCGTCCGCAATTTCGTTCGCAACGTTTCCGTTTGCATACATTGAGAACCATACACGCACACTCTCCATCGTCTCCATAGATGTGGCCGATCATTGGTTGGCAGCCATCGTATGGGTGATCGTTATCGGCTTACTGTGCCGGTCTCTCTATCAGACTATTTTCACGGCGGGACGGACTGTCGGTTCTTCCGTATTCGATGGAAGATCAAAAGAAGCGACCGTGGGACTTCTCTTTCTGCTGACACTTTTCTTTGGCGCTTCCACAGCTCCAATTCTCGCACCGATGGATCCTCTTTCGCAGGGTGACCTGTTCCTGACCCGAATGATGTCTCCCTTCTCGAAGCTTTCCCTGGAAGAGAATGATATTCCGATGGTCGCGGTTTCTGGATCACCTGCTGCCGTGTTTGAGTCGGCGGCACTATTTCTGCTGGAACGCGACTCTCGATACGCTGCCCCTTCACTTCCGTTGCCGGGAAAAAACGTCACTCCCTGCGTGGCGATTCTTGGAACCGATGATTATGGTAGAGATATATTCAGTCGTGTCCTGTACGGTTCCCGGTACTCGCTGGATGTGGGGATTTGCGTGCTTCTCCTCTCGTTGTTAGCAGGATCGCTTGTCGGCTATTCTGCCGGATATTTCGGCGGCTGGATCGACGTTCTTCTGATGCGGTTCTGTGATGTGCTTCTGAGTATTCCCTCGCTTTTCATTACAATCGCTTTGATGGCGTTCCTTGGCGGCAGCATCCCTATGCTTATTATGATCCTTGGAATAACCGGTTGGATGGGCATCGCCCGCATAATCCGCGGAGAGGTGCTTCACATTCGTGAGCGGGAATTTGTGCTCGCAGCAGAACTTCTCGGGGTTCCATCCTGGAGAATAATGAAGGATCACATCCTGCCCCACACATATCCGGTATTGATGACGGCATCGGTGCTTCAGCTTGGTAATATCATTCTCGCAGAAGCATCGCTCAGCTTTCTCGGACTCGGCATCCGTCCCCCAACGCCGAGCTGGGGGAATATGATCGGAGACTCACTCGCCAATCTATCAACGGCATGGTGGATCGGAGTTTTTCCCGGGGCTTCCCTCTCTCTTCTGCTCATCGCTCTCCATCTACTTTCCGGTCAAGAGCAATGCACAGCGAATTGATCACGGAACTGTTTCACGATCGCTATCGCATTCTCCATCCTCTCGGCGAAGGAGCAACAGCCCAGGTTTTTCTTGCGCAAGATTTGCTGCGCAATGGGCAGCAGATCGCGCTTAAGAAGATTCATTCAGTGAGCGATGACAAGACGATGATGAATCGTCTCCGGAACGAATTTGCGACCTTGAGCCAATTCGAACATCCCAATATCGTCAGGGTCTTTGATTTCGGCAAATCGCCTGACGAGGGACAGTACTACTTCACGATGGAATATATTGAGGGATCCGATTTGATTCCCGCAACAGCGGTCATGCCGTTGGCGGAAATCATCGGACTATTCTATCAAATTGCGAAAACACTCGAATTCATCCACCGGCACGATCTTATCCATTTCGACATCAAACCGTCGAATATCCTGGTCACGAATCTGTCAGATAATCCGGCAGAGATTCCTGTTGCCAAGATCATTGATTTTGGATTTACGGCAGACTGCGTTGAAACGCTTCGCCATTCGGTGAGAGGAACACCTGATTATCTTGCGCCGGAACTCATCCGGGGCGATGCCCACGACCATCGGGTGGACATCTATGCCCTTGGTGTCCTCTTCTACACGATAGTGACCGGTCATGTTCCGTATCGCGGTGACAACATTGCAGAAGTACTCCATCAGCACATACATTCCCCTGTCCCGCGATTGACAGACAGCTGCCTCGATGTTCCTCTCGCGTTCGAAGCGCTCGTCTGCTCCATGATGGCAAAGAATCCCGATGACCGGCCCCCATCCGCGGCTGCGGTCGCAGCGGAACTGCTGCCGTTCGCCGAACCGCGTCAACGACTGGCGGATTTCTTTTCGGGAATCCCCGTGCAGAAAGTCGTCGGCCGCGACAAAGAGATTTTCTTCATCGAGCGATTCATCACATCGACGATCTCACAGGAAAAAAATCCCGATGAGCAACTCTCGAATGCCTTGCTGCTGACTGCACCACCGGGCACCGGAAAGACACCACTTCTCGCAGAGATTCAACGGCGTGCCATGGCAGGCGCCATTCAATTCTTCCACGCCCATTGCTTCCGGGACCAGAATAATCCCTATGGAGGTCTGGGAACCATCCTTCGGGAGCAACTGCTTTTTCTTCATATGTCCGGAGCTGAAGGGAAGCACCTCCTCGAAATGTATGAAACGCTTCTGACGGATTTGGAGTCGCTGGAGACGAAGGAGGCACATGCAAACCTGCTCGCTGCATGGTCATGTTTCTATCAGGATCTGGGACGTCTCACTCCCTTCGTCATCTGGCTTGACGATATTGATCAGGCAGATTTTTCGACACTGGAATTGATACGATATCTTCTCCGCAATTCCATTGGATATCCGATCGTATTTCTGTTGACCGCAGAGACAAGTACCGGCATCGCGGAGGTCTTGCGATCCAATCCTGAGTTGAATATTACTGCCGTTACGCTTGGAGGCCTTGACCCTTCGGGAGTTGCCGAATTGGTCTCTCTCTCGCTGGGCCTCACCACCATTCCGGCAGACATTATCGTCCAGATACATTCCATCTTCGGTGGTTCGCCTTTTCTTATCTGGGAATTTCTGCTGCAATTTGATTCACTTCCCCTTGAAAGGAAGCTCCCACAACTGGCAGCCGAACTCGAAGCCCTTGCAGCAGCGGGGGAACACTCCGAACGTGTTGCAGGAATTTTCAACCAGCGTCTTGGTCAATGCAAGCCGGAAGAGCTGTTAACGCTGCGTCTTGTCAGTTGCTTCACCGGACCCGTAGAGGTGGACATCCTGCAGAGACTCGTTCCTTTCCATCACATCCGGCTGAAACAGATTCTTGAACGCCTGGTCTCCCGGGATCTCCTTCTGCGCACGCCGGACGGTGTGCGTCACGGAATAGCACACTCGCTCTTCCAGGAGTTCATCTACAACGCACTTCCGGAAAAACGGGAGATCCATCATGCCATCGCCGTCGCCCTCGAGGTCGCACGTCCCGAACCCACCGGCGATGACTGCGACCAACGTGCCTTTCACTACGAACGATGCGGCGACAGTTCACGCGCATTTGATTATTATGTGCGGGCGGCGGAAAAGAAGCGTACGCAATTCGCACTTCGCGACTGCATCAATCTTCTGGAACATGCACGGGCGCTGCTTGCCACGGATTCGACCGATCCCCGTCCCCTGATAGCGCTTGCGGATTTGTACAGCCTTGTGGGTGACCATCCAAAGTCCGCAGAACTTTACGAGAAAGCTGTGGGCTACAGTCGATCTCCTGCTCCGGACATGATTCCATTGCTGAAATCGCTTGCTATGGAGCAGATCCGAAGCGGACGGACTGAAGTCGCCCTGGAAACACTGAAGCGTGCGGGCAGTTCGGCAGCGAGTGGTTCCGAACAGATCTCGATTTCCGAAGCGATGCTTCACGCAGATATTATGCGAGGCAACTATGACGATGCGCTTCATCGTGCGCACCAGATTCTGGCGAAGTCCACACAGCAACGCGGACCGGAATTTGCCGGCATCTATAACGGTTTGGGCATTGCATATTACCACACAGATCAGCACTCCGAGTCCATTAAGGCATTTCAGGCGGTTATCGATATCTTTGAGCCGATGGGCGATCATGCAAAATTGATTCACCCGCATCTCAATATCGGAAATGTTTACAGCAGCCAGGGCGCATTCGAAAAGGCAGAGACGCACTGGGCGCAGGCGCTTGCATCCGCACAGCGGGTTGGCAACTTGCAGCAGGAAGCGCTCGCTTATAATAATATGGGAATTGCCGCCTACAATCAGGCTCGCTACGCCGATGCCGAACGATTCTACGATCACTCCAGCAAGATTTTCTACCGCATTGGTGATTTGCGGGGACTCGCCCTTTGCCTGACGAATCTCGGCGAAGTGCATCGCGTTCATGCAGAATACGAGAAGGCAATCGCCTGCTGGCAGAAGGAACTCGGATATTTCCGTGCCCTGCAGGATACGTATGGAACGACAGAGACAATTCTTCTGCTCGGTGAGACCTTTTATACCATCGGAGATTTCGCCACGCTCTCTGAACTTGTGGATGAACTCTCCCGTCTGATGGGCAATGGCGGTTCACAACGTCACCGTGCAGAGGATCTTCACTTGTTGGGATGTCATGCACATGCGTCCGGTCACATCGAACACGCCATAGAATATCTTTCCGATGCATGCGTTCTTTATCGGGAAATGGACGACATCCGGAATCATGCCCTCACCTCCCTGCTCCTCTCTTCAATGTTGACACAATCCACTCGCTATTCTGAAGCAGTGACGACCTTGCATGACGTATTGGCGACAGGAGCGACCTCCCGATGGCCCGGCATCTATGCCGATGTACTCTACCAGATGGGTATTGTCAGCAGGAACAGCACGGGACTCGAACTCGAACCGCCATTGATCTATTTCAAGCAAGCGTACAGCGCCATTCTATCTGAGCCGGTCGATGAAATATCCTGGAAAATTTGTCTCGAGCTGGGGAAAGAATACCTCCGGCGAGGGCTCAGCTTGAAGGGACGTCAATTCCTTCAGCAGGCAGCACAAAGTGTCAGGGCGCTTGCGGACGCATTTACGGGGGAGGCTCTGCGAGAACGGTACCTATCCGCCCATGGCCGAAAGGCAAAGATCGCGGAGATCGAGGCCCTTCTGCCACCGACATAGTAATAGCTCACAATTCAACATTTTCAGTTGTTTCCGACAAGTTTTTCAAGTAGATTCGAACACAATTCTCTTGCTTTCCACCTGTAGCCGCCAGAATGCGATCGCATGTCGACTGGAAGAAACATTCCTGAAAAGGCATCATTCGTCATAGCCACCATTGTTCCGCAGAGCACAGTGCGGGCAATAAAGCGCCTCTTTGCCGAGGCGAAGGATGTCACTATTTCTCCGGTCACACAACGCACATTGGCCACTGTTTCCACTTTGCCGCAAGTACTTCTTTTCGAAACGCGCGACACGAGCGACTACATATTCAGAACTGGCCTCGGGAGAATTCACAAGGAGTGTCCCTCCCTGCCGATCATCGTCCTTACACCATCTCCGGAATACTCATCCGCAGTCTCCCTTATGCAAGAAGGTGTGTACGACTACTTTGCATTTCCCTTGGACACGACAAAACTCTATGAATCGGTCTTAAAGGTGCAGAGCAGTTGGGTGCAGCAGGAGCATCAGAAGCAATTTGCAGCGATTCAACAGAACACCTACGATTTCAGTCAGATCGTCGGTAACTCTCCAAAGCTTCAGGAAACCTTGAAGCTGATGCGGAAAGTCATCAGCAGCGAATATTTGACTACACTGATTCTCGGCGAAACCGGTACCGGCAAAGAGCTCCTCGCCAAAGCGATCCATTACAGCAGCAGCAACAAGGAACACCCTTTTGTTGAAATCGGATGTAGTGCCATTCCAGAAACACTATTGGAATCTGAACTGTTCGGATACGAGAAAGGCGCTTTCACTGATGCACGTGAAAAAAAGCCGGGACTCTTCGAACTCGCCGGGAAGGGGACTCTTTTTCTGGACGAGATCGGCGACATCTCTCCGGTGACTCAATCCAAGCTTCTGAAAGTCATTGAAGAAAAGAAAATGCGCCGCATCGGAGGATTTGCCGATATACCGGTGGAGGCGCGCATCGTGGCCGCCACCAGCCGCAATCTTGAGGAATTGGTTCGCAAGGGGCTCTTCCGCCAAGACCTGTACTATCGGCTGAAAATTCTACCGCTACACCTGCCGCCGCTTCGGGAGCGTGAGGATGATATTCTTCTTCTTGCAGACCATTTTCTCTCACACTTCAACGCGCTTTATCATAAGAATGTGCTCGGATTCACCGAAAGTGCCCGTCGAATTCTGGTGCGGCATCGTTGGGAAGGCAATGTGCGCGAGCTTCGTCACAGCATCGAACGTGCAGTTGTACTGACCGATGATAACTGGATCACTGAAAAAGATTTCGATCTTACCTTTGAGCTGTATGGCAACTCTTATTTTGCCGACGGTGCGGCTCACGACAGCCAAAGCCCTGATGACGGGCTGTTGAAATTGAATTTTCCACCGGACCAGGCCTCAATAGAAGAGATGGAATTCCAGCTCGCGCAAAAAATGCTGAAACACACTGGAGGAAATAAGAGCCAAACAGCAGATCTCCTGGGCATTTCACGGCCGCGTCTGGATCGGATTTTGAAGAAAAGAGGTCAATAGTCTCTTCTTCTGCAACACTGTATTACAGTTTTGTGATACAGTGTATTGCACTGGCTGCTCGATCGGTAAATATACACCTTCATTCACTTCCAATTTCGTCTACTTTTCATATATTGTACATGGCACGAAAGTTGAAACATATTTAGTGTTGGCGGATTTCCGCACTGCCTCTCTGGAGGTGGTGCTCCCATGGTGACGATCATGCATCGTTTCCGGCTATCCGCCCTTCGATCAAAAATGCGGACGAGTCTGTCCGACGGTGAGTCCGAATTTGTTGGCGACGTACAGCACGGCCGCTCAAGTGGTGCTCGAGATTTCAAAGTGCCCACGGCTGTCCGTGTATGCCGGACTCGGTGAACCATTTATTTCGGGAGCTGCACAGCTCTCAGAGGAACAGATATGAACATTATGTACCCTTCCGGGTAATCCTTGGATTTCATTTCTATTGCGGTTTACCATTCCCACACACTTCTCACCCTTACTGGAGGTAGTATGAAACGTTCAGTTGCAGTAATCGCGGCCATCGTCGTCACAAGTCTTCTCATGGGATGCACCGAGACGTCTGATCCCGTATCAGCACCGTCGGGCAGCAGTGCTCCCACCGTCAGCATTTTGGATCTTCCGGTTTCGTCGACACACTCCTTGGCGAAAACGTCTGACCCGGTTTTGATAACGCCCGCAGCAGGCGGTGTTGTCTCTGTGACCAGCAGCATCGGTTCATCTTCCAGCGTCACAATGACACTGACATTTGAGCCGGGAACCGTGAGTGCACCAACGTGGGTCTCCATCTCGTTGAACGGCTGGAAAGCCATGGCTGATTTCTCGCCGAGTGGTACCGTGTTCAAAAAGCCCGTCCTACTCGACGCAGATATCACCGGATTGAACCTTTCGAAGCTTCCTTCCACGACGAAAGTGGGTCTCTACTACCTGAGCGGAAGTAAATTTGAACAAATGAGCACCGCGTCTCTGACCTGGGATGCTTCGTCCGGCACATTGCACTGCGAGGGCGGCAGCCTTCCGCATTTCTCAATCTACGGTTTCGGATTTACAAAATAACTGAAGCGCATGAATCATCATCCAATAATTGGAAAGACTCAACCATGACAACGACGACAAGAACATTTGTCGACAGCCTCGGGTCTCTTCTTCAGCGCTTCTGTACCGATTCATTCTTTCGTGAAATGACCGGAATTCTGGAACAGATGCGCACAACCGAAGGGAAAGCGCTTGAAAAAGCAAAAGACGTCCAAGGCGAGGAACTCAGTCTGATTGACAACAGTCAGCTGGAACACATCACGGCGCAGTGCAAGAAGCATCTCCGCGCCCGCGAATACTATGAACTGCTGCTGGAAATCGCCGCTCTCTGCATCCGTGCCGGCGAATTTGTGAAGGCAAAAGATATCTACACGTCCGTCTGCTCGATGGAAGAAAAGTCCGCCCGCCTGATGGATCTCACCGCCCGTGCCTTCACCAAGCGCGCCGAAATCAACATCCGTCAATCGGAATGGAAAGCAGCCCTGAGCGATCTTCGACAGGCGAAGAAGACATATAGCACTCCGCGGAATCTCTCCGGCTTGGCACACGTGGAATCGTATACCGGAATTTTCTATGCTTCACAGGGCAGTTTCAAGGAATCCTATTCCCATTTCAAGAAAGCGCTTGCTCTCTTTGAGAAAGCCGGCGACGAAGCGATGGTCAGCACGGTGCTCATGAACCTCGGCATCGTGGCAAACATCAAAGGGCAGTTCAACGAAGCAATGGCCTACTATCAACGCGCTCTTCCGCAATTTGAGAAGACCGGAGATATGTCGCGACTTCCCGAAATTCACCACAACCTCGGTATGACGTTCCTATCGAAACGGGATTTCAAGCAGGCGATCAATCAATTCGACGAAAGCCTCACCTATTCAACGAAGCTGGCATACGAACCGATGATCGGCATCTCCCTGCTCGGAAAAGCGTCCGCATATGCGCGCTACGGCGACCACGCACTTTCCATCGCCCACACGAACAATGCGCTTCGCATCTTCCGCAAACTGAACGACCACCTGAGCATCGCCGATGCGTACAAAGTGAAAGGAATCGTTCAGCGGGATATGAAAAACCTGGATATCGCCGAAGTGTATTTCAATACCAGTATTCGCCTCAACAAGGAATATAACAATCCCCTAAATCTTGGCGAATCGTTTTACGAGCTCGGACTTCTCTACAAGGCAAAAAATGAGAAGGATAAATCGCTCGATGCATTGAAGAAAGCATTGGGGTACTTCAAGGCGATCGGGGCAGAACACGATATCACTACCGTAAAATCGGAGATGTCGCTTCTGGCAACATAGGACAAATAGAGTGCATTGCGGGGGGACTGCACCACGTGCAGCAGCGCTCGCCCTCGGGCCGCTGCTGCACGTGTACTTTATCATACTCATTCATTCTTGCCATTCAGACGATCCCATGGTTAAAGTAGACGAGCTGGTCCTTGCCCTCAATCACTCCGCCCTTCCGGCCGCCGAGTTCGAAAATATTCTTACCGTCATCAAGACGATCAACCGTTCCCTGATCCTGGAAGATGTGATGAAGCTTGTGCTGGACAATGCCATCCACATTGCCCACGCAGAGCGCGGCTTCCTCATTCTGGGAACTGATATCCTCAGCCTTCATTCGGTGCTCGCGCGCGATGTTCACGGCACCACTCTGGACGACGTTAACCACAAAATCAGCGATAGCATTGTGCGTGACGTCTTCCAGACAGGCGAATCCGTTTGCGTTGAACATGCGCAGCACGACGAGCAGTACGACCAGCGTTCCAGCATACTCAATCTCTCCCTCGAAACCATCCTTTGTTCGCCGTTGATCGTGCGTGATGAGACCATCGGCGTCATTTACGTCGACAGCCGGCACATTCAACCCGTGAATCGGGATGAGATCCTCAATCTTTTTGAGATCCTTGCCGGACAGGCCGCTATCTCGATCAAGAATGCACAACTATATGATCGGGTCAACACGGCTTTTGAGGAATTGCAGAAGGCGAATGACGTTATGGTGAAACTGGACAGAATGGCAATCAAAGGGGAAATGGCGGCAGAAATCAGTCATGAGCTGAAAAACCTCTTTAATATTGCATTGCTGCAGCTCGATTCTCTCGAACGCTCGTTCGCGAACAATTCTCCTGAAATGGCGCTGCAACGAATACGCGAAACGAACGAGTCAGTCAAAAAAATATCGATCTTCGCGCAGAATCTTGTAGAGACGTCGTCGCTCCAAACGACCAAGTCGATCGGCAATTTCAACAAAACGATCGCCGGCATTGTTCAGCTTGTCAAAGCGTTGAGCAAGTACAAAGAAGCATCGTTTACTCTGACATTCGATGACAACCTGCCCCTGATGAAGTTCGACCAGCAGCAGATAAGTCAATTGCTTCTCAATCTGCTGAACAATGCAGTGGAAGCACTCCCGGAATCGTCGATCCAGTTGACAACAGTCTACCAGCATGAAAAAGGACGCATCCGATTGACGATTGTGGACAACGGTCCGGGCATCCGGGAGGATTTGGTGATGAAAATGTTCCAGGAGAAATTTTCGACAAAATCGGATGGCCACGGATACGGGCTTCCGATTTGCAGGAAGATTGTCGAAAATCATGGCGGCGTCATCAATGTAAGTTCCTGCCTCGGCGGTGGGACGACCTTCACGATAGATATTCCTGTGAACGGCATTTAGCGCGCATACTCGTGCAGCAGCACCGAGCGAATCGCACGG
The DNA here is from genome assembly GCA_026390635.1 of Ignavibacteriales bacterium. Taxonomy (GTDB): domain Bacteria; phylum Bacteroidota; class Ignavibacteria; order UBA10030; family UBA8401; genus JAPLFO01. Next base: position 41,496 of record JAPLFO010000034.1, read on the forward strand.
CCGATTACTGCTTGTGACCGTGCGTCTGTCAGGAGCGCCCGGCTGATCGCATTATCCCCGATCTCCAAGAGCACCCTGTACGGCGCCGTGTTCACGTGCTCGTCCAGACTGTAGAACGAAAGGCGTCCCGTCGAAATGCAGCGATAATCGTTTCTGTTCGGTTCACTGTCGCCATGCACACCGGCATTCTCCAGTCCGCTGACCTTGCACACGGCCTGTACCAGCCGGTCCGCCAGTAATCTGTTCCCGCTCTCCAAAGAATCGCCTTCATGCACAAAACCCCAACAGGCATTCCTGTTCGTCGCGCCATTGTTGTGAATGGCAACAAAGATGTCCGGATGGAGTTTGTTCGATTCGATAAGTTCAAATGCATAGCCCGAGATTCGCCCGCTGTCAACGTCCACCGTGTGCGCCCGCTTCGTGTTGCTTCCCTGCTGTGCATGATGGAGCCCTTGTTCGTAATAGCTCCACACTTTGAATATTTTCACTCCCTCCGGCGCATCCGCAACGGCGGCCTCGGCAATCCCATTGCAGACCCACGCCTCATTGAAATCCACGCCGGTATCGCTTTGATGCGATGGCTGAATCACGATGACGGGAATGTGATCGAATCCGCCCGGGACGCGCGAACCCGAGCAGGCAGTCAGCAGCGTCACCGCTGCGGCCGTGAACACGAGAACAAATCGGACGCGAATCGACAAGACAGTGT
>JAPLFO010000034.1:42226-45581 GCA_026390635.1 Ignavibacteriales bacterium
CGCGAATCGACAAGACAGTGTTACACAAGGTCAATTCCTCCCACCGGTGGAAGAAGATGTTTTTCAGCGGCCATCTGGAAAAGAAGTTCAAGCGCCTTTTTTCCGCTCTCGCCCATATCGATAGTCAATTCACTCACATACATTTTCACAAAGCGCTCTCCGAGCGAAGTGTTGATTCCTCTGCCCCATTGAAGTGCATACGGAATAGATTCACCTTGATTCTTATAGCCGAAGTCGATGCTCTCCTTCAAGCCGACACAGAGCGTTTGCGCCAGAGCGCTGCCCAGATCTTTTCTCACCACGTCAAGCCCAAGAGGCAGCGGCAATCCATGAGTGGTCGATTCCCATAGTTCGCCGAAATCCAATATTTTGTTGAAGCCTTCCTGCGCATAAGTGATTTGTCCTTCGTGGATCAATAACCCGGCATCGAATTCACCGCTGCTCACGCGGGGCATAATTTCGTCAAACGGAATATCCACGTTCGCAATACCATCGGTAAATATCTTGAAAATGAGAGACGCGGTCGTCAATGTCCCCGGCGTCGCGACCGTCTTACCCTTGAGTTCATCCAGGGTTTTGTATTTCTTGGAGACGATGACGGGACCATATCCTTCTCCCATGCTGGCACCGGTCCGCATAATCCAGTACTTGTCGGCGACGTGCGGATAGGCATGCGCCGAAATCGCAGTGACCTCGAGTTCACCTTTCAGAGCGCGAAGGTTGAGGGTCTGGATGTCTTCCAATTGATGCTTGATCGTAATATCTTCCAGCTTTACTTTACCGCTTGCCAATCCATAGAACATGAAAGCGTCATCCGGATCGGGACTGTGACCGACTGTGATAATTCGTTCCGCCATACTACTTCTCTCCTTTTGTTCCAACGTAGAGTGTCACAATGCCGCATGTCAAAAGAGTCGCTGTCACATGCGAGAATCCGGCGTCCGTCATAATAGTGACAAATTCTTTTCCATCGGGAAAACGAAGCACCGTATCACGAAGGTATTCATATGCCGACCGATCCTTCGAAATACCGCGGCCAATGAGCGGAAGGATCCGCCTGAAATAGAAGAAATAGAATTCTTTGAATGGAAACAAGCGCGGTTTTGAAAATTCGAGGATGAATATCGAGCCGCCCTTCCGTAGAACGCGCAACATCTCTGATAGTCCTTGAGGTAAGTCTTCGAAATTCCTGACGCCAAATGCCACCATTGCCGCATCGAACGATTCCGGCTCGAACGGCAGATTTTCCGCCGCACCGGAGAGCAATGTTATTGTTGCATCTGCGCGGCGACGACGAATTTTCTCCCGGCCTATCGCCAACATATTCTCAGAAATGTCCACCCCCACGATTGTCTCCGGTTCAGCGCTGAGTGCGGCCAATGCCAGGTCTGCTGTGCCCGTCGCCACGTCCAAAATATTTTTGGGTGATGCAAGTGAAAGACGACGGATCGTCCGCCATCGCCAATAAAGATCAATTCCGCCGGAGAGGAGATGGTTCAGCAAATCATAGCGATGCGCTATCGCATCAAACATCTTTCCTACTTTGTTCTGTTCCAATTCCGCGTGATCTTCCTATCGTGAACAGCTGCTTTGTAAGTTAAAGAATAACGACTTTGTCGCAAGATCCAAGTGACACGTCAGGCGGAAAAGAAGACAAAAGATGAGGCCATACGGTTCTTGATTCTTGAGCCAGATTCCTCTGTGATCTCTTCTTCTTCTTCCGAGGGATCCTTTGGGACTGTGGTCTGTGGAAAATGTTTGTCCTGCTGCGCTGTCGACTCTTCCTGTCAAAACAATGCACAATATACGACAATTGCCAAGAAATACGAAACCTTTTATCCCATCCAAAGATTTCGGTCGAGAGACCGATACTGAATGGCTTCGCTCAGATGTTCCGTTCGGATGTCCGTGCTTTCCGAGAGATCTGCAATCGTTCGGGCGACTTTCAATATTCTGTCGTACGCCCGGGCTGAGAGGCCGAGTTTTGTCATTGCGGTCTTGAGCAGCTCTTCCCCCTGCGTATCAATTGCACAGAACTCCCGGATTTCCTTCGACTGCATGTCGGCGTTTGCGAACAATCCGGCCCTGCCTCCAAATCGCTCTTTCTGACGGTGACGCGCCTGCACCACCCGGCGCCGTACTTCGCCGGACGTCTCTCCCGGCTTCTTCTTTCCCAGTTCGGCCACTTTGACTGCAGGCACTTCGATATGGATGTCGATGCGATCCAGTAATGGGCCGGAGATTTTCGCCATGTACTTCTGAATCTGCAGCGGTGTGCACGTGCATTCGTGGTTCGGGTTCCCGAAGTTGCCGCACGGACAGGGATTCATCGCACACACAAGCATAAAATTCGCCGGAAAGTCCAGCGACATCCCGCGCAAACTCCGGCAGTTCATCCAGAAAGAGAACACCATGATGAGCAAGCGATATTTCACCGGGACGTGGAATCGTTCCACCTCCCACCAACGCACTATCGGATATTGTGTGATGCGGGGAGCGAAACGGGCGCGCGGCCACGAGCCCAAGTTCCGGAGCAAGCAATCCGGCAACTGAATGGATTTTTGTTGTTTCGATACTTTCTTCAAAGCTCAGCGGAGGCAGTACAGAAGGAATCCGCCGGGCGAGCATCGTCTTTCCGGAACCGGGAGGGCCGATCATGATGATATTATGCGCCCCGGCAGCTGCAACTTCCAACGCGCGTTTGACATTTTCCTGCCCTTTCACGTCGGAGAAGTCAAGGGTATATTTTTGCTCAACGGAAAATAGTGCTTCGCGATCGACAGACACCGGCCGGGCATCAAGCAGGTCTCCATTGAGAAAGGCCAGAACGTCGCTCAGCGATTCGAAACCATACACCTCCAAGCCTTCAACCACCGCCGCTTCGCGCGCGTTCATTGCCGGAAGCACGATTCCGCGGATGCCCCGTTTGCGAATCTCAACGGCTATCGGCAGAACACCGCGCACGGGGCGAAGACTCCCGTCCAGTGCCAGTTCGCCCAGAATAACAAAGTCGCTCAACATGTCGGAACGTATTTGAGAGCTGGAGACGAGCATCCCGACCGCCAACGGTAGATCGAATGCCGATCCTTCTTTACGCACATCGGCCGGTGCGAGATTAATCGTGACACGTTTATTTGGATAAAGATACCCGGAATGCTTGATGGCAGTTGCAACCCGTTCGCGGCTCTCTTTGACTGCATTGTCCGGCAGTCCGACCATGAAGAAATTCGGTACGGTATTCTCGATGTTCGTCTCGACATCGATCAGGTAGGCGTTGATACCAAATGTGGCGGCGCTGTGTACGACAGATAGCATATCTCCCCCTTTTTCTGCCTTTGTGCGGATGGTTGCTGCA
>JAPLFO010000190.1 GCA_026390635.1 Ignavibacteriales bacterium
AAAGAGATGAGGAAGCTGAACAGATACTTAATTCTATCCGAACCATGCATCAAAATGATTCAGCCGTCATAAATCTTCGCGGTGTTATCGCCAATCTGCGTGGCAATAAGCAGCAGGCGGAACTTCTGCTCAAGGAAGCCATTCAGTCTGATCCATCGAACGGACTTCCCTGTACAAATCTCGGTGCATTCTACTGGAATAGCGGTTTCCAATCGGCAGCGCTTGAATATCTTGAAAAAGGGTTCATGCTCGCTCCGTTGAATATTGACGCACTCGATATGTATTGCACTGTAGCCTCGGCTTTGAGTGAAGTTGTCCGGGTGGAATCCTTGCTCAGAGATGCAATTTCACTGTATCCACTTGCGCGGCAGCTGCAGTTCAGACTGATTGATTTGCTGGTTCAGCAGAAGAGAAACGATGAAGCTCTCGCGGCAATCAAAAAAGCTCTGGCGACATTTGAAAGTGAGAATGGATTCGTTGATGCAGCTCTTGCTGTACTTGAAAAAAGATCCGCAAAGCCGATGCTGAGTCAGAAAAAGTGGAACACGACGCTCTCAATCTGCATGATCGTGAAAAATGAGCAAGCGAACATCGCCAGATGTCTGTTCTCGGCAATTCCGTATTGCGATGAGATAATCATTGTTGATACCGGGTCATCTGATCGGACGAAAGATATTGCCAGACTCTATGGTGTGAAGATATTTGACATGAAGTGGGAAAGTGATTTCTCTGCAGCAAGAAACTGCTCTTTTGATCACGCGACATCCGACATGATCTTTGTTCTCGATGCGGATGAAATAATCGCAGCATCAGATTGGGAGCAACTTCGCAGGCAAATTGACGATGAGAAGAAGAATAGCCCGGCTGCGTTCACAATTACAACCCGCAATTACGTCGAGACGTCCGCCATGATCGGCTGGAATGCAAATGACGGATTCTACCCGGAAGAAAGGGGAATCGGCTGGTTTCCAAGTACAAAAGTAAGAGCATTTCCCGCTGATTCACGAATCCGCATGGAGGGTGCGGTGCACGAAATAGTTTCGGAAGCGCTGGACAGGGCAGGAATTCGGATTCTTCATGGCAGCATTCAAGTGCATCATTATGGGAAACTCGATGCCGGGAAGATCTTGCAGAAACAGATGGCGTACTATGAGCTTGGGAAGAAGAAGATTCAGGAGACAGGAGAGAATCTTCAATCGTTGAAGGAGTTGGCGATTCAGGCGGATGAGCTGAAGAAATATGATGAGGCGCTTGGATTATGGAAGAAAGTGTTGGCAATCGATCCGAGAATGGCATTTGCTCATTATATGATGGGGAGCGCTTACATTGGCATCGGCAGCTTCGAAGAGGCCAGGAAATCATCTCTCGAGGCGCTGACCCTTTCCCCATCCATGAAAGACGCACGGTTCAACTACAGCCTTTGCCTGAGCATCGGCGGCAACAGAGAAGAGGCGCGGAAATCGCTCTTTGTTATCCTTCAATCTGATCAGGAATTTGCCCCGGCACGGGCATTGTCGGCTGTTCTTGACTTGATGGAGGAAAAAGCCGGCGAGGGATGCGAGGTCCTGGCAAAACTGCAGAGGAGTGGTTTTCAGACTGTGCCCTTTGTCAGTGGCTTTTTGCACCTGCTCGAACAGAGCGGGCAAAAAAGTGACTATGAAGCCCTTTTGGGACAGTGCCTGCAACGCGGGATTTTATCAAAATAATAGCTAAAGAATCGTCACGCCGTGCCGATAATATTAATAGAAAGGGAAATAAATGAGGACGCGACAAATGGTGCTAGCCCACTACGTTAGGCCTCATGAGTCCCGATGCTTCAGAAGAAGCAGGCAGCAAACAATCAATCAACAAAATCCTAGAAAAGGAGAATCGTTATGGCAGGAATCGGCTTAACCAGCGGGATGAGGTCTAACCTCATCAGTTTACAGCAAACCACAACATTGATGGAGGCGGTTCAGGGTCGTCTCGCAACCGGGAAAAAGGTAAATACTGCGTTGGACAACCCGGTCAACTATTTCACCGCTTCCAATCATGAGGCTCGTGCCACAAAGCTCGATGCCAAAAAAGACATGATGAACGAAGCAATCCAGACGCAGAAAGCAGCCGCGGCTGGTATCGAAGGTGTTAAAAAATTGATCGAAGCTGCCCGTGGTATAGCTCAGTCAGCACTGACCGCAACGGGAACCCAGCTTACCTCGTTGAAAACGTCGTATGATGCGGTATTGACGCAAATCGATGACCTTGCGAATGATTCCGGCTATAGCGGAAAGAATTTGCTCAAGGGCGATACCCTCACAGTCTATTTCAATGAAGACAATTCATCCAAATTGGACATCGTCGGTTTTGATGCGGCAACCAGTGGCGATATCACGCTCTCCGCATTGGATACGGCTGACATTCAATCGTCGTTGGATGAGATTGATTCCTCGCTCAATACCATCGAAACTCAGGCGAAGAGCATGTCTTCTACTCTCAATGTGGTCCAGACGAGGTTTGATTTTACTCAGGGTCTGATCAATACTCTCAAAGCTGGAGCTGCGAAACTCACAGATGCCGACATGAACGAAGAAGGAGCCAATTTGCTGATGCTGCAAACGAGACAGCAACTGGCGACGACGTCGCTCTCGATGGCGTCACAGTCAGCTCAATCGGTTCTGAGACTGTTCTAATAATGAGTTATGGAAGTATGGAGGAGGCAGAATTGCCTCCTCCAATTCCTTTTCAATGAGGTGAGATATGTCAAACCAGATTAGCACCAATCAAATACTGCTGAATCTTAGCTCTCTGAGTGACGGTTTTGACAAGATATCCTCCAAATTGTCCACGGGAAAGAAGATCAACGCGGCAAAGGAGGAACCTGTCGCATGGACCAGCGTCAGCAAGAGAGATGCCAAGTACAATGAGCTCACATCCGTCAAGGAGAGTCTGGGCGAAGTCGCTGCCAGCATCCATGAGGCAGACAGCACTATGGGTGTCATCAACGGCGTCATGGATCAGATGAAGAGCACCTTGCAGCAGATCACAAAAAGCTTTCCCCCGTATCCTCCCGGAAGCGAGGAACGGATCAAACTCTTGAAGACTTTTGCGGCATTCCGGCAGCAGATCGAAGATCTCACGTTCCCTCCGGATGCCGGCGCAAAGAAAATACTGTCGGCGGGTGGCGACAACGAATGGACGATCGCCATCGGTTCTGATGGCATGGCGCGCACCGTACGGAAAGAAGAAGTACATCCGGGACCAACGGGTCTGAACATCCCCGACCTGACGATCAACGCATCAGATACTGAGATTAACAGTGCACTTGATTCGCTGGAGAAGGCGAGCGTGACGCTGCAGGACAAACGGGAGCGACTCGCGGTGGACGCAGCCGGTATTGCCCGGACTGATACATTCACCGGCGCCATGGCGACGGTCAACAAACGGACCTCAGAGTCAGATAATGCCGCCGATATGAATGACGCGGCTGCTCAACTAAAGAGTATCGACATTCAGCAATCGCTCTCCTATGCGACGCTGAATATTTCATCACAAATCGATTCGAAAATCCTGCGGATCCTGGGGTAGTCTATGGCACTGAAGATATCATTGAAGTCTGAAGAACGCGCGATCATCGGCGGCGCTGTGGTTCGGAATGTTTCCAAGAAAACAATCGAGTTGCTGATGGAGAATGAAGTGCCTCTCCTCCGGGAAAGGGAGTTGTTGAGCAAAAGAATCTATTTCGTTATTCAGCTGATGTACGTCGATTCCCAGCATCTTGTCCAGCATCAGAAACTGTACTGGAAGCTCACCACAGAGATCATCGAAGCTGCTCCAAGCACGGTACCATTCTTCAGCGCGATGAGCGAATTGATCTACGACGGAAAATACTATCAGGCGCTTAAGGAAGCCAAGAATCTGATCACGCATGAACATGAGGTCATGAACAATGCACGCAAATCTGGCCGTAGCATATAAGCAAGCCCAGAAGACCGCGATGAGCGATCGGGAGATCGAAGCCGCCGTGCTGATGAAGGCAGCGGCAACGCTGAAGCAGTGCCAGACGCGCTGGGAGGATAGCCTGCAAGATGGTTCCCTGGACAAAGCACTGCGATACGATCAGCAGGTGTGGACTGTTTTCCAGGCAGCCGTTGTAGAAGAGAGTAACCCTCTTCCGGAGGCACTGAAACAGAATATTATGCAGCTGAGCCTGTTCGTTGATCGGAAAATATTTGAGCTCATGTGTTATCCCGAACCACACAAGCTCGACATCCTGATCAAAATCAACACGAATCTCGCGATGGGATTGCGCGGCAATTCATAAGAGGAGTCAGCCATGATCATCAAAGAAGTGTACGGAGACCAACTACCGCTTCAGCCAACCGGCCCGAAGAAAGTGAAACAACCTGTGTCAGTCACAAAGACCGACAAAGTAGATGTTTCACCCGAAGCACGATCGCTGTTCGAAGCCGGCAAAGCAAAGAAACTGGAAGAAATCTCCGGGAAGATTGACTCAGGATTCTATTTCAAGCCGGAAACGACTGAAAAGGTCGCTGAATCCATCTTGAAAGATCTGAAAAAACCGGAATAAAGAGTCCGGAATTTTTACACTCCATTCAGGCAGAAGGCCCATGGAAAACAATGAATCGCTCCTGACCAAAGCGTCCGACATATGCGCGTACATCAATACGCTGAGTGATCGCATCGCTTCACAGCAACGACCACAGAAGAAACTCATCGTTTCGTTTGACGTGTACTGCCTTCTCCTCGAATATACCGCTCTTCTCAATTACATTCACCAGGATTGGGGAACATCCTCGATCGAAGAATTGATCGCCACGCCGGATCTTTTCTACGAAACAAAGAAACAGCAGTTGGCGGTGTGCGTGGACTTCTTCAAGCAGCAAGGTTCCGTCGATATCGAATAACGGTAGTTACTCAGCGGTTTGTTATCCAGTACATTCACTCCGGGAACCTCTGAGCAATTACGAATACCATAGGACGCTGGAACCGACCATCCTTCTTCTGCCGTTTGCGGCGCCCGGTGCGTAGCTGCGAACATCCCATCTCTTTTCATTTCACACAAGTTTCGCTATATTACATCGATGAAATACATCGACCACGCCATCCTTACCATTGACCCAAGTGGACAGATTCTCTCTGCGGATCGGGCTGCTCTGGCGGCCCTTGATTGCACTTTCGAAGAGCTTCGCGGAAGGAGTATCGGAGACCTGCTCACCGATGACGACAGGTCCCAGTTTGCCGGGCAGATGCAAATACTCCGCCGGGACGGGTATCTCGATGTGCTGACGAAAGTTGCAGGCAAGGGAGCGTCTCCGATCAAAGTACATGCCATTATGGTGAAACGGAACGAGGCTGAATATCTTGTCCTTGCCTATAACAGCGTGTTCAGCAGCCGGCGGGATCACGAACTCCTCCAGAGAAACAAACACGCCCTGGCATTGTATGAACTGGGACGCCGGATCACATCAACATTTGACGTCTCGGAAGTTCTCGATGCCGTCGTTCGCAACACCGTCTGGCTTCTCGAATGTCACTTTGCCGGAATTGCACTAACCGACAAATCCCGTTCAGGCGTTTCGTTTCAGGCCGTTATGGGTGCAAAGTCGGACATAACTTGTCTTGTCGAAATCGAAGCCTGGAAAAACATTTCCGGCCATACGATTTTCAAAAATTTCCCCACCGATCCACCGGTTGATCCCGACAGCTATCCTTTCGTGAAGGCAGAGAATCTTCGATCGCTGCTTGCCGTCCCGCTCGTCAATAAGGGAAAAGGGCTGGGATTCCTGGTGATCGGCTACCGGAAAGTGCACCGCTTTTCAGAGGCTGAAATTCAACTCGCCGCCAGTCTTGCGGATCAAACCGCCCTGGCTGCAGAGAATGCCCGGCTCTATCGGGAAAGCGTGGAGTATTCCCGCACGATGAGCGCTCTCTCTGCACGATTGACTGTAGTGCAGGAAGAAGAACGGCGGCGCATCACTCGGGATCTCCATGACGGCGTTGGGCAGGCTCTGAGCGGACTGCGACTGAATCTTGATTTGCTGAGTCGAGAAGTACCATTAACTTCCGAGACTGCACAAGAACGGCTGACGATGATGAAGGACATCATCGATGAAACGATGACGGAGATCCGCCAAATTTCTCACGACCTTCGCCCGCCGGTGCTGGATGCGGTCGGATTGGTTGCCGCATTACGGATGTACGTCGACCGGTTCGCTGCGCGGTACGGGATTGCCGTGAAACTAATTGCGCTGGAGCGGATGAAGCGTATAGACCAACAGGTAGAAGCGACGGTCTATCGTGTGGTGCAGGAAGCGCTCTCCAATATTGTCCGGCATTCCGGCGCGACAAAGGCACAGATCGAGTTGGTCCGGAAAGAGCACGTTCTTTTTGTCCAGATAACGGACAATGGCAAAGGCTTCGATCCTGTCGAACTTCAGGAATATGCAGAGGGACGCAACGGAAGAGGCATCCCCGGCATGCGCGAACGGATTGAAGGATTGCAGGGGACGTATGAGATCACGTCGGCAAAAGGAAAAGGTACCACCATTGCTGTCGAGCTTCCGATCGACGATCGGTCAAAGAAATAGAATTCCATGCATCAGAAATCAAAAATCACCGTCATTGTTGCGGACGATCACATGATCGTGCGGCGCGGGATCGTATCGCTCCTCTCGCTCAATAATGAGATTGAAGTTGTCGGTGAAGCGGTCAATGGAAGAAGTGCCGTGGAGCAGACAATGTCTCTGGAACCAGATGTCGTGATCATGGACATCAGTATGCCGGAGCTCAACGGATTGGAAGCGACGCGGCAGATAAAGTCGCGCATACCCCGCACAAAAGTGCTGATACTCTCCGCCTATGATAACGCGGATTTCGTCGGTCAAGTCCTGCAATGCGGGGCAAACGGCTATCTTCTGAAAAACACATCGCCGGAAGATTTGTACGCTGCCATTCGAGCCGTCAATTCCGGACATGCATTTTTTTCACCCGCGATTTCAAAAATCATTCTTGACGGATTTCTTCAGAGGAAAAATCCGGAGGCAGCGCCGGAGACGGATCCGCTCAATGCCAAACCCTTCCGCGGTCTGCTGACTCCGAGAGAGAGGGAGATTCTACAACTTGTCGCTGAAGGAAAAACCCACCAGCAGATTTCCTCCACACTGCACATCAGTGTGCGAACCGTCGATACCCATCGGAACAATATCATGCGGAAACTGGATCTCCACGATGCCGCTGCGTTGATCACGTATGCCATCAAACAGGGCGTTGTGATTTTGCCTCCATAGAGCCAATCGGCTGCTCATACCCATCCCGGTACTTTTCACCACCGACAATCCCTCCAAAGCCCCAAAATACGTACCAATACGTAGATGAAATACGTTGTCGTACGGATTGAGTGATGTGGCTACTATTGCTACATTGGCCATTGTTCTATACTTCATACGCAGGGAAAGAGAACATGGAATCAGAAAATCTAACCATTCTGCTTGTCGATGACGTTCAGGAAAATCTGGACCTCTTGGAGGAAGTGTTGGGCGAGCATCAGTATCGTGTGATCGGGGTCACGAGCGGCGCCGAGGCGCTGGAGTGCTTGCGGCAACAACGGGTGCATTTGATTGTGTCCGATGCGATGATGCCGAAGATGGACGGTTTCCAATTGTGCAAGAAAATAAGACAGGATTCGCGTCTGACGACTATTCCGTTCATCATTTATACCGGCGACTATGTGGATGAAGAAGACGAACATCTCGGGAAAAGCGTTGGCGTGGACAAATATGTTATCAAGTACGCCGGGCTGGGCAGTCTCATCGAAGCAGTCAACGAGTTGACACTGCAGCGCTATGGATATCAGCAGCGGGATGCGGCCGCTCCACAGGAGGAACTCGATGAAGGCGCATTCCTGGAACGGCATCATATTCTGGTTACCAAGAAGCTCGAAGAGAAAATGCACGAGCTGGAAGTGTATGCCGGCACCCTTTCGCGCAAGAACAAGGAATTGGAGATTTCAGAAGACCGCTACCGGACTCTGTTCGAAAATGCAAGCATCGCCATTTTCGTGATCGACGGTACAATGAAAAAGATTCTCGATGTCAACAAGCAGGGTATCGCTCTTCTCGGCTATCAGGAAGACGAATTGTTCCGCATGCCGGGCCTTCCGTTCGTTGCGCAATTCGGTGCCATGCCCCAGCTGTTACAGGAAAACGAAATCGTTTCGCACGAAGCGGCCATGAAAACGAAAAGAGGAGAAGTGATCACGGTCGAAGTGAGCGCCGCGTATGTAGAGCAGCCGAACGATACTCGCATGATGCTCTTCATTCACGACATTACGGAAAAGAAACGAATGCGCGAACAGATGGTGCAGATCGAGAAGATGACACTCATGGGACGGCTTGCGGCAGGCATTGCACATGAAATCCGCAATCCGCTGGCGGGGGTCACGCTCAATCTGCAGTATCTGCAGAGGAAGACAGTGCAGGGATCTCCCGACTCCGAGTCAATCGCAGCGGCACTGGAAGGCGCCCAACGTATCCAACACGTCATTGAAGATACACTCGGCCTTGCGCGTGTCACGCCGCCGACGCTTCATGAGGAATCCATCAACAGTATCCTCACACGTTCTCTTTCATTTCTTGTCTCCGCGCTGAAGCAAAAACATGTGACGATCAAAACCGACTTGGCATCCGACCTTCCCCATGTGCGCGTGGATTTCAAACAGATTCAGCAGGTGCTGCTCAATGTGCTTCAGAATGCGATTGACGCATCGCCCCTGGAGGGTGTTGTGACAGTGCGGACACGGACAATAGAACCTGAGGAGTTGAAATCCAACGAAAAAATCGGCCGGGTCGAAATATCCATTCATGATCAGGGCGAGGGCTTGCCACCGGAAGTTGCGGCACATCTCTTCGAGCCCTTCAGGACCACAAAAGTCGGGGGTACCGGTTTGGGACTCGCCATCACAAAGTACATCGTTGACCGGCATCAGGGCGAAATATCGCTCTCGTCTTACGGATCCGCCGGCACAATTGCAAGAATATTGTTTCCCATAGTGTATTCAATTTCTGGAGGTTCCAATGGCTAAAGGAAGGATTCTCGTTGCGGATGACGAGCGAACACTCACCGTCTCGTTGCGCAATGTCCTCTCCGATGCAGGCTACACCGTTGCCGTCTGTGGGAGTCGGGAAGAATTCATGCTTCAATTCTCGTCGTTTAATCCTGACGTCATCTTCCTGGACATTTACCTCGGGACGGCAAACGGGATCCAGATTCTGAAACAGATCAAGTCCGATGGATGGGGCGGACCGGTGATTATGATGACGGCTCACTCTGATGTGTCGCTTGCGGTACAGGCGATGAAAGAGGGTGCAGCGGATTTTATGGTGAAGCCGTTCGACCTTAATCACTTAATAGTGGTGATTGAGAAGAATCTGGAGTTTGCCCACCTCGAATCCCGTGTTCAGTTTTTGCAGGAAGAACTCGAATCCGAACGGTCGCGCAGCGGTATCATCGGCAAGAGCAATGCTCTGCGCCGCATTCTCGATATGGCGGAGAAACTGGCGAAGGGTGAAACGACGACGGTGCTGCTGGAGGGGGAAAGCGGCACCGGCAAGGAAGTAATAGCGAGATTCATACATCAGAAGAGCACGCGAGCGGACAAGCCTTTCGTGGCCTTCAATTGCGGCGCCATACCGAAAGACCTGGCGGAAAGCGAATTCTTCGGCTATGAGCGCGGCGCCTTTACGGGGGCGACGGAAAAAATGAAGCAGGGAAAATTCGAGCTGGCCGGCGGCGGGACCATCCTTCTGGACGAAGTCGGTGAACTGTCGTTGGATATGCAGGTGAAACTGCTGCGGGTGTTGGAAGAGAAACGGTTCTACCGACTTGGGGGAACGAGAGAAATCGATGTCGATGTACGCATCATTGCAGCATCCAATCGTGATCTCTCCAAAGAAGCGGAGGCGGGTCGATTCCGTGAGGATCTCTTTTATCGCCTGAACGTTGCCGTGCTCAAAGTGCCGCCGCTTCGCGAACGGAAGGAAGATATCGAAGCTCTTGCCTATGCCTTCGTGCAGGAATTCAGCAAAAAATTCCTGAAACCGGTGCCCCATCTGGCTCCCGATGCACTCCAGACGCTCGAACGACTTCCGTGGAAAGGGAACGTACGCGAACTCCGCAATGCCGTGGAACGGATCATTTTGCTGAACGATGGGCCGGCAATTACGGCTGAACATCTCGGCTTCCTTTCGCCCGCGCCGCGATCAACCCAGCATGCGGCAAAACAATCCGATGGAGGATTTCATCTCCAGATCCCCGCGTCCGGCGTGCGCATGGCGGAAGTGCTGAAGGAACTCATACTGAAAACCCTCGACATCACCGGCGGCAATCAGGTACAGGCATCCAAAGTTCTCGGCGTCACCAGATCCAAACTTCGGTACAAAATGGACCAGCTCGGCATCAAACCGGAACAGCGCACATTCAAATCAACCGGAGCATAGACAATGGCGGCTAGAATCCTCGTTGTGGAAGATGAACGGATTGTTGCACGGGATTTGTGTCGTCGCCTGGAGACGCAGGGCTACGTGGTTGTCGGCAATGAATCTGAGGGCAGGGCGGCACTCGCAACGGCAGAACGGGAGCATCCCGATCTTGTGCTGATGGATATTGGCCTGGATGGAGAGATGGATGGTGTAGAAACAGCTGACCGAGTCCGGAAAATGCTCGGCATTCCAGTGGTGTTTCTGACCGCATATTCCGATCGGTCGACGCTCGCGCGCGCGAAAATTACGCACCCGTTTGGCTATGTGCTGAAACCCTTTGAAGAACGTGAAGTAGTGACGGCGATTGAAATGGCTCTCCACTCCCACGGACTCGAAAAGGCATTGCGTGAAAGCGAAGAACGTTACCGTGCAGTGGTGGCGAACCTGCCGGATTTCATTGTTATTGTGCGAGACGGTCGCATCGTCTATACAAATAAGGGAACTTTTGAGCGGATGGGATACACTCCGGAGGAAATTCTTGACCAACCGATGTTTAGGTTTATCGCACCGGAGTTTCACGATAAGGCAAGAGCAAATCTTCTGCGGCGGATGCAGGGAGAGCAGGTGGAAGAGTATGAGCTCGATCTGTTCAATCGGAGCGGCCGCAGAATCCGCGTCATCGTACGCGGAACGATGATCACCTATGACGGCGCCCCGACACCGCTGCTCGTTCTCACGGATGTATCCGACAGGATCCAGGCTGCCGAGCAACTCGCAAAGGAGCAGCGGCTGCTCCGAACGTTGATCGACAATACGCCTGATTGCATCTATGCAAAAGACTTAGACGGAAAGTACTTTGTTGCGAATAAGGCAATGGCCCGACTTGCGGGTACCGCCTCAGAAGCGGAGATCCTTGGAAAGATGGATCGGGACCTGTTTCCCAAGCGCATTGCAGAATCTCTTGAAGAACAGGATGCGTACATCCTGAAACATGGTGCCGGAGTTGCCAACCACGAGGAACTGTTCCTCGATTCACATGAGAATTTTGTCTGGATGCGTTCCACGAAAGTTCCGTTCCGCAATGAGAAAGGCGAGATCATTGGCGTCATCGGGATTTCTCGCGATTTCACAGAGCAGAAAAAGGCCCAGGAAGGCCTCTGGCTTGCGCAGAAGAATGAAAGCTTCCGCGTACTCGCCGGCGGGGTTGCCCATGATTTCAACAATCTTCTGGTCGGCGTGCTCGGTCAAAACGGAATAGCATTGTCAAAGCTGAAGGAGGGCGATCCGGCCCGCGTGCATTTGGAGAAGGCGATTCTTGCCGCACAGCGAATGGCGGATCTGACCCGTCAGATGGTGACGTTTGCCGGTCAAACAGAAACCGGCGACGAGATGCAGAATGCAAATCAATTGGTGCGGGCGTCACTCCCTTTGTTTGCCGCTGCCGTGCCGAAAAGGATTGCGCTCGATGTCAGCTACGGCGACGATCATGCCCACATCTTTGCCGAGGCGGGACTGATCCAACAGGCGCTGATGAATCTTATCCTCAACGCGGCAGAATCATACGGAAACGGATTGGGGACGGTGTCGATTCACGTCGGAACGGCACGCATCGAAGATCCGGATATCATCAAATGGCAAAGCGGCGATAGTGTACTGAAGCCCGGCCGTTTTGTCATCTTTCGCGTTGTCGATCAGGGATGCGGCATCAGTGAACAAATTCTTCCGAAAATATTCGAACCATTCTTCAGCACGAGGGGAACAGGAAAAGGACTGGGACTGGCAGCCGTTGTCGGAATTCTTCATCGCTATGGCGGCGGCATCAAAGTGGAAAGCACCGTCGGACAGGGATCCATCATGACCATTGCGTTGCCCTTACAGCATGGAATAGATTGGCCGCGGTGGGACAGCCCATCGAAATCGCGGGAAGGTGCAGCAGAAAAAACGCTACTGGTTATCGACGATGAAGAAGGCGTTCGCGACGTCGCCGTGACGTATTGTGAAATGGAAAAAATTAAGGCGGTTGCGGTGGAGGATGGGCTTGCCGGCATTGGATACTTTTCCCGGCATTGGCGTTCCATCGGCGTTGTCGTCTTGGATGTAACGATGCCCGGATTGACGATGGAGGAGACATTTTCGAGGTTATGTGGAATCGATCCACATGTCAGAATATTTCTTTCTTCCGGCTTCCCTGCGAAGGATATCATGGGAAAATTCATCGGAAATGACAATATCGTCGGATTCATTCCAAAACCGTGGGAGATGAAACACATGGTCGGCATTGTGAAGCCGTTTGTCGAAACGTAGAGTTGAAGTGCAGGAGATATTTCGCCACACCCGATATGCCGAATCGCTGAGGCCAAAAGATA
Organism: Ignavibacteriales bacterium; assembly: GCA_026390635.1. Classification (GTDB taxonomy): domain Bacteria; phylum Bacteroidota; class Ignavibacteria; order UBA10030; family UBA8401; genus JAPLFO01. Next base: position 12,842 of record JAPLFO010000190.1, read on the forward strand.
CCGGGATACCAGATGAAAGAACGGAAACCACATACTGATCTTTTTCGGAATCTGCAATCTGCGGTGGCCGGCGCAGGTGCGGGCTTTTTCGAGTGTACTGCCGATTTACTTTCCGGTGCCGTCGATCAGCGATGCTATGAAATCGCCGGAACGGCGGAATGCGAAGCGAAGCCGATCAAGGAAACGATTCTCTGCTGGTCGTCACGTGTTCATCCGGATGACCGCCGGAGGGTGATGGACAAATTCAACGATTTTGTCGACCAGCGCACAACGGAATTTCTGCAGGAACACAGGCGACCGATAGGGACGACAATGGACACGTCATTCATCTTGCCGGCCTCGCGTTCGATGTGACTGAACAGAAGCAGATGGAAGAGTCGTTGCGCGTATCGGCAGCGTACTACCGGAGCCTGATTGAAGCAGGCATGGATTTGTTGATCGTGGTCAATCCGGGCGGTACGATCACCGACGTCAATACAGCGGCGGAGAAAATGACCGGATACTCCCGAACGCGTCTGACTGGTTCAGATTTCAGCACCTATTTTGAAGAACCGGAAAAAGCCCGTGAACTCAATGCCATGGCATTGAGCGCTGGGTCCATGAGCGACATCGAGCTTACGTTGAGAAATCGGAACGGTCAGAGTATCCCGCTGCAGTGCAATGTGGCGGCATTCCGGGATGAAAGCGGAAGAGTTGCCGGTGTGTTCTGTATCGGCCGTGATATGACGGAACACAAACGCGCAGAAGAACTGTTCCGCACCGGCGAGGCACGGATGCAGCTGGCACTGGATGCGGTGAATGACGGCGTGTGGGATTGGAAAATTGCGAGCGACCAGTTCTTCCTGAACCCCCGGTTCTATACAATGCTTGGCTATGAGCCGAATGAATTTCCCGCGGAATTCGATACATGGAGGGATATGATTCATCCCGATGATGTCGATGCCGCGATCAGGATGATTCACGATCATCTTCCTGCGGAAGCGGAAAGCTATTCGACGGAGTACCGTGTCAGGACGAAAAGCGGTGAATGGCGTTGGATACAGGGTCGGGGCAAAGTCGTGGAGCGGGATGCGGAGGGGAATCCTATCCGGATGATCGGCATCCATAATGACATCAGCACCCGAAAACGGGCGGAAGAAGAACTCCAGCACAGTGAGCAGCGGTATAAAAAACTGATTGATGCGGTGACCGACTACATCTACACTGTCTATGTGGAAAATGGAAAAGCCGTGGAGACAATTCACGGACCCAATTGCATCGCCGTGACCGGCTATACGAGTGCAGACTTTGCACACGACAAATTCCTCTGGTACCAAATGGTTGAAGAAGAAGACCGGTGGCTTGTGATCGAACATGCGACGTTGTTGTTGGAAGGAAACAATGTTCCGCCGCTGGAACACCGGATCGTTCGGAAAGACGGAGTCACTCGCTGGGTGAGGAATACGCCCGTGCTGCATTCTGACCGCGAGGGAAAACTCGTTTCGTATGATGGTTTGATACGCGATATCACCGAACAGAAGGAAGTTGAAGAGAAATTGCTGATGCTGCAGGCGGCCATTGACCGTTCCGGAGAGGCGGTTCTCTGGATTCAGCCCGACGGCCGCATTTCGTACGCGAATGAAGCAGCGTGCAGCCACCTGGGGTATTCGCGCGCCGAGATAACACAGTTGATGATCTCGGATATTGATCCCACGTATTCTGTCGACCGGTGGGGCGAACACTGGCTGAAGCGGCGCATTGAACGGTCGACAACGTTTCACTCGGTCCATCGCAAAAAAGACGGCAGCAATCTTCCCGTCGATATCACTGCGGACTATGTGAACTACGGAGGGAAAGAATATGACTTTGCCTTCGTACGAATCACGCCGAATGCCATTTCAAGCGAAGAACAGAGATCCGATCCCGGAGAGACTCTCGCTCATGAATAAGTGCCGATGGCATAGTTGTCACGGTGGGGGCATCGTATCCTGTTTTCCGGTGGTCACTCATGGCGAATGAACGCATTCTCCTGGTCGAAAGTGATGGAGAGCTTGCCCGCAACGTCGAGTGCCATCTGACGCAAACGGGCTACGTCATCGTACAGGCGGTGTCCGGAGCACAAGCCGTTGAGGCAGCCGCATCAATGCATCCGGATCTTGTTCTTATGGATGTGCACCTGCAGGGCGACATGGACGGCATTGAAACGTCCAGGCTGATCATGGAGCGCCGCGAGGTCCCCACTGTTTTTATGATGTCGTCCCTCACGGATGCGATGATTCACCGTGCAAGAATAACGAACGCGGACGAATACCTGATTACACCGTTCGCAATGAATGATCTCACCCTGGCGGTGGAGTCACGGCTTTGCCGCAGGAAAATGGACTGGGAACTGCAGGAGAGTGAAGAGCGATATC
>JAPLFO010000162.1:0-37465 GCA_026390635.1 Ignavibacteriales bacterium
TTTCCATCCAAACACTGAACGCATTTTGAGAACGAACGCACCAAGAACAGACGGAGAAGGATCATTTGTGCCGAACCTCTCCGCATAGTCATTCATCGCCTGAATCATACCAACGTCCTCTCCCCGCTTCTCACTCAGAAAGTACTTGTTGGTCATAATCTCTATGTACAATTCCGCAGCTGTCTTCCCGGGGAAAAAGTCCAACATCCCTTCCGCGCGAAGGATCCGGCAGGTGGGAACAAAAACGGCTGAGTACCAATCTGCAGTTGCCTCTTTCAGCGTTAATGGTTTCTGCGCATGCTCGCTCAGATACCACTTATGTTCTTCGATATGCTTCAGGAAGAGATCGACATAGGAGGGATCGGGAATACGTCCGAGGTATTTGTCGATGCTGAAGGATGTATCGATTTCAAATTCTCTCTTCCGATCCTCCACGGCCATGAGACGCTCATACTGCTGCCGCAGATAGCTACCGTCTTCTTCGCTCGCAAGGTCGTCCCGCATGATACCGCTGCTGCGCAGATCTTCATTGATCCACTGCATCGATTCGAAAAAGAAAGTCAGATCTGCTTCACGCAATGCCGGGGACACCTCCGGCTGAATCTCCACTGTCTCGGCGTCGGCAAGATACGCTTGCAGCACAGTCGTCTTTCCGATCTGTGGCACTGTCTCCTTGTCAAAACGGACAAGCGTATTTGCCAGCGATGCGTCACCCCAGTACACGCCGTTGATATGGAGCTCGACAAAGAGCGCCGCGATGGCATCCCAGATGCGCTTCCGGTTGGCAAATGAAAATGCACGGCGATACAATTCGGAATCCGGGATGACCCGTTCGACCAGGAGCGTAATGGTATGGGAATAGTTGTTCTCTTCGAACTGCGGCCCGATGGGGGTCTGCACAACGATCGGCGGCTCTTCGCGCACCACATAGCCGACAGGAACCAGTGTGTGAATGCCGCGCAGCAGTAATTGCTCGTAGCGGTGAATTTCTTTTTTGGAGATGACTTCGCTTATTTCCTTAATGCCGAAGGAGAATCTTCCCGCCCGGACAAAAATCACGGTATGGCGCGACGTTCCCCGTTTGATCGCCAGTGTGGTAATGCCATTGTCCTGCCATTCTGCGATCGGGAGATGCCAGGGAAGTTTTTCCACTTCAGCACGAAAGAGCGGATCAACATGGTAGCGAATACGACGATTGGACATAGACAGGACTGCAAGAATCACGAAGCGAAAAAGGAACAATAGAAAAAGGGTCTGGAAGCCATCTCAAAAAACGTTTACGTTGAAAACCCTTCACCCCGAGTCCAAAGGATCCCGTTTCGGGGCAAGCGAATTCTCTGATTTAGGGAATGAGCGCGTCGAGGAGCAATATCCCTCGACTCACTTCGTTCGCTCGGGATGACGGCTACAGCGATTGAACACTTACGTTCACCATGACAACTATGCATTTTTGAGACCGCTTCCAGCAATCATCATGACGCCGAGCTCGCGCTCGGAAGTCTACTGTGCCTTCCGGGCTGCCCATTTCACTTGAAGATATTTGAAAATACCGGGAAGAAGGGAAACAAAAACAACCAGCACGATGACGTAGTGAATATTTTTGTCAATATTGGGGATGGTCGAACCGAGAAAGTAGCCGATCAACACCATGCTGGTGATCCAACTGATTGCGCCGATAACATTATACGAGGCGAACTTCACATATTTCATTTCGGCAATGCCTGCAACGACCGGTGCGAACGTCCGGGCGAACGGCATAAATTGCGCCATCACGATTGTCATCGGACCGTACTGTTCATAGAATTCCTTCGTTTTGAGCAGATGCTGCTTCTTGAAAAAACGTGAATCTTTGCGTGCGTACAACGCTTGTCCACCTTTTTTTCCGATAAAATATCCGGTTGCATTCCCGCAGACGGCACAAAGAATCAGCAACGGTATCAACAACCCCACATTGAAAAATCCGGCAGCCGCAAACAATCCGGCTGTCACTAAAAGAGAATCGCCTGGCAGGAAAAATCCGACAAGCAATCCTGTTTCGGAAAAAACAATCATCGCCAGTCCGGGATATCCCGCCCACGTGACCAATTCATGTATGTTCGTAAGACGGGAGAAGAATTCTCGAATAACATCCATAATGCAAATCCTAAAAATGAATGACTATGTTGTACGACGACTTCGAATCAAAGAGGCTACGCAATAGTGCCGCGGAGAAGAAAGAAAAGCAGGGCAGCTCCGACGATGAGTCGATAGAAAATAAATAGATATGTCGTGTGTTTCTTTAAATACCCCAGCAAAAATTCTATAGCTAGATAGCCGACGATGCCGGAAACGATGGTTGCAGCAGCCAGATTCAGCAGACCGACATCTGCAGACAATAATTCATGCCGCTGCTTGATAAGTTCGAAGATGCCGGCAGCCAGCACCGACGGAAGCGACAGCAGAAAGGAAAAGCGTGCAGCCGTTTCTCTCGTCAATCCCACAAATAAGCCGCCGGTAATCGTAACCCCGGAGCGTGATGATCCGGGAATCAGTGCAACGGCCTGGGAGCAGCCGATGACAAGAGCATCGCGCCACGTCACCTTGTCCATCGATTTCAATTGCACTCCTTGGGTGATGCGCCTTTTTTCAAGTAACTCCGCCAGCAAAAGCACGAGTGCAAGCCCGATCATGCTCGCAGCAATCACATACAGCGATCGAAGAGTGGTTTCAATGTCTTTCTTGAAGAGGAGGCCGAGCACGACGATCGGGACCGTTCCGGCCGCAATCATCCACCCCATGACCGCTTCCGGAGAATGCAGCAGATTTCTCTTTATGATGCCGTCAATGACACCGCGCAGGATTGCGATAATATCCTTCGCAAAATAGATGAAGACTGCGACGAGAGTCCCAAATTGAATCACGGCCGTAAACGCCGCTCCCGGATCGCTCCAACCGGCCAGAGCGGGAATAATGCGCAGATGTGCCGTACTGCTGATCGGCAGGAATTCCGTTAATCCCTGAATAATGCCATACACGATTGCCTGAAACAGCGTCATCAATTGCTCCTGAGTGTACGCGAATCGACTCCACAACACCGGTCTACGCAGAGCGTCCCAATCCCGTGGAGTCGTCTGATAAATAATTGACTCATGTTACGCAAAGCATGAAAGATATTGCCACGAAGGCGCCAAGGCACAAAATTTTCCAAAAACGAGGTCTCTTTTCTTCGCGACTTTGTGCCTTTGTGGCAATACAATCGCCATTTTCTTAACCGACCAATGATAATGTATTAAAATCAGCCTTGAAAAACCAGACAAAAAACCGTACCATGTTGCCACTATGTTCATTTCATTCGAAGGTTTGGACGGTTCCGGCAAGACGACGCAGGCCCAATTGCTTGCAGAGACATTGCGCTCGCACGGGAGGGACGTGCTTTTTCTTCGCGAACCCGGCGGAACTGAAATTTCAGAACGCATCCGTGAGATTCTGCTCGACAAGAAGCATCTCCACATGACGCAGATATCCGAAATTCTGCTCTTCTCTGCGGCGCGGGCACAATTGATCAGCGAAGTCATTCGCCCGGCACTCGAGAAGAACTGTTTTGTCATCTGCGATCGCTATGCCGATTCAACAACCGCCTACCAGGGATTTGGCCGGGGATTGAATCTCGAGACAGTCAGAGCCATCAATGCTGCCGCGACCGGCGGACTGTGGCCCGAGAAAACGATTTTTCTGGATGTTCCGATCAGCGAGCTGATTTCACGGCGTGAAAAGAGCGGACTGCCGCTCGACAGAATGGAAAGCGGCGGGCTGGAGTTTTTTGAACGGATTCGGCAGGGATATTTGCACTTGTGTAAGGAAGAGCCCCGGCGTATTGTTCGCATCGATGGCATGCGATCTGTTGATGCACTGCGGCAGGAAATTTGGAGTGTCCTCGCCTCGACTTTCACTTCCTGATACGTTTTCTACCGAAGCTTCTTCGCGATACTGTCAACCTCAATGTTTTTTCCCAAGCGGAATGCTTCCATACTAAGCTTCTTTCCTTCCGCGTTCCACCGCTCGAGCGTCGGACTTGTGGACAAATCTCCGACGTCGCTCACCTGCAGCAATGTGCGGGAATCGCTGGAGCGACCGCGGGCTCTCCCCTGCACGAAGCCAATATCAACCGTCGCAGACGGCAGCGTGTCAGAAGAAACGAGGGTCACTCCGCTGACGATAAGATCGAATATCTTTTTTCCGCTTTCCGGGAGAGTCTCATATTTGGAAATGTCCGCCTTCTCATACGTCTTGCCGGCGATAGCGGTGATGGCAGAAAGGAGAGTTACATAATTGAGCTTCCGAAGAAAAAGTTTATCAGGATCATCCTTCCATCCGCCAGACTCGATAAGGACTGTGCTGGTCCCCCACTTCTGGATGTTGTCTCCAAAGGCACGTCGCTCGTAGCTGTCGTCGTATCGGACAATATGGCCCGGGATATACCGGCTGAGAACTTCCGTGATTAGTGCTGCGACTTTTTTCGCTTTCACCCGAACGGGAGTGTCCGTATTGGCGCTGTCAATTGCGGGGGCCAACAGGGCAATCGCGGCGAGCTTGCCGGTGGTTGCAACGGGAAGCCTGGCATCCATATCGTGAAGATTGAAGCCGAATTCCGGTATATGTTGATCCCGGACCTTTTTCAAAATGCGGGCCTCCGGAGATTGAAGGCGCAACGCATCCCGATTGATGTCAATTCCCTGAGCATTCCAGCGTTGAAAATGCTCTGCCCCGTCGGGGTTGAGCATGGGAATAATCAACAGTGTCGTTTCTTTCAGCAGCCGTTGCACATCCGGTGAGCCGAGGTTTTTGCCGACATACGACACGATATCCAGAAGCGCCATCGTGGCCGTGGGTTCGTCGCCATGCATCTGCGACCAAAAAAGAATTTTCTTTTTCCCTGTCCCAAGCGTCAGCAGGTTGATGGTCCGACCTTCGGCCGAACGTCCGACGACTTCGATCGACATCACGCCCTTCATCTCATGCTGCAGTTTTTCCAGGTGCTGGATCAACTCCGCATGTTTCATCCGCGGGCCGGAGACATCCGCCAGACGGTACGTGTCATACGAATCATAGAGAGAACGCGGATCCATCGATCCGGCAAGTGCGGGAAATGAAGACATGGCAGAAACCAATACGATTATGAAAATGGATTTCAGAATGAATCTATCCCGGAAGAAATGTGACATAGACGCAAGTCCAAGAAAATGAGTAACTACATCCCCCTCGACTCGCTCCGCTTGTCCCGGAACGGGATCCTCTGGACTCGGGGTGACGCAGTGGTTTTCTAAAAAAATCTACAACACTAATGTTTTTTGTACGTTCCAACCACTTCAGCCTTTGCAAGGATATGTCCATGCATTGCCTTCTCCACTGCAGATTTGGTTGGATGCTGCAGATTTGGAAGAATGATATCCAGAGCGTAGAGCTTGAAAAAATAGCGGTGGCGTCCTACAGGAGGACATGGCCCGCCGTATCCGGTCCGTTTCCAGTCGTTGAGCCCGGACATCGTGCCAGCCGGCAACGCTTTTTCTGCCACGCCTTCTTCCAATGATGCAACCTGCGGCGGAATACCATAGAGAACCCAATGGACCCATGTCATTTTTGGTGCAGCCGGATCCGGGGCATCGGGATCATCGACGATAAGAGCAAAACTTTTCGTGTCGGCCGGAGCGCCGATCCAGGAAAGTGCAGGAGAAATATCATTACCCTGACATGTATATCTGGCTGGAATACTTCCATCTTTCCCCAACGCCGCAATCGTGAGACGCATCGCAGCACCTCCTTTCGAAACGGTCTGACCACGGGAAGAATAAACTGCAATGATTATCGAGAAGGACAAAACACAGACGGACGCTCGCACGACAGTCATCATTCGGTCATTCATGATGCTTGAGGCGACTCCGCAGTTGTGCCATATTTTTTTAGAAGATACGTCGCTTCGACAACACCAAACTCTATCGCTTTCCGCCAATCCTCACATGCTCCAGCGGTATCACCGAGATTATTGCGCACAATACCGCGATTGTAGTATGCATCTGCGAACCGGGGATTTGCTTCAATGGCCCGGGTGTAGTCTTGGACAGCCACCGTGCGCTCCTGCAGCTTCGTACGGACGATGCCACGTTGATAGAAGGCTTCAGCATATGCCGGATCGACTTCGGCAGCTTTGGAAAAATCGCCAACCGCCTCGCGCAGCTTGTTCATTTTCACTTTCACGAGTCCACGGTGAAAATATGCTTCCGAAAATTTTGGGTCGAGGGAAATTGCCTTGCTGTGATCCTGCAGAGCTCCCTGGAAATCGGGAAGAAAGCGTTTGGCGATTCCTCTGTTGTTATATGCGGCGGCAAGACGATCATCGGCGCGAATCGCGCGCGAAAAATCCGATATCGCCCCCTGATAGTCTTTGAGGAGTAATTTCACATGACCGCGATTGTTCAGAGCTGAAGAGTTATTCGGATCGAGTAAGATTGCCTGCGAATAATCCTTCACCGCTCCTTCGTAATCCTTCAGTTTGAACTTGGCATTGCCGCGATTATTGTATGCCGCAGCATTCTTTCCATCCAGCTGGATAACATAATTGAGATCTTCCACGGCACCGGGATAGTCGCCAATTTTATACCGCACGGTCGAACGGCTATAGTAGGCTGCGCCATAGTCACGGTTTGCCTCAATGGCCTTCGTATAGTCTGCGGCGGCATCATCGTAGCGGTCGAGCAGGAAAAGCGTCATCCCGCGTCCGGCATACGCTTCGGCGTAGTTCGGTTTCAGCGTGATGGCTTTTGTGTAGTCCGCTATAGCCGCTCCGTAATCTTTGAATGCATCGGCGCGCAATGCACCACGAACGGCATAGGCCACTTCGTTCCGCGGATTCAGGTCGATCGCCTTGGTAATGTGCATCAACGCATTACCGCGATCGCCCTGCTTCGCTGCTGCGATACCGCGCTGAAGATAGTCAGCCGCGCTGCCACTTTCAATTTTCTGCTGTCCGTTCACGAGCGCTCTGGTCCCAGATTCATCCGCGTTCCTTCTTGCCTTCCAGCGATGAAATTTCCTGGAGCAAATCCTTTTTGGTAAATCCGGTTTTCCGCATCAGGCTGACGACGAATCCTTCGAGCTGGTGACGTGTTTCGTCGTCCAATTCCATGCTCGTCATAACCATCACCGGAATTGCCTGCGTCTTCGGATTGTGCTTCAGCTGATACGCAACGTCAAAGCCCGAAATCTGTGGCATGACGAGATCCAGAATAATGAGATCCGGCTGCGCTGATTCTGCGATGTCCAGTCCTTCGAGCGCGCTGTGTGCTTTCAGCACTGTGCATCCTTCCGATTCCAGAATCACCTGGATAAGATCGGTCACGGAGCGATCATCGTCAATCACAAGAATCTTCGCAGTCCGCTGCAGCACTGCATTTCGGTTGATAACCTTTGCGACCGCTTCGGTCAGCACTTCTTTCTGCACCGGCTTGACAAAATACTCGGCCGCACCAAGGCCGAATCCGACGTTTCGTTCATCCACCATGGAGATGATAATCACCGGAATGTTCTTACAGAGAGGATGCGCTTTCAACTCACGCAGCACCTGCCAGCCATCTTTCATCGGCAGCAGAATATCCAGCGTAATGGCGTCCGGCTTCCAGGTTTTTGCCTTCTCGAGCGCCTCAATTCCATTGATGGCAAAATCGACGATGTATCCGGCTTCTGTCAGGTACGTCTGCAAAATCTGACGAGCATGCGGTTTGTCTTCCACCACGAGTACACGTTGCGGAGCATTTGACTTATGGAGCACGGCTGCCATCTGCTCCACCACCTCGGTACCTTCTTCTCCGGAGCGCACCATCATCGGCATGCGGACAATAAACGTGCTTCCCTTCTCCCATTCACTGACAACACTGACGGAACCTCCATGCAGCTCAATCAACTTCTTCGTAATCGAAAGACCGAGTCCGGTCCCTTCGCTCTTCTTCGCCCCGCCGAGGGTCTGCTGGAAAGGCTTGAAGAGTTTCTCTATTTCCTCGGAGGGAATGCCGACACCAAAATCCTGCACGGCAAATTCAACATTCGTACCGATGCGCGCCACACGGACAATAATAATTCCCTTTGAATGGCTGAACTTGATTGCATTGGTGATAAGATTCAACAGGATCTGCTTTAGCCGCATGTCATCGGCGACGATATCATCCAGTTCATCGGTTAACTGAAGCTGTAAGTCGAGTTGCTTTTGATCCAACTGGGGCTGGAGCGACGCTTTCAGCCCGCCCAGAAAATGCCGGATGGGGATATTGGTATAGTGCAGTTCGAGCTTGCCGGCTTCCAGCTTCGAGAGATCGAGAATGTCGTTGATGAGGCGGAGCAAATGCGTGCCACTGGAGTGTATGGAAGTGACATATTCTTTAACAGTCTTTTCATCCAGGGCCGGGAACTCTGATGTAATCAGATCGGAGAAACCGATAATTGAGTTGAGCGGCGATCGGAGTTCATGGCTGAAGAAAGCAAGGAAGCGCTTTAAGGTTGCGTGGGCTTCCAGCGTTTGCGTGCGCTGAATTTCCAGATCGACATTTTTCACGCGCAGCTGATCGACCAACCCGCGGCGGCTGATGCCCACCGCCACTTCACCGGCTACCAGTGAAAGAAATGGAAGCTCCATCTCCGCCAGAGACTCGGAGCGATGGAACAGTATTTCCATCACACCCACCAGTTCGTCTTCCACCACCAGCGGAATAAGAGCCAGCGTACGGTCTTCCGATGAAAGAACCTCTTCGGGACGGAACGCATAGTACGAACTGCGCGTCACATCGGAAGTAATAATGGGCTGGCGCCGCCGGGCTGATTCCAGAAGAGCGGCGGGCTGATCGTCCGCCAAAGAGGCAACCAGCAAACGCTTTTCCCACTCCACCGAAGGAAGTTCGGGCGCTGCCAGGATAAGTTGATCCGTGTGAGTCCGCAACAGGTAGAGCAGAATATGATGCCCCGGCATTTGATACCGTTCTGCAACGATTTGTACAATCTGTGCAGAAAGATCGTCCACTTGATTTGACGTATTGATGGCGTGGGATATCTTGAAAGATGCCTCCCGATCGAGTTCCCGGCGCCTCTCCTCTGTAATATTCTGAAGAAATACCGACAGACCGTCCTCATTCGGGTACATCCGGAAGTCATACCATCTCTCATTTCCCGAGTCAATAAAGCGTCTTTCATGCGATTGAAAAACCTTTTGCTCCATCGCGCATTTGTACTTCTCCCCCAGTTCGTCCCCTTCGGCATTTGGAAAAATGTCGAAGATATGTTTTCCGATCACTTCTGACCGCTTCCATCCGGAACCTTCTTCCGCACCGCGATTCCAATACGTGACATGGTAGTTCACGTCCAGCGCAAAGAAGCCGTCGCTGATGCTTTCGAGAATTTGTTCTAGTTGCAAGAGTCTTCCTTTCAGAATGTACAGCACAACGGTGCAGCAGCACCGAACGGACCGATGCGTCTATTCTATCCCTATCTCCGGGAATGAACTTCGCCGGATCAACATTAGGATTGCAGATTGCTGGATGATGAGGTAGTGTTCACCCTCATAGTCGATCTCAACGGCAGAATCCCGGAGAAATAATGCGTAGTCTCCTTCTTCAGCCTGCAGCGGCATATATTTGACCGGATCTTTCGGCGATGTTGACCACGGTTCCTGATCTACAAAGTTCGGATTGACAACAGGAAATCCGGGGCCGACAGCAACAATATAACCGCTCTGCACTTTGTCTTTTTCCTTGACGCCGGGAGGCAGATACAATCCGTGGGATGTTCGCTCCTGATCTTTTTCCGCAGAAATAAGTACGCGATCCCCCACCAGGATCATTTTCTTCTTGACATTTTTTTGCATAGATGTGGAAAATATACAAAATATTGAGTAGAGAACAAAAATTATCGGTACTCGTCAGGGGAGAATGGCGTGCAATAGTCTGCGTCAAGCATGCTCAGGAGGTAGACGACCAACGATGCATTCTGCGCAGCCGGTTCGGATGAGGCGCGTCTTTCTGAATTCGCTCCTTCTGAGACACCTCTCCGGGCACGCACCAAAGCAAAGAGAAAGTCCATAATTCAACGGGTGTGAAACAGCGGCTCGTCAGAGAGAAGACTCTCTCATCTCATAGGGTGGAAGATTCTTCAGGATTTTCTTCGCGCACGAATAGAATGCGGCGGTCCCATAGGGCAGCAATTGGCGAACGATAACCTCGAGTTCCCGCCGGAGATCCGGTTCTTTTTTGGCCAGTTGAGTAAGAATAGTCATCGAAAGCGCCCTGACGGCGATCGGTTCATCCATCGAAGAAAGATAGTCAAAGCAGAGAGTAGCAAGTCTTCCCTGCAATCCTCTCGGTATATCAGCAAATTGAAGCGCACGCAGTGTATTGCGCCGCACCGCGGGATGAATGCCTTTCTCACTCATCTTCCTGATCAGATCTTTGAGATAGGGTCGTACCAATTCCGGTGCGGTCTCTCCGATATGCCCCACAATCCATGACGAGAGCTGCGCGATCCGGACATCACCCTTGAGCAGCAATTGCATAAGCTCCCGGAATCGCACTGGATCCCGCCCGATCCAGCGAATTATTTTATGCACCTGCACTTTGGAGCGAAGTGCGCGTATGTCCTCTTCCAGCTCTTTCATCGGACAAAGAAATACCAGACTGCGGCGAGAGCGACCAATAAGAACGCAATCTTGAAGAAGATTTTAATAGCGGTCTTCAGCACAAAGAAACCGATGATGACCACTGCGGCAAGAATTGCTATTTGTGTTATATCCATATGATGAAAGTTCGTAATTAGTCACTGATGTTACGCACAAGGAAAAAACAAATAGTGTCGCCCCTCCGGGGCTTGACGGTGGATGCTTATGCGTTGCTACAAAGATGTCGCACAGTCCATTCATCTCTGCGGGAGAGAGACTTCCCGGGTAATGCGGTACCGGGTGAATCCACGGTAGCATTCTTTTCCAATCACGGTAACGATGATATACACCGGAATTGCGAAGAACATTCCGATCATGCCTAACATGCCTCTGCCCAGCAACAGGACAATACCAACTGTTATGGGATGAATGTCCATCGCCCTGCCGAAGAGAAGCGGCCGCAGAAAGAGGTCGTCCGTCAACTGAACGATAGCGATCACCGCCAGAATTGCCAGCAGCAGATGAAAATCGCCGAACTGCAGAAGCGAAACGAAGAGCGCCGCGAGGGTCCCGATGATCACGCCGAAGTACGGAATGAAATTGCAGCATCCCGCGACCAACCCAATCAGAATCGCATGCCGGATTCCGATGACCGAACAGCCGATCGCCATCATGATGCCGACAGAGAGTGATTCAAGCAGCAGTCCGCGAAAATACCCGGCAAGCTTATTGGAAATAATTTCGACAATATTCAACGTCATTTCAAAGTACCTGTTGGGAACCATCTCGATGGCTTTTTTGAATCCGCGATCTCCTTCCGCAAGAAAGAAATAGAGAACAAAGGGAACGATCACAAGATTCCCGATCATCCCGGGAATATATCCGATGATACCTTTCAGTGAGTTTCCCTCGGCGGCCATCAGCCCGTGCGCCCGCTCCAGGAGCTTGCGTTCATCGATAATCCGAAATGTCCGGGCCAAGTCCGACAACACCGCATCGAGCTTCACCTCCAACGGGAACATGCTCATTTGATCGTACAAAGATTTGCCAAAGGAAAATAACATTGGAACGCCGTAGTAGAGAGTCACGAACAACATGATCGAAAACATAGCAAGGACGATTCCCACAGCAAACCCGCGGCTAATTTCAAAGTGCTGCTCCATTAGCTTTACCACCGGCCAGAGCAGAAACTTCAACACCGCCGAAATGATGAGAATGGTAACAACGTCTCCCAGCAGAGTAAGCAAATAGAAAAGAAAGCCAATGACGAGAAGAATGGCAACAACTTTTGCCAGCGGGCTTCCGGCCTTTTTTAATTTTGGCAGTGATGTAGTCATGGAGCGTTGAGCGATCGTGAAGCAGCCACCAATAATATCATGGGCAAATCGCATCCCGAAAAAACATCGTGGGGCGATGCCTTTCTGTTTACTATTAATGAATACGAAATAGTTGGACGGGATTCAAGCCCCAAACGATCTCTTGAGAACCAGCATCCTACCCGTCCGCGGATCGAAACGGGCATTCTCTTTCTGCACGGAAACCGGGGTTCCCTTGGCCGGCCTTCCGTGCTTGCCTTTGCCTCCCCTTTTCAATAATTTGAACTATGGAAACATTGGAACAATATTTTGCGCTGTTCCGGGAACAGACGATCGGCTGGGACCAGCTTATTAAAACTCCCTATGGCGAACAGCGGCTCGTGTATGCCGACTGGACCGCGTCCGGGCGACTCTATTCCCCTATTGAATACCGATTGATCGAAGAAATCGGCCCGTTCGTCGGCAATACACATTCGGAATCGAATCTGACGGGGATGCTGATGACACAGGCATACCACGCCGCCAGCCACATCATCAAGCAGCATGTGAATGCCGCAAAGGATGATGCGCTCCTGAATATCGGATTCGGCATGACTGCCGGCATAAACAAACTGCAGAGGATTCTTGGACTCAAAGCGCCCGAACAGCTGCGCAAATATCTGTCCGTTCCCGACGAACTTCGTCCCGTGGTTTTCCTGACGCACATGGAGCATCATTCCAATCAGACCACATGGTACGAAACCATCGCCGATGTCGAAGTTATTCCGCCAACCGTTGAAGGGCTCGTTGATTTGACGGCCTTCGCGCTCTTGCTTGAAAAGCATAAGAACAGAAAGATCAAGTACGGATCTTTCACGTCGTGCTCTAACGTCACAGGAATTCAGACGCCATATCATGCGATGGCGAAACTGATGCATACACACGGCGGCGTCTGTTTCATCGACTTCGCCGCATCAGCACCCTACGTTCCGATGGATATGCATCCTGAAGATCCCGAAGAGCGACTCGACGCGATCATGTTTTCGCCGCACAAATTTCTCGGTGGGCCGGGATCGGCAGGTGTTCTTATCTTCAGCTCATCGCTCTACACGCTGCGCGCTCCCGATCAACCGGGCGGCGGCACGGTGCTGTGGACGAATCCATGGGGACAGTACGCATACATTCCCGACATTGAATTGCGGGAAGACGGCGGCACGCCGGGATTCCTCCAGACGATCCGCGCCGCTCT
Organism: Ignavibacteriales bacterium; assembly: GCA_026390635.1. GTDB lineage: Bacteria > Bacteroidota > Ignavibacteria > UBA10030 > UBA8401 > JAPLFO01. The sequence goes on from JAPLFO010000162.1 coordinate 13,211, forward strand.
CGCCATTCAATTGAAGGAAACAATGGGAACAGAGAACATGCGCCGGCGGGAAGAGGAACTTGTCGCGAAGGCATTCGCTGGATTGCGGACGATTCCTAATCTGGTGATTCTTGCGGACTCGCATGAGCACCGGCTTGGCATGATCTCTTTCTATATCGAAAATCTGCATTACAACCTCGTCGTCAGACTGCTCAACGATCGATTCGGGATCCAGATGCGTGGGGGATGTTCCTGTGCCGGAACGTACGGGCATTATCTGTTGCACGTTGATCCGTCCATCTCGAAGCAAATCACGGATAAGATTGATGGCGGCGATCTTTCAGCGAAACCGGGATGGGTGCGCTTGTCTGTTCATCCGACGATGACGGACACAGAACTGGAGTTCATTGTTCATGCCCTTCGCGAAATCCGCCTTCATGCAGAGGAATGGAAAGACGACTATACGTACAACAACCACACGAATGAATTTCTGCATCAATCCGATCTCGGCAAGCTCAATCCGCTTGTTGATAAATGGTTTGAAAAGTAGAACTGCATGAAATAGCGATCGTGTATCGCAATCCCGCCCGCTTTGTGATCTTTGTAGAGAACGTGTCTCGAATTTCTATGCATATCCTCGATCGTACACACGCACCGGAACACCCGACCTTTCACATAAGAATTCGATGTCTGGTTTTCGGTGGCGCAACAGATTTGCCGGTTGTATGTTATCTCAGTTCTTCACATTAGGATGGGCTGCAACAAGAAAAGACAATCATTTTCGGCAGATTCCACGCCATTTCTTGCTGAGAATCGGCCGCATACTCCCTCGCGGCGCATTATGGAGCGAGTATCCCGGCAAAAAAAGCTATTGAATTTTAATCCCCACTTCAACTTCTTCACAGCGCAGCAACTCTTTGAGAAGGCCCGGTGCAATCTGCACCAGAAATCCGCGCTTCCCCCCATTGATATAGATCTGCGGAAGGTTGAATATTGTTTTCTCGGCATAGACCGGAAGTTTTTGCCGTGTCCCGAATGGACTCGTCCCTCCAAATTGATAGCCGGTCACGCGCATTCCTGTTTGTTCTGAACATGGCGTTATTTGTTTGACATTCAGCAGCCGTGCCAGCGTTTTCGTCGAGACTTCCCGATCGCCATGCATCAGCACAATGAGTTGATGCTTCGGATCGCTTTCCATCACCAGCGTCTTGATAATGCAGTGTTCATCAACGCCCAGTTCCTCGGCGGACTTGCGTGTGCCGCCGTGTTCTTCGTACTCGTACAACTGCGGCGTGAATTGGACACTGTGCTCACGCAGGAAACGAATGGCGGGTGTCACCGGAAATTCGGGTTTGTTCATAGGACTATCTCGTATAGTCAGTCACAATTTAATGAAGAAAGAGCAAAAGCCTTTGCCACAGTCCCGAGGATCTCGACTGATGCCGCAGGCATCAGTCGGAAGAACACAGAGAAACAAAGGCAAAAGTAAAAAGAAAAAAGTACTCAGATTAGCCTCTGTGTTCTCAGTTCTTTCTCTGTGTTCTCTGTGGCTGCTTTTTTCTTTGGGTCTTCACTTTCGCACTTGCCCCTTCCCTCTCACGATAAATTTTGTGCTCGTCAATTCTATCAATCCCATGGGTCCGCGTGCATGCAGCTTCTGTGTGCTGATGCCGATCTCCGCTCCCAATCCGAATTCATATCCGTCCGTAAACCGCGTCGATGCGTTAACATAGACCGCCGCGGAATCGACCTCGCGCAGAAATCGATCGCCATGTGCCTTTGTCTTCGTTACGATCGCATCCGAGTGATGCGACCCATAATGATTGATATGCCGAATCGCATCATCCACATTGTTCACAATTTTAATGGCGATGATCAAATCCAGATACTCCCGGCGCCAATCGTCTTCAGTCGTGAGAATGATTTGCCTGCTGATTGACTGTGCCCGCTTGTCCCCACGGATTTCAACGCCGGCCTTCGACAATTTCTCTACAAGTATCGGAATAAAAACAGACGCCATTTTTTCATGAACAAGGCACTTTTCAGCGGCATTGCAGACAGACGGACGCTGCGTTTTTGCATTCACGACAATTTCCACTCCCATGGCAGGATCCGCCGGATGGTCGATATACACATGACAATTCCCTTCGCCGTGTGCAATAACCGGTACGGAGGAATTCTCGCGGATGAAGCGGATCAGCTGCTGGCTACCGCGCGGGATAATGACGTCCAGAGATTGCTCCTGCTGCAGCATTTCCGTGACGGCGGCGCGGTCGGCCGTATCAATAAACTCCACACATCCATCCGGAAGTCCGCAATCCTTCAGAGCTGATTTGAGTACGCGGACAAGCTCCCCATTCGTCCGCAGCGCCTCCGATCCGCCTTTCAACAGCACAGCATTGCCGGCTTTCAAGCATAGTGCCGCCGCGTCGATCGTGACATTCGGCCTCGCTTCGTAAATGATGCCGACAGCACCCAGCGGCACACGCATCTTCTCGACGATGAGTCCGTTCGGACGTCGGATTTTTCCAAACACCTCTCCCACCGGATCGGGCAGCGCACGAACGTCCCGAATGCCGGCGATCATTTGATTGATCCGCGGCTCATTCAACATCAGCCGGTCGAGCATGGCGCCGGACATTCCCGTGCGCTTCGCCGCTGCCAGATCTTTTCTGTTCGCCGCAAGAATTGATGAGGTTTGGATCTGAACATGCTGCCCGATGGCTTTCAACAGCGTGTTCTTCTGTGCTGTTGATGCCTTGTAGAGTACGTTGCTTGCTGCCCGCACCGATGCAGCTTTTTGAGTCACAGTTCCACGCTTCACCAGACGTCTCCTTTTGATGAACAGACCGGTCACAGTCCAGAAGATCTCGAATGATGCCGCAGGCATCATTCGGAAGAACACAAAGTCCTCTGTGGAAATACCTCTTACTCTATCACCGCCAAATCATCTCTCCGTATCACTTCTTCACACGTCTTGCACCCGAGAATCTTTGCCGCTTCGTGGCTCTTCTTTCCTTTGATTCTCGCAAGATCTCCGTGAGAGTAACGGACGACTCCCTTTGCAATATTATTCCCCGCCGCGTCGCACACGAGCACCGTATCGCCTTTGTCAAATTCTCCGCGCACGGTCATGATACCCGAGGCGAGCAGGCTTTTCTTTTTTACGACAAGGGCATTTTTCGCTCCGTCGTCCACAACGATGACGCCTTCAGCATGAGAGACAAATCCGATCCATTTTTTCTTTCTGTTCAGCCCCCTCCCGTCCGGCAGGAAAATCGTACCGACGTAGGTCCCGGAGACAATATCGTCTATGATTTCCGGATTGTTACCATTGGCAATGATCATAGCCGCCCCGGAGGAGACACAGCGCTTTGCAGCCTGGATTTTTGTAATCATGCCGCCGGTGCTTAACTCCGGGTTGCTGCTTCTGGCGAGCCGTTCAATTTGCGGTGTGATCTTTTCGACAACAGGAATCAACGTGGCCTTGCTGTGCCGCGCCGGATCGTCCGAGTAGAGGCCGTCGATATCGCTGAGCAGGATCAGCAGATCGGCTCCGATGAGATTCACTACGAACGCGGAGAGATTGTCGTTGTCACCAAGTTTGATTTCCTCGACTGCGACGGTGTCGTTCTCGTTGACGATCGGAACAACGCCCTGCTCGAACAACGCCGCAAACGTATTGCGTGCGTTGACAAAACGCCTCCGATCGATAAAATCTTCCTTCGTCAGAAGGATTTGCCCGATCATACAACGGTGCTTGCGGAATGCGTGCTCGTATGCTTCCATCAGAAGCGGCTGGCCGATGGCAGCGGCCGCCTGTTTTTTGGCAAGCGTTCTGGGACGCGTTTTCAATTGCAGAGCCGCAACGCCCGCACCGATAGCTCCCGAACTCACCAGTGCTACCTGCTTTCCCCGGGACTGGAGCTGCGCAACACTCCGTGCAATCGACTCCAGCCGCTCCGTGTTGACTCCGGTCATCTTGTCGGCCAGCAGATTCGTGCCGATTTTGATGACGATTTTCCTGCTCGATTGGAGGTATGACTTCTGTTTGACCATACATTTATAATAACAATTACAGCCGGTATTTCAAGCCTTATTCGATTGAATTTGAACAACTTCGACGCGTTGAACTTCTGCCCCAATTGCCGTATCTTCATCGCAATGGACAACACTCATTGCCTCCAATCGGCGGCAAACGGCTGCATATCACAATTGTTGCGGGAATCGATGGTGCATCTCAAAAGACCGGGACATACCGGCACACGACCGCACAGCGGACAAAAACCAGAAAGGAGACCTTGAACAATGAAATATTTGATGGCTGTCTTGCTTTGGGCAGGATACTGTGCATTCCATAGCTACTTGATCAGTATCAGGATTACCGATCTGATGACTCGCATCCTCAAGAACTATTTTGCCTTCTACAGGCTTTTCTACATAGTAATTTCCTTCGTTCTGATTGTTCCATTAATCAACTACACGGCACAAATAGAGAGCAACATCATTATAGTGTACACGCCCCCCTGGTCCGTTGTCCGCCTTCTTGTGACGTGGGGTTCATTGCTGATATTCGCCTGGGCATTTTTCTTCAACTACGATTCCTTATCGTTTTTTGGAATTCGTCAGATACTGAGTTTTGGGAAGCCAAAGAAAACAGATCGTTCGAGTGAGATTAAGCGAAACGGATTATTGGGAATTGTGCGACATCCGATGTATTTCGCACTCATACTCTATCTCTGGTCTCAGACCTTCCGGGTGATGGATGTCGTCACAAACACGGTCTTGACGATCTACGTTCTTATCGGAACAAAGCTTGAAGAAGATAAACTCATTCTCGAATTCGGCGATACCTACGTCAAGTATCAGCGGGAAGTACCCATGCTCATTCCGTTTACAAAAACAAAAACCGGCTAATTCCTTTTGTCGCATTTACATCAATAGAGAGGCTCTGTTGTTTCGAGTTTCATTGCAGGTGCGTAGCAACATTAAGCACCCGTACGGACTAATTTGTTCGGCCACATTTCACACTTGACGAGTGGGTCTATGGACAGAAACATGTTCTTCAATTTAGTAATCGCATGTGTAACCACGCACATTGTCAGATCCGTTTATGAAATACTCAAACATAAGAAGGTCGTAAAACCTACCAAACTGTCTTTTGTGATCATATTTGCAGATATGGCGCTGCTATGGACGTCATGGTTCGTCCTCTGCGGCCTTGATATATATAGAATTGACCTGCCGGCCATCATCCGGTATGCGGGAATTGCATTCTCTGGCGCAGGTGGGATCGTTTTTGCTATTGCACTCTTTACGATCAAGAGTCTGGAAAACCATGAAGGAGATCTCATCACTAATGGAATCTATTCAAGGATAAGACATCCGATGTATCTGGGATTCATATTGTGGCTCATCGGTTTTCCGATTTTTTATGGAGCTCTTTCTTCATTTGTTCTTTCGTTCTTCTTTATTGCAAATGTGCTGTTATGGAGATCTTTGGAAGAGAAAGAGCTGGTAGAAAGATTTTCAGCCTATAGGGCCTATAGAAAGACTACAATATTTTAAGCAGCGATACACGAATACCGCTTCAAAGAAGTGAGGCTTCATTTCCTCCGTCAGAGGATGGGCCGGATCATTTTTCAATAATTCGATGCTTTTCACCAATATTGACGCCCTTGCTATTTGCCGTGGAGGGTATTACTATTGTAGTGTAGTCAGCTGTACTAAATGATCGGAGAAGGCTTATGAAGACGCTCTCACGATTATTTGAAAGACCTCTTGAATTCCTTTCGAAGGGATGAAAGAGGTTTTTGTGTTTTTGGCGGGTTGGTGGCGCAACAGAGAAAGAAGAGAACAGAGAAGAAAGCAAAGTTCCAGAGAGAAACAGGGTTTTCTTTTCGACACTGAGGCATGTGAGCAAGACTTTGTAAATAATCTGCACTCTCTCTTTGTGCCCCGTCTTTTTCTCAAGAGGGAATAGCCTTGAGATCTGTGTTCTTCCGAATGATGCTTGCGGCATCATTCGAGATCTTCTGGACTGCGGCTGTTCTGATCCCGCCCGCCGGGCAATCACACTCTCACCAATAACGAGGAGGCTCGTATGATACTCCAACGGTTGAAGGTATTTCTCGACAGCCATCAGATAAAGTATATCGTCATCATGCATTCGCCGGCGTATACGTCGCTGGAAATTGCAGCCCTGGCGCACATTCCGGGAAAGGAAGTTGCCAAATCCGTGATCGTCAATGCGGACGGAAAGATGTTGATGGTGGTTCTGCCAGCGTCCCATATGGTCGATTTCAATCTGCTCAGCGTTTTTACCGGAGCGAAGAACGTTGAGCTTGCAGGCGAGCAGGAATTCAAACATCTCTTTCCCGAATGCGAGCTCGGTGCTATGCCGCCGTTCGGTAATCTCTTCACTATGGACGTCCTCGTTTCCGAAACGCTTGCTGAGGATGAAATGATTGCATTCAATGCCGGCACTCACAAAGAACTTGTAAAAATGACGTACAGAGATTTTGTGCAGCTGGTGCAGCCAAAAGTCGGGAAGCTGTCGTTCCCAAAGCGATATTACATTCCAAGCGAATCGTGGGAGATGCCCTGACGGGCAAAACGTATTGTCGTGGTGAATAGCAAGAAGTTATCCCCTCCTCTTTGGGAGGAGGGGATAGCAGGGGGAAACTTCCAGCGCACAAGTCCTCTGCTCTCAACTTATCACTGATATCACGAAAGATATTTTTATTCCCTGCGCGGCATCATTGTATCAAAGGAAGGGATTACTCGCCTCGCGGAGTTCGGGTCTATGACCTCGTAGAGGCGAAGCGGGCAGATTACGCAGATTCCTGGATTGCGCAGACGTTTCTATCAACAATAGGACGAATTTTCTGCTGAGTACGGATTGTTTGCGTTGGTGGAAGTGCCGATGGCTGTCTGATGCTTCGCTCTATCCGGGAAATAATTTTTCGGGACTTTTTTATGTCCCAAACTCCGCCGGGTACTCCACAACTCCGCTGACGGATGACAGTGCACCCGGCACAAGTTCCAGTGCCATAAAACATTCGTCCGGAACGTCGAATGAGCTTGTGATCCCCCAGGTGCTCGCCGGTCGATAGCCGAATCTTGGATAATACTCCGCATGCCCCACCAGAATAATGGAATCGCAGCCGAGTTGGCGTGCAACCGCGTGTCCCGCTCCGATCAGCTTCCCGCCGATGCCGGTGCGCTGAAGATCTGGTAGTACCGACACCGGCGCCAACGCCAGCGATTCGTGCACAATATTCCCGGACCGAATTGTGATCGTGGAAAAGAGTATGTGCCCGACGCATCGGCCGTCAACCTCTGCCACCAGGGAGAGCGCCGGAATGAAATGCTTCGATTTTCGCAACCGCTCAACCAGCAGATGTTCTGTTCCGTCCGCATGGGGGGCAGCAAGGAATGCGAGCCGCACGATTTCCTGCACGGCTTCGTAGTCTGCCGGCGCCTCCTGTCTGATGGTGACATTCATGTCCGAATTTCGAATCCAGTGGATATCTTTACCGTGCCCTTCACCATTCTCCGTGTCTCCTGCGAAGCATCCTCCGGAGTGGTTTCTTTTACCACTGAGGCACGGAGGGACTGAGTATATTTCTCCGTATTTCTGTGTCTGTTTTTTGGTGGAGCTCGGCGTCCGCTATGGTTGTACTACCAGCGGGCGGCGAGCTTCGTAATCAAACAGGGTCAGCCGCCGGACGCGGAAGTACGTGGACCAGTAATTCCAGAGCGTTTGAATGCGTGAACGCCGCGCGCTATCCTTCTCGCTTTGTGCCAAAAATAGATTCGGAATATCGATCTTTCCGATCATATACCGGTCTTTTGCGACATCAAACCGGCGCTGCGCCACGGAATCGGCGCGGGCCGTGACCGCTACCTGCGTCCTCAAGAGATTCAGTCGCGCCACCTGATAGAGTACTTCCTGCTCAAAGGCAAGACGCTGCTGATCGACAGACGTCGAGGCCCGCTGCTCTTCCGCGATGGCAGCATCGATCGCCGCACTCTTTGCTCCCCAGAGAAAAATCGGCATACTGAACTCCAGGCTGAACTGCCGTTGATCCAGCAGATCCCTGTACGAGTCCTCGAGCTGCGTTGCGCGCTGATTGTAGCCAAGATTTGCGGAAAGCGTTGCAGTAAATCCGTTGGTCGACCGCGCCTGCGCGACTCCCCGCTCAGCGTTCAATTTCTGCAGTTCAAAATTCAAAACGTCGCTCCGGTAACTGCGCGCATTTGCAAGCGCTTCTTTGGAATCCACACTCCCGAGAATGGTGGCTTCCGGTTCTCTCACCGCCACCGGCCGGTCTGCCGGAAAGTTCAGAACCGCGCAGAGTGTCCGGCGTACATTGTCGAGAGCGATACGCGCGTTTTCCAGTTCGGTCTGCGCGTTGAGACATGCGAGTTCACTTTGCAGCAAATCATTCTCGCTGATCTTGCCGACACCAAATCTACCTTTCGATATCCGGTAGAGTGTGTCGTTGTTGGCCAGATTCAATGCGGCATTGTCGTACGTCATCGATGCCAGCAGATAGTCGAAATACTTGTTCGTCACATCGACGGCACAATCTTCCATTGCTTCGGCAAGTTCCCTGGTGGACATTTGATAGCGGAGATGCTGCTCATCAAGATTCCAGCGCAGAGTATTCATCTGAAAGATCGGTTGGCGAAAACTGACATTCAGCGGATTGGAACGATAGTACTGGCTTTTCGTATCCAGCAGATCGATGCGATTGATGCCGGACGACACCGAAAATTGACCGCCTGTAAACGGAATAGCCTGCGACAGAGAAATACTGGCCGCGGAGGTCGCCTGACTCTGTGGAGCGAACACGGTGCTGCCGTCCGGCAGTGTGATTGAGTTGATGGAATGATAGTATCCCGGCACATCCCCCTGCATACTCAACTGCGGGTAGAGTGTTGCCATAAAGGATTCGTAACCGAATTGCCTCGACTCGTAAGATCGGCGGGCGATGTTTCCGAGCGGTCCGGATTCCTGCGCGGTGCGGATGCAATCGAAGAGCGACAGAGTGCTGTCCAATCTACTTTGAGGAAAAACCGATACAAAGAGACCAGGACCAAGAATTGCGAGAAGAAGAGTTCGAATATTCATTGAAAAGTTTTTTGTCCCAGAGAACTCAGAGGAATTTTTCCTCTGTGCTCTCTGTGTCCTCTGTGGCAAATGTTTTTCTATTCATAACGCAACGAAACCACCGGATCCTGTTTTGCCGCGTTCATTGCTGGAAAGATTCCGAACGCAATGCCGAACACAATCAGAACTATGGAGAAGAGCGCAATCATCATGGACGAGATTGCTCTGCCACAGAGATCACAGAGAGCACAGAGGAATTTGTCCTCGATCCCATTTTCTCTGTATCCTCTGCGATCAGTGCGGCAAATGTTTTTTATTCATAACGCAGCGAAACCACCGGATCCTGTTTTGCCGCGTTCATAGCCGGAAAGATTCCGAATGCAATGCCGATCGCAATCGAAATGGTAAATGATACAATCACCGACACACCGCTCACAATTGTATTGATCCCGGCAAACCTTTCGATTGCGCTGCTCAGCAGAAGACCGAGCGCGATACCGATCAATCCGCCGGTCACACTGATCATCACCGCTTCACTCAGAAACTGAAAGATCACATGTCGCCGCGTTGCGCCGATGGCACGGCGTATGCCGACTTCTTTCGTCCGTTCCAGCACAGAGGCAAGCATGATATTCATAATCCCTATGCCGCCGACAACGAGGGATATCGAGGCGATGGCACCCAGGACAATATTGAAGATTTCTTTTGTGCGCTGTTCCTGCTTGAGCAATTGCTCGGGAACCGTCACCTGAAAATCCACAACTCCGTTATGGCGCCGCTCGAGCATGCGACTGATGATTTCAGCAAGCCCGCCCATTTTAGCCGATTCTGCAACCCTCACCACCAGGCGATCCAGTTGGTGATAATTCACCGCTTTTTTGTCCGATTCATCGGAGGCATCGTTCCCTGAGGAGCGCGCTGCCTTTTGAATATCTGTGCGTGTTACCATTGTCCGGTTCTTGTACCGCAGCAGCAACGTGCTGATGGGGACATAGACGTCGAAGTTGAAATCCCGCAAGCCGAGATGTTGCATCGACCCTTTCGACATTTTACGTTCCTGCAGTACACCGATCACCGTCAGCCAGAGGCTGCCGCATTTAACGGTCCTGCCGATAGGATTCTCGGTGGCGAAGAACTTTGTTTTAATGCCGTAGCCGATCACCGCCACCGGCGCAGCCAGATCCGCCTGTACGTCTGTAAATATCTTCCCTTCTGTCAGTTCGAAATCGGTTGCGTGAAAGTACGTGGAATCGATACCGACAATCTTTGCACTTCGTTTCATCCCTTCACGAATCACAACCGTCTCGACCACTACCTCCGGGCTGATAAAATCCACAAACGGCAATGTTTTCTGGATGCTCCGGCCGTCTTGCAGCGTCAAACCCGGACTGAATTTTTTCTTTTCCTTTTTCTTCGATGCATCTTCATCTGTGACTTTGCCCTCTTCCTGCTCCACCACCGGTGTGATGATAATATTATTGGCACCGAGGAGCTTCATCTGCTCGAGAATTTCCTGTTCCGCTCCGGTGCCGACGGCAAGCATGGAGATGACGGAACCGACACCAAAGACGATGCCGAGCGATGTCAGGATAGCGCGGAGCTTGTTGTGCGTGATTGCTTCAACCGCGATGCTCAGACTCTGGACAAAAAGCGGATAGATGCTCACTTCTTTGCCTCAAAGGGAGTCGTGAGATATATCCTGTCTTTTTCAGTAAGCCCTTCAAGCACAATGGCTTCGTTGTCGTTCATGAGTCCGAGTTTGATGGGCTGTTTCATCGGAGCGCCGCGATCCTGTTTGTAGACAAACGTCCGTCCGCTATCGGCGTGGAGACATTCAAGTGGAATCGAGAGGGCATTTTTCTGTTCCGCCACAAGAATCTCGTTCGAAGTTGTCATGGACGGCCGCAAGGTGCTGTCCGATTCCTGGACATGGATGTGCACTTCAAACACTTTTGAATCCGAGTTTGGACGCTGTTCGCCGATATTGGCAACGCTGATGATGCTGCCGGTGAGCACTTTTTTGGGGTCCGCATCCAACTTGATGCGTATCGACTGACCGACAGCAATTTTCTGGATATCGATTTCGCTGACATAGGTGATCGATTCCATGTCCCGCAGATCCGGCAGTGTCGCTACAGTCGGTTCCCACGCGTTGATGGTGGAACCGACGACTTTCTTTTTGCCGTTCCATTCGCGGGCATAGATAACCATGCCATCCGCCGGAGCCTTGACGGTAAAATCTCCAACCGTGCGCTGGAACAACTCTGAACGCTGACGTTCCTTCTTCAAATCCGCTTCAACAGTGACAATCTTTGCGATGGCCTGCTGTTTTTTCGTTACATAATTTTTTTCCGCCTGAGTGAAATTGCGCTGTGCCCGTTCGTAGTCTATTTCCGCCTGGCGCTGCATAGCGGGCGCTTCGTACTTCGACTGCTCCAGATAGATCTGCTTTTCTTCTCTAGCGTAGCGAAGGTTGACCAGTTCATCCCGCGCCTGAGCGAGCGTGAGTGTGCTGTCCAGCGTAGTTTGCAAATACTGAGCATCCAATTTCTGGACAGTGAGAAGAGATTCTTTGTATTTATCGGTGATTTCAGACTTGTCAAGATCTGCGACAAAATCCCCTTTCTTCACGACCGTTCCTTCGGGCACGAGGGTGCTGATTTTCATCTGCCAGATGTAGACAGCGCGAGCATTTTCCGGACCCATGACCTGGATGGAATTCTTTGCCTGCAATTCTCCGGTGGTGGTAACGAGTACCCTGAACTCTCCCCGTCGCGGAGAGGTGGTGACATCCTGTTTCCCTCCGGATTCTTTTCCGGAGATGAACCAGAATACTGCTACCAACAAGAGTATTACAACTGCGGAAATGATAATGATGCGGCGTTTCATTCATCACTCTGAATTTGATTGGAGGTGCGCCATCGGACGTGTACAGTGTACAAGTCCATAGGAAACCGACGCATCAATGTACGGGAAGGAAAGCGAAATATCCAGAAATATATATTACCGGATGGCCTGGTAATGCTGCCAATCGTTTCCGAAAATGCATTCATGAACATACAGCTACGCTATTCAGAAATATAATTCGTCGCAATCGCGCGGCATTTGACTGCCCTGCACGCCGGCAGCGACGGCATGCATTCGGCACGCAATGCAACGAGTCTCTGGCTGTAGAGTAGTGCTGACGATGTGCTGACACACGTCACGTGTTCGGGCGCTCTCCAAATCGCTTCGCTGCATAGAACACAATGCAACCAAGGACGAGGGCAACGGCAAATCCCTGCGGAACAGTAAACGCAATGAGGCCGGTCAGAAGCGCGATGAGAAGATTGCGCGAAGAGGAGCTTTGATCCCGGATGAAGGACAACAGCGTCAGTGCTTCGAAGAGAAGCACAACACCCAAAATCGGTCGGGGAAAAATTTTCAGCAGCTCATACAATGGGCCACTGAAAAAGAGTCCTGTTAGCAAATAAAAAGTGCCATAGATAATCACCGCACCGCCTGTCCGGGCGCCAAAGGTGTAGTGCCCCGCCAACCCGCCGCAACCATGGCAGACTGGAATCCCACCGAAGAACGGTGCGATGAGATTGACGATCGAGTACGTCAGCCCGATCTGGCCCGCCTTCACGGAACGCTCCGGAAAGAGATCATGGATCGTTTTCTCCGTCGCAATCACAGAATTGGAAATGGAGAGCGGAATCTGGGGCAGTGCCAACAGCATTGTACCGGTAAGGATGTCATCCCAACCGGGTACGCGAAATTGCGGCAACGCGAGGCGCACATCTCCCAGAATTGCGTCCATATGCAATCCGACAACAAGAGCGTACAGCACTCCTATGCCGATCACCAGCAGTCCCGGTGGAATGCGCCGGTTTCCCCACAGAAGGATCATGAGAAACATCCCGGCCAGCGCCAGGCCGTAACCGGGCAATCCCATTGAAGGCACGTAGTCTTTCAGTGCAAGCGACGCAAGTGAAAGGCCAAGCCCGAATTGGATTCCCCGTACCACGGCGGGGGGAATCCAGCGGATGAGCAACGTCAACCCGCCTGTTATCGTGAGAAAGAGCATTATGATGCCCACCGAAATGCCGGCGCCAAAGAGAACGGGACCGGCAATTTTCTGCGTGATGACTAACACTGCCATCGCTTTGAGCGGCTGCATCGGCATCGGAATGCCGTAGACGATGCCGGTAAGAATCTGCATCAATCCAAACATGATAAAGACGCTCGCACTGTCAAGTCCCGCGGCAAGGATAATGCCGACAATAAGGGGCAGATCCGTGCCGATATCTCCAAAACTGCCGGCAAGTTCGTTTCGATCGAAGCGGATGCGATTCCGGGTGAAAGCTTTCATGCGATCGCCTCCCGTCCGAGAGCGGCCAATCGCTCAACATCGTCGGGATTGTTTACATTGATGAAAGATCCGGCTCTATAGCCGTTGTAGTGTGATTCTATGTCGATGATCTCACCCTCCGCCTTCCGGACAAGTTCGAGCACGGGACACATTTTTTCTTTCTGCACGGATTGCTTTCTTGCCGCGATGATTTCCTGCACTAACGGAAGGATGCTTTTGGAATAGATGCCGCACAATTGCTGAACAAAACCATCTGCCCGCGCCACAACGATCGGTCGTGCCGTCGGATAGCTGATGATAAATTCGATGATGTCCGGAGTAATCATCGGCATATCACAACTCAGGACAAATATTCTTTCCGTCGCCGCTGTGGTAAGGCCTGCATGAATGCCGGCGAGAGGTCCCCGATGATCGATCAGATCAGGAACGGTACGAAGTGAAAGCATTGCGTATTCTTCCGGGGTGTTCGTGCTCAGCAGAACTTCAGAGAAAAGCGACACCATGCGTTTGGCAACAGACTCAATCATTGTCGCATTGCCAAAGGGCAGCAGAGCTTTGTTCGTTCCCATGCGTGTGCTCCTGCCGCCGGCGAGGATGATGCCGGTTATATCGGAATGCATTCCACCTCCGCACCGGCCGGCAATGACTGAACGCTTTCCGGAACAATAACAAGGCAATTTGCATCGCTGAGTGTCTTCATATCTCCCGACGATCGGGCAGCAAGAACGGCAGCACAATTCTTCCCTGAAACCGCATCATAGCGAATCACCCCGCGCATGAAATGACGCATCGTGTCCTTTTTTGAGATCGGATTTTCCAGCGATGCACGAAGTTGAGGCAGTGCGTGCTGGTGATAAACAGTTTCAAGAAACGGCTTGACAAAAAGCGAAAAGCCGACGAAAGCGGAAACGGGATTGCCGGGGAGCCCGAAGACCGGGATTGCTTTCTCCCCTTTCTGCAGCATCCCGAAGAGAACAGGTTTGCCGGGACGGATTTTCACCCGCCAGAAGATGGTCCTCATCCCAACCGACTCCAGCACTTCCTTGACATAATCGTGTGCGCCGACAGAAACACCGCCGGTTGTTATCAGAAGATCCAGATTCTGTTCCTCCAGAGCATTCCCGATCGTTGCACGCAGCTGCTCCTTTGAGTCAGCGACGACACCAAGATCAACGGGAATCAACTGCATCGACTCGGCAGAAGAAATTAGCATCGAAGGATTTGTTGCGCGAATTTTGTCGTCCCGCGGGGTGGATTCAATTGGAATCAGCTCATCACCTGACGATAGAATGCCCGCTCTCAGTTTTTGAAACACCAATGGATGATGACATCCGCATGCGGCGAGAAGGGAAACAGTTTGCGGCTTGATGAATGAGAACCCCGGAACTGCAAGAGAGTTGCACTTGAGGTCTTCACCCTTCCTTCGAATATTCTTCCCCCGAAGAATGGCGGCATCGTCGCGAAGACGGATACGATCGCTATCAACAAGAACATCCTCAATCGGAATAATGGCATCGGCACCATCAGGCAACGATGCGCCCGTCATAATAGCAACGGCAGATTCTTCATTCAGTTTGAATCCGGCAGAATGTCCCGCATGGGAAGTAGCAATGATCTTCCACTCTGTTGTCCCGGGCTGCAAGCGCACAGCATATCCATCTACGGTGGAATTGTCGAACGGAGGAAGATCGGTATCTGCGACGACGTTTTCTGCCAGAATGCGGCCAGATGTCTGCAGAAGCGTGAGCGTCTCTGTTCGCAATGAAAGAGATGCGCCGTGACTGCACACAATACGAAGAGCGTCAGCGTATGAAATCATTGTGAGAGGAGACCACAAAATAATTGATGGCTATCCAACGTTGTTCGTCATCCGGAGCAAACGCTCTCTGCCAAAGGCATTCCTTTGGAAGACTCGCTCGGGGTAACGCAGCAGCCTTCTAAAAACGCCTGCGTTATACGATTTCATATGCCGTCATCCCGAGCGAGTCCCGCCATAGCGGGACGAGTCGAGGGAAGTGTGACAAAATTATGATGACGCCATGAAATCACGTTTCATCTTTTGTGGAGATGACGACACCGTTATCATATCGCCGGGCATTATCGTGCCGCCGCGAATCACGCGCGCGAAGATACCCTCCCGCGGCATCACACAGTCTCCGACAGTTGCATAGATCGCGCAACGTGAGTGGCATTCTTTTCCGATCTGTGTCACTTCCAACTCGGCTTCATCACCAAGTTTCAATCGAGTACCCAGCGGAAATGCCGGCAGCTCTATAAACTCCGTGGTGATATTTTCAGCAAACGCTCCCGGCTGCAAATCCGGCAATCCCTTCGCCCGCATTTCATCGATCCGTTCCAGCGCAAGGAGGCTCACCTGACGATGCCAGTCGCCTCCATGAATATCCCCTTCAAGCCCGAAGCCTTCGATGAGGCGAATCCGGGAAACATTCGACTTGGGAACGCCTTTCTTCTTGCTTATCGATATTGCGACGATTTTGCCGGTCATACTCTGCTGATTATTTTTCGTCTTCCGCCTGAAACGGGCCGCTCTTCCCGCCGCTTTTCGATACCAAATGGATATCTGCTATCCGGATTGCTTTGTTGACCGCCTTGCACATGTCATAGACCGTCAGCGCAGCGACCGTGACAGCAGAGAGCGCTTCCATCTCGACGCCCGTGGTACCGATTGTTTTTACAAGAGAAGTAATCGCGATGCTTGTGCTGTTACTTTTCAATTGAAATTGGATATCGACAAACGACAACGCCAGCGGATGACACAACGGTATCAACTCCGCTGTCTTTTTCGCAGCCTGTATTCCGGCGATGCGCGCAACCGCCAGCACATCACCCTTTGCGATCTCATGCCGCTCCACTGCTGCATATGCATCCGCTCCCAGAATAACCTCGGCCGATGCCTGCGCCGTTCGCAGCGTTGCAGCTTTCGCCGATACATCGACCATGCGGGCATTTCCCTGCGCATCCAGATGAGAGAGTTCCACGCGTTACCCTCCGATTCCGGTCATTGTTGATCTGCCGCCTGCGGCCAGCTGTTCTGCCGGCGGATGAACTTTCCACTTCATTCCAAGCGCTGCGAGAATGCCGGCATGGATTTCTTTTTCGGTCCCGCCGCCTCGCAACAGCGGCGCGACGTCGAATTCCTGCTCCGGCAGAGAGAAGAGACATGCTTTAATCCGTCCGGAAGCGGTGAGCCGAAGCCGGTTGCAGGAGCCGCAAAAATGTTCAGAAACCGGAGTGATAAATCCTATGATGCCTTTCTGCCCGCCGATCAGGTATTCCTTTCCGACGGCATGGACGTCGGATATTTTCGGTATCAATTCGTACTTCTCCTGAATCCGGCGTTTCATATCGCGCCAGCTCATAAATGACTGCCTGTCCCACGCATTATTGGGAAACGGCATGTATTCGATGAAACGGACGTGCAGATTCTTCTCCGCGGCAAATGCCGCGAACTCGGCGAGTTCGTCATCGTTGACGCCGCGCATCACGACGGTGTTGATCTTGATGGATTCAAATTCCGCAGATTGCACAACACTGATCGCCTCCAACACTTCTTTCAATCCATCCTGTCCGGTGATTTTTTCATAGCGATCCTCCCGCAGGGAATCAACACTGATGTTGACGGCATCCACACCGGATGATTTCAAGACAGCACAGTGCTGACGGAGCAGCGTTCCGTTGGTTGTCACTCCGAGCATGAAGGGATGGTCGCGTTTGAATTCACCGAGTGTCTTCAAAAAACCGGTGATGCCCTTGCGTACAAAAAGTTCGCCGCCGGTCAACCGGATCTTTGTCACGCCGCATTCGAGAATAAAAAATCGAATAAGCCGAAGCACTTCGTCGAAAGAGAGAGAGTCCTTCCGGCGAGATCCGACAGTATTCGGCAACAGCGGATTGCAGTACAGACAATGGAGATTGCAGTGATCAGTCAGAGAAATGCGCAGGTAGGTATGCGTACGCCCATGTCTGTCTATTAGTTCATTCATTGAAAATATCTCAAACCCATTGGGAACTTTGTTTACTTCAATTGAGCAGACACTTTGACATTGCCGCCGCAGAATTTGACGCACGCCATCTTTCTGTCATCTTACGCCGACAGAGGATTCATCCTGAACGGGATTTCGGTCTTCCCGTATTTGATCGCAATCATTTGCGCAAGAATGCTCACCGCAATCTCATCCGGCGTATGTGAGCCGATATCAAATCCCACCGGTGCCGTCACGGTCCGCAGTACAGATTCATCATATCCATCTGCACTGAGGCGATCGAATACCTGCCGCACTTTCTTACCGGACCCAAGCAGGCCCAGGAATTTGTATGGCCTGCCAAGACAATGGCGTACCGCCATCTCGTCGTATTTGTGTCCATGCGTCATAACGACAATAAATGTATCCTGATCGAACCGGAGCAAATCCGATGCCTGCCCGAAAGGAGCACAGACAATCTGCGCAGCGCAGGGATGACGCTGTGCATTGGCCCATTCGGGCCGGTCATCAAACACTGTCACCAGGAAGCCCGCACGGGATGCCATTTCCGACAAGGCAATGCCGCAATGCCCTGCCCCGAATATTGTTAACGGCGAACCGGAGAACAATGGTTCCACCAGGATTTCCTGAAATCCGCCGCAGACCATGCCCGTCGGCAGTGCATCCAAGTGTTGCATTCCAAGATCGTACTTCCATCGGGCCATCACGCATGGCTTTTCCTGCAGAATGCGATCGATCACCCGGCGTTCAATTTCGCCTCCGCCGATTGTACCGTCGATACTTCCGTCGGGAAAAACGGACATCTTCATTCCCGGCTCCACCGGTGTTGACCCTTCGACGGCTATTACCGTCGCAAGCCACACCGGCGACCGATGCTCTTCAGCATCTGCCAGACTTCTATAGAAGGTTCTGCTCACGCGATTTCCGGATGACTGTGAATGATCTTTCTGTAAGGTAGCAAATCCCCGACACTATTGAAAATCCACCGGGGAAATAAGTGCCGATACCTGCTTCCTGACAATTCCTCTATGAAATGAACTCCATTCTTTCTATTATTGGTAGTGGTCCGGAAAGATTTTCTTGCCGGACAGGCACCTTTTTTCGGATCATTGTCGATACATCTCCCATGTGGCTCCAACACTACACTCCTGTATGGGGAAATCTGGCTCTTTCCGCTCTGGCGGCGGCTCTGCCATTGGCTCTGGTTCTCGGCCTTTTTCTCTCCCGCCGTGTCACAGCGCACACTGCGGCACTCATTGGACTCACAGCGACTCTTGCGATTGCCTCCGGCATTTACGGCATGCCTCTGCACCTGGTGCTTTCGGCATCGGCCTTCGGATTTCTGTATGGACTTTTCCCGATCGGCTGGATTGTCATCAGCGCGCTTTTTGTGTACGATGTGGCGGTACAGACCGGTACATTCGAGACGGTGAAACAATCCGTCAGCACAATCACAGGCGACCGGAGAATTCAGGTTCTCCTCATTGCATTTTGTTTCGGGGCATTTATTGAAGGCGCCGCGGGTTTTGGTACACCGGTCGCCATCTCTACGGCGATGCTGATCGGATTGGGTATTCCCGCTCTCAAAGCATCGCGGTTGACATTGCTCGGGAACACAGTTCCCGTAGCATTTGCCGCGCTCGGCACACCGGTTGTTGCGCTTGCGTCTGTCACCGGACTTTCAATTCTCAGCTTGAGCGCAACGATCGGTCGTGAACTCTTTCTCTTTGCAATCGTGATTCCATTTTTTCTTCTCTGGACGCTGGCCGGTTGGAAACAGATGCTGGAAGTCTGGCCTGCATGCCTGACCGCCGGCGGCAGTTTTGCGCTTACCCAGTTGCTCATCAGCAACATAAGCGGACCATGGATTGTGGGATTGGCAAGCGGCATCGTTTCACTGCTGTCGGTTCTCTACTTGCTGCGATTCTGGACACCGGTGCATTCACCATCGTCACCGTCACTCCATCTTTCTCTCTCAAAGCAATTGCGTGCCTGGTTGCCGTGGGCACTGTTGTCGCTCTTTGTTTTTCTTTGGGGAATTCCTCAAGTGAAAATGCTTCTTGAAACCTTCGAAGGAAAGCGCTTCGTCTCTCTGCCGATTCCGTGGCTCCATCAAGGCGTGCTGAGAAATGTTCCGCTTGTGGCCGCTCCGCGGCCGGAGAATGCACTCTTTCTATTGAACTGGCTCTCTTCAGCAGGAACTTCGTTGTTTTTTTCCGGGATCGCGAGCGGACTCCTGCTGGGCGTACGGCCGCGAACACTTCTGAAAATTTTTGCAGGCACCTTCCGACGTATCTATCGCTCGCTCCTTGCCATCGCGCTGATGCTCGCCTTTGCTTTCACCATCCGGTATGCCGGCATGGATGCAACCCTCGGTCTCGTGTTTGCGGGAACGGGAATGTTCTTTCCCTTCTTTTCGCCGCTGCTTGGATGGCTGGGTGTCGCCATCACCGGAAGCGACACGACATCCAACGTACTTTTTGGCAATATGCAGCAAGTCACAGCACAAGCGCTCGGCATTTCACCGCTGCTCGCCGCCGCATCACATAGTGCTGGAGGTGTCATCGGTAAGATGGTGTCGACACAGAGCATCGTGGTGGCCTGCGCCGCAACCAATTCGCAGGGAGAAGAAGGACGCATTCTGCGCTCCGTACTTCTGCCCAGCATTTTGCTCGTGGTTGTTATGGGGATTTTGGTGATGCTCCTTGCATATGCAGTGCCGTGGATGATTCCTCAAAACTAGGGGACACTGGGCACGGCCGAGGTGTCTGCGCAATTCCAACCTCAATGCAGGCCGCCTGCGCAGTTCATCATTCTTTTTCACACATAATTTGGAGAGCCGCGCTTGCTTCTTTTGAAAGATCTTATGGGGTTCACAACATGCTATTTGTAACTGTCACTTTTAAGGGGGAAATAACATGCCACGGAAAAAAGAAAATGCTGTCTTATCGATGCGTATTGAAACGGTAATACGCACTATTCGGGGAGAGCGGGTGATTTTGGATACCGACCTGGCGAGGATTTTTGGTATGCCGACGTATCGGTTGAACGAAGCAGTGAAGCGTAATCGAGCTCGTTTTCCCGATGATTTTATGTTCCAACTCAACAAAGAAGAACAGATTTCTTTGACATCGCAATTTGCGATGTCAAAAAGTATCCGCGGTGGAAGGAGAACCTTTCAATACGCGTTCACTGAGCACGGCGTGGTTATGGCCGCGAATATCCTGAATAGTTCCCGTGCCGTGCAAATGAG
Organism: Ignavibacteriales bacterium; assembly: GCA_026390635.1. Lineage (GTDB taxonomy): Bacteria > Bacteroidota > Ignavibacteria > UBA10030 > UBA8401 > JAPLFO01. Next base: position 33,919 of record JAPLFO010000162.1, read on the forward strand.
TATTTTTGTGGTGCGGGCATTCATCAAGATGCGCGAGGCATTGGCAACCAGCAAAGCACTTGTGGAAAAACTGCGGGACTTGGAAGAGCGGCTGACTCAGAAATTGGATACACACGAGAAAGCAATTGTGTATGTACTGGGAGAACTAAGAAGATTAATGGAGCCACCTCATATACCGGAGCCCAAGAAGCGCCCCATTGGATTTTGACGCCAAGAAGAATGATATCATCTCCTCGACGCTGGTCGGGAACCGTGGTCCGGCCGGACTGACCATGACACTCGAGATATCCAAGGAGTCCCGCCTGAAATATCTCAGAGGGCTTTTCTTCTTGAATTGACTCCGCAATCAAGCTATATTAGCGGCAGAAATCCATGCATTTCTGAGGCTCTTTCATTTCCAGCGGAGAATAGATGAATCGTCCCATCAAAGTGATCCTGCTTCTTTGCTGCCTTGTTCCTATCAACGTGACGAATGCTTCCGCACAAGAGAACTCAATTCCCGAATCTCAACAACGCCTGTCATCTCTCTGCAGGTTGTGGGGGACGCTTAAATATTTTCACCCCTATCTCGCCTATCGCAACATTGATTGGGACAGTGCCTTTGTGGCTGCAGTTCCACTTGTTTGTTCTGCTGCAAGCTCCAGTGAATATATGCGAGCGCTGAGGGCAATGACGGACGTACTCGGAGATCCTGTCACACGAGTGTTCTCGGAGGGTCCGACGATGGCAAATCCATATTTCAAAAAATCATTCTATTATGAACTCTCGGCCGACAGCATTCTCATTTTCCACATTCACAACTATTCCTACCTCACGAACTCCTTTTATGCACAAAGAGTGTTCCGTGCGGCAGCAAGTCAATTACCGAAAGCCCTTGGCGTTGTATTTGATCTGCGTTCTCCGGTTCCCTTGACCAGATCAGAACATGGCTCGTTGAATGACGTATTTAGTTCCTCCGGAATGGAGAACAAACTTGCTGCCGGTCCTGTATCATCTCCGGGCGAACGACGGCGGCTCTATTCCGGATTTCCAAACAAGACCGGATCTTCCTCTGGAGGCTACTGGTCTTCTTTCGTTATGACGGATGGACAGCCGATTGTACCTGATGGATCAGGATTCAAACATCCGGTTGTATTTGTTGTGAACCAGTTTGCCGAGATTCCCAAAATCGCTTTGGCGCTCCGGTCTTCGAACCAGGCAACGATCATTTCAGAAGGAACCGCCTCAGATGCATCAGTCGTAACCACACACAGATTCGATGCAGGCGAAGGAATCAATGTAGAATTCAGACTTGGAGAAATAGTCTCCGGCGATGGTTCGATTGGACCACAGGTACACAGAGTTCCAGCTCCCGACTCGGGATTGGGAGAAGAAGCACTGCGGGTTTCTCTTGCCATGGCCAGAGGGACAAATTTGCATGAGCCCGATACTCAGAGGACTTCAGTGGTTGCTGTAACCCCAAGAAACAATGCCTATCCTGCGATGCGGTATCCGACAGTTACGTACCGTCTGCTCGCCGCTGCAAGGATATGGTCGGTCTTCAACCACTTCTTCCCGTACAGCCATCTCATGGAAACAACGTGGGATTCCATTCTCTCAGCCTCTCTTCCGGACTTTGTATCGGCTCGCGATTCTCTCGAATATGGGTTGGCGATCGCCAAAATGATCGCCCGTTCTCATGATACCCATGTGCGCGCAATGAACAGTCCCCACGTATATCTTTGGGGAGTCGGTTCGCCTCCGTTTCTCGTGCAGTTTATCGAACAGAAAGCCGTCATCACTCATCTCCTCGATAGCACAAGCTCCCTGGCAGCCGGCATTCGGATTGGAGATATAGTCACAAGTGTGGATGGCGAAGATGTCGGCACGAGGCTGCGGCGTTTTACCCTATGTTTCAGCGTCAACGCCGCAATCGCTTTTGAGTTCTCTTGCCGGATTTATTATCCGTGGTCCCGATAGCAGCATTGGTACGTATGGACTGCAGGAAGCGAATGGAAAAACGAAGACGATACATGTTCTTCGAAGGGCTGGTAACAGAAGTCTGTTGAAAAGCTGGCGCTCTGGGGAGATCTTCAAAGTATTGCCGGGAAACATAGGGTATGTAGATCTTGAACGGTTGTCCGTAAGTCTCGTTGATAGTATGTTTTCAGCCTTTAGGAATACAAAGGCCATCATTTTTGACGACAGAGGATATCCGATGGGCACGGCGTGGCAAATAGCTCCGCGACTATCGGAGCAGTCAGAGCCTATAGCGGCTTTGTTCTCCCGGCCCGTGGTAGCATATCCGGGCGGACGAAGCGGGCAACGTGCCGAGCAGACGGAAGTCTATTCTTTCAAGCAGTCAATTCCCGCGACAGACAAATGGCGCTTTAAGGGTTCTACCGTGTTGTTAATCGATGAACGAGCCATCAGTCAAGCAGAACACACCGGGCTCTTTCTCAAGGCTGCAACTGCTATTACTTTTGTCGGGAGCGGTACGACCGGAGCAAACGGAGATGTGACTGAGTTTATTCTTCCCGGCGGAATCACTGTTCGGATGACCGGGCAGAATGTCCGATTTCCTGATGGAAGGCAACTGCAGCGTATCGGCCTTATTCCCGACATTGAAGTCCGGCCAACCATCAGAGGTTTTCTTGCCGGTCGCGACGAAATTCTTGAGAAAGCAATCGCCTACTTGAATAAGAAGCTCTCAAAGAAATAGTTGCCCGGTGAGCATATCTTCGGGCATCAGCAAATCCTGCGTCGTTGACTCCTTTGAGATTGTGAAAATCCAACGACATAGAATACGACAATATCATACCGGACGGACAAATTGATGGAATCTTCTCCGCTTACTGATAAAAACATCTTCCCCTCGCAGGAAGTCATCTTCTCCCATATCGGAAAATCCAAGGCACTCTGGCTTTCCTTTTTTGAACAAATGCATAAAGATCATCCGGATTTTGCCGAAGAATGGAGATACTACAACGACGGCAAACGCTGGCTCATGAAAATGACAAGGAAAAAGAAAACTGTGTTTTGGCTCTCCATTATTCCAAAAGGGTTTAGAATTACTTTTTACTTCAATGAGAAAGCAAAAGGAAGAATTCTGGAGAGCCCGATTCCAGATGAATTGAAGGATCAATACATCAACGGGAAACTGTACAAAAAAATCCGGGGCCTGACAGTTCATTGTGGGAAGAAGAGCGACCTCGCCTCAGCGGCGGCCCTGATCGAGATCAAGATCGCATTGAAATAAGGTCCGCTGGAAATACAAGCAAGAAGATTTGTCTCAGAAAGCACGTAGAAAAAGAAGAATCTCGCCATACGATGGTATCACGGCCTATGATTTCACATCCTGTGCACTGAGGTGTAATTGTGAACAGATCTGCTATTCTCCTGATCGTTCTGTTTTGCGCTGCAGCACTTTACTCTAATCTGCTCGCCCAATGGACGCGGCAGAACAGCGGCACCACACAAACACTCACCGATGTGGTGATGCTCGATTCCGTAACTGCCGTCGTCTCGGGAAGAAATCGTTCCGTGCTGCGCACGACAAACTCCGGCA
>JAPLFO010000162.1:37574-41410 GCA_026390635.1 Ignavibacteriales bacterium
TGGAACGACCTTTCTTTTTATGATGCATCCAATGGCATCGTTGTAGGAGACAACGGCGTGGTATTCACCACAACCAATGGCGGCGCAAACTGGCTCTGGCATCACGTTCCCGACGGGAAAACTTGCCTGTCGGCCATTCATGTTTCACCCGCCAGGATCTATGTGGGTGCCGATTCCGGCTGGCTCTATCAGACAGCCGACACTGGAAGAACCTGGGGTGCGGCAAAAATAAGCACATGGCCGATCAAAACGCTGTTCCGTTGGCGCGGTCCGATCACTTCGTTCGACCGACGGTTCGCTCTCACTCCGTTTTCGATCCTTACAGAAAATCCGATGCCGGTCGCCGCATGGTTGGAGCAAATGCTTGCAGGTTTTCAGGGACTCGGTTCGGAATCTTCCGATGCAGAATATTGTCTCGATGGCGATGCGGGATTCATCGTCGGCGTCCAGGGTGATCTGCGGGCCGCACCGACGATTTTGCGAAAGCGTTCTTCAGATACCGGATGGACACAAATTCCTTCCGGTACTTCTCGTGACGGTGCTTTTCTCGGCGTTTCGGCTCCATGCGCAACCACAGTGTATGTATGCGGCACCGGCGGTATGCTTATGAAGTCGATCGATACCGGCGACTCCTGGAGCGCTGCTGTGATTCCCACGAAACAAACGCTCAATGCAATTTATTTCTTTAATGAACGCCGCGGATTCGCAGTCGGAGATTCCGGCACCATCTTCTTCACCGCGAACGGTGGAGTTACGGGAGTATCTCATCCCGATAATACTATTCCGGAGGATTTTGCACTTTGTCAAAACTACCCAAACCCGTTCAATCCTTCGACAACCATCTCATTTCGTCTTTCCACAAGTGCGTTTGTCTCACTAAAAATATTTGACAGATTGGGGAGAGAGATTGCGACACTTCTTGAACGGGATTTTCCCCAGGGGGTTCATCAAACAGGTTGGAAAGCGGGTGCATTTGCGAGTGGTACTTATTTTTGTCGTTTCAATGCAGGATCTTTCTCCGAAGTGAAGAGACTTGTCTTGCTGAAATAGCCCTGGCTCGTAGGTTTAACGAAAGGACATTTATGAGCTGCAGTTATCGAAAAGCCCTCCCTTCCGAAATCGAAACTCTCATCGATCTTCGCGTCGAGTTCCTTCTCGACATTCATCCTGATATTGATGATACGCTGCGTGCTCTCATCAGAAAGGGTACCGCGGAATATCTCACCGCCCGCATTGCAGAAAAAAAGTATGTCGGGTACTTCGGCATCGCGGAAGGATCTATCGTCTGTTCCTCCGGCATGCTGATCCACGCGCTTCCTCCGCTGCTTTCCGCCGAAGGAAGGACCATCGGACATATCCTCAACTTCTTCACCAGGACGCCGTTTCGCGGAAAAGGGTACGGATATGGATTGATGGAGTTTATCAAGACCGCCGCGAAAGAAGAAGGGGTCTCCCGCCTTTTTCTGAATGCGACCGATATGGGATATCCGCTCTATGCAAAGTGCGGATTCATTGAACCGGACAATAAAGCAATGCAGATTGACCTCTAAGGAAGCAAACGAATGAAAATCAGCGAAACATTGTATGTTGCAGTGCGCAAAGAGTGGCGCTCATGGCTGAAAGCAAATGCAAAGGAGAAGTCTGAAATCTGGCTCGTCTATTATAAGAAAGGAAGCGGCAAGCCGCGGATTCCGTACAACGATGCGGTCGAAGAGGCACTTTGTTTCGGATGGATTGACAGTATTCTGAAGCCGATCGATGAAGAGAAATACGCACAACGTTTCAGTCCGCGCAAACCGGGAAGCCGGCTCTCCGCCATGAATCGGGAAAGAATACGGCGACTTGTTCGCAGCAAAAAAATGACTGCTGCCGGATTGAAGGCTGTCCAGCACGCGATCAAGGAACCCGCAGCTGAAGTTTCATTTGTTCTCCCGCCGGATATCTGCGCAGCGCTGAAGGCGGACAAGAAGGCCTGGATCAATTTTCGAAAATTTCCCAAGTCTTATAAGCGTATCCGCGTCGGTTGGATTGAAGAGGCACGGCACCGGCCGGCCATTTTTCGGCAGCGCCTGAATTATTTCGTTGTCATGACAGTCAAAAATCAGCGTTTTGGCATGGTGCAATAATCCTCCCATTTCCTCTCTTTTGCGGTGCCGCCTTTTTGTGACTATATTGTCGGCATCTTATTTCTGTTCCAGTCACCGAGCGTCCCTCGACTTCCTGCGCTGAGCTTCGTTGAAGCGCGCTCGGGAACCGTCCCTCGGCTCGGCTCGGGAACCATGGTTCGGCTGTACTCATCAACAAAAGTCGATGTGACCATTGTATGATGGAGAAAGGAAAATGCTATGAAATTGAATGTGATCATTTTTGGCGTTACCGGCATGGTCGGCGAAGGTGTCCTGATGACCGCTCTCAGCCATCCCGACGTGGAATCCATACTCGTCATTGGCAGAAAATTCTGCGGCATCCAGCACGCCCGCGTTAAAGAAATACTTCACAAAGATTTTTTTGACTACGCTCCCGTGGAAGAATCGCTGCAGGGATACAATGCCTGCTTCTTCTGTCTCGGCGTCACGTCGCTCGGGAAAAATGAACAAGAGTACACCCGCCTCACCTATGACCTGACGATGGCTGCGGCGCAGACACTTTGCCGACTGAACCCGGAAATGACATTCTGCTATGTTTCCGGTACGGGAACCGACAGCACCGAAAGCGGTCGTGTTATGTGGGCGCGGGTGAAAGGCAAAACAGAGAATGATCTCGGCAAGCTGCCCTTCAAGGCAGTCTATCTTTTCCGGCCGGGATATATTAAGCCTGTGGACGGACAACAGCATGCACACTGGTTTTCTACCGCTCTTGCAGGAACGTACCCATTCATGGAAAAACTCCTCCCGAACGGCGTCTGCACTCTGAGAGAACTGGGATTGGCGATGATTGCGGTCTCCTCGAGAGGTTCCGGGAAGCGAGTCCTCGAAAACAGGGATATCGCACGGCTGGGATCGGATAGTGCGGAATAAATCTCATCCCGACGGTCTTTTTGTGGAACGGCTGGCGGGTCTGCATTGTACTGTATCGTGCTTCGCCAGAGAAGAACAATAATTCATTTTCATTAATTCACTTCACGCTCTTGCGGAAAATTTTCGGGACCCTATGGTGAATCATACCGGCATTGCCTTTCAGGCAATCGATTGGAGCGACATCCCGGTTGTTGAACATCCAGGAAAAACAGGAACCGCCTACTGGCAAACAGTACAATTTCCGGGAGTGCGCATGCGCATCGTCCGTTACGGCCCGGGATATCTTGCCGATCACTGGTGCCGCAAAGGACATATTGTCCATTGTCTTGACGGCGAATTCACCAGCGAAATGGAATCCGGCGAACATACCCGAATGACAACCGGAATGACGTACATCGTGTCCGACGACGCAAGCTCCCACCGCTCACGGACTAAGGACGGCGTCATCCTCCTGATTGTAGATGGCGATTTTCTAAAACAGGCCGCGCCATAAACTAAGGCGAGATAATATGCAGAGCAGCTCTCGGTTGTTCCGAACCCCGGATCTCTGTCTCGCGAGAAGCGTAGAGGAAAAGGAATTCCTCGGGACACAAATCCGTTTTCACTATTCTGAGAAATACAAATGATACTCCTTTGGCTTGGTTTTCTTGTGCTCGTCGCATTGATGTTGGCTCTGGATCTCGGCATTCTTCATCGAAAGGCGCACGAGGTTTCGATTTCGGAGGCGCTGCGAATGTCTGCGCTTTGGATCGGCATAGCTTTGCTCTTCAGCATCTTCGTCTATTTCGGCTATGAGAATCATTGGATGGGAATGGGCTG
>JAPLFO010000162.1:41465-45569 GCA_026390635.1 Ignavibacteriales bacterium
TCAACAATGGCCAGTCGGCAGTGCTGAAATATCTGACCGGATATGTGGTGGAAAAATCGCTGAGCGTCGATAATATCTTTGTCATTGCGATGGTATTTAGTTTCTTTTCCGTGCCGCCGGTGTATCAGCATCGAGTTCTCTTCTGGGGTGTGATTGGCGCGCTTGTATTGCGCGCGATCATGATTGTGGGTGGTTCAATCCTGATCGCTGAATTTCATTGGATCCTGTACGTCTTTGCCGCCTTTCTCATCTTCACGGCGGCAAAAATGCTGTTCATGAAATCGGACCATTCAGATCTGACCGGCAATCCAATTCTGCGCGCAGCACGCCGTATGTTTCCGCTCACATCGCGCTATCATGGCGAGCATTTTCTCGTACGCGCCGGATCCTCCGCATCACACGAAGCGGCGACTCCCGGCTCACCCCTTCTGCCCGACGAGGCTGTCGAGAAGGCCATACCAGGAACACTGATGCTGACACCGCTCGCTCTTGCGCTTGTCATGGTCGAAACAACAGACGTCATTTTTGCAGTTGATTCGATTCCGGCAATTTTTGCGGTCACCGGCGATCCCTTTCTCGTTTTTACCAGCAACGTGTTTGCGCTTCTGGGACTGCGGTCTCTCTATTTTGCATTGGCAGGGATGATCCAGCGATTCCGGTATCTCACGCCGGCCTTGGCGCTGGTCCTTTTCGTTGTCGGAGCAAAGATGCTGACCACATCATATCTGAAAGAGATTCTGGGCGCATCGTTCAACCTCTACCTTCTCGGAACGATCTTCCTGATTCTTGCGGTCGGCGTGGGTGCGTCGTTGCTGATCCCGCCGCCGGACGAATCTCGATAGCGATGCCGTTTCGCCAGCCAAATTCCGGAATATGGGAAATGCACACACAGGTCTGGAGGTACTGAGTCCCGCGATGTTGACCCTGTGTGCTATGTTCCGTATATTTATGGAGGAATAGAGACCTCTGAAAAACTCCCGAGGATTGTCATTCTGAGGAGCAAAGCGACGAAGAATCCATCATTGTGATCTGGAAACAGCAAATGGATTCTTCGCTTCGCTCAGAATGACAGGCATGCATGAGTTTTTCTGAAGTCTCGAATACTTAATAATTTCCTTACTCAATAATCAGCGGCCATTATGACACATTATAAAGATTTGGGACTTGTCAATTCAAAAGAACTTTTTCAGAAAGCCGTCAGAGGCGGCTACGCCATCCCGGCGTTCAATTTCAACAACCTGGAACAATTGCAGGCTATTGTCGGCGCATGCGTGGAGACAAAGTCTCCGGTTATTTTGCAGGTTTCCAGCGGCGCACGGAAATATGCCAATCAGACACTGTTGAAGTATCTGGCCAAAGGCGCGGTGGACTATGCAAAGGAACTGGGTTGCGCCATTCCGATCGTGCTGCATCTGGATCATGGTGATACGTTTGAACTTTGTGTCTCATGCATTGAATCCGGATTCTCGTCCGTCATGATTGACGGTTCCCACCATCCGTACGAAAAAAACGTCGAGCTTACGCGCCAGGTGGTGGAATATGCGCACAAATATGATGTCAGTGTTGAAGGTGAACTCGGTGTGCTTGCCGGCATTGAGGATGAAGTCTCCAGTGAAGTGACGCACTACACAAAGCCGGAAGAAGTTGAAGATTTTGTGAAAAAGACCGGCGTGGATTCGCTGGCGATTTCCATCGGCACATCGCACGGCGCCAACAAATTCAAACCGGAACAGTGCACGCGCACACCGGACGGCATCCTGCTTCCTCCGCCGCTCCGCTTCGATATTCTCGAGGGATGTGAAAAACGCATTCCCGGCTTCCCTATCGTGCTGCACGGCGCGTCATCCGTTCCGCCCGAACTCATCAAACAAATTAATGCTAACGGCGGCAAATTGAAAGATGCCGTGGGAATTCCAGAAGATCAGCTTCGCCGCGCAGCCGCCTCCGCCGTCTGCAAGATCAACATCGACTCCGACGGCCGCCTTGCCATGACCGCCGCTATCCGGAAGGTATTCACGGACAGTCCGGCGGAATTTGATCCGCGCAAGTACCTCGGCCCGGCGCGCGATCAGTTGAAGGCATTGTACAAGCAGAAAATCGTCAACGTGCTCGGAAGTGCAGACAAAGCATAGCTGCAGACTGAGATTCAGAAGATCTTGAGGAATTTCTCCAGCGTTACTTCCTTGGCGATCACCGCAGCAACATGAAGGCCGGCCTGATGACCGGCCTTTGTTTTTGCTGACGAGTGGTTGCCGAGCAAAGTCGGAACAACGTGAATCTGTAGTGGCGGACACCTCGGCTCCGCTCAGGAACCGTGGTTCGGCTGCGGTCGCCGAGCGAAGCCGATGCGACGACCAGTGCAAACTTTAATCGATCTCATTGTATTCTATGCAAACAAATCTCGAACGAATGATCCAACTGGCGGATGAGTTCTTTCACGTCAAGAACGATCCATCGCAGCTCTCCATCGATGAATCGGTTATGGAACAGCTCCGCGCACTGCATCGGTCAGCGATTCAGGAACAGACGAATGAGAACGGGCCAATCGCCTGGCTGATCGTCATTCCGACGACCAAGAGCGTCATGGAGCAGTTTCTTTCCGGCGCAATCGGAGAAAGAGAGATTCTGGAACAGACATTGCCCGGCGGATGCTATGACGCATTGTATCTTTGCTCAGTCCTTCTTCTTCCGGAATATCGCGGCAAAGGAATCGCCCGCAATCTTTGTCGAGAAGCAATACGGTCCATTCTGGCCGATCATCCCGTCCGTTCATTTTTTGGATGGGCATTCAGCCCGGAGGGGAGAAGACTAGCACAGGCGCTTGCGGAAGAATTTGCGATGCCGCTCAAATGGCGAGCGGCGGAGACCGCTCCCTAGGTTATCCTCCCCTTTATTCACCCGTTTTTTTTTTCTATACTTTTTTATTCCGAACTACGACGATTTCTATGTTTCATGCAGGAGTGTTCCATGGCTGACCGGTCAGATTTTATCCGCGATATTATCAACGAAGACCTTGCGACACATAAATTTCAGGATCGCGTTCATACCCGATTTCCTCCGGAACCGAACGGATATCTTCATATCGGACACGCGAAATCGATTTGCCTGAACTACGGTATCGCCCGCGACTATAGCGGCAAGTTCAATCTCCGGTTCGATGATACGAATCCCACCAAGGAAGATCAGGAATATGTCGATTCAATCATCGACGACGTCCGCTGGCTGGGCGGTGATTTTGGAGACCGGCTATTTTACGCGTCCGACTACTTCGAACAAATGTTTGCATGGGCCGTTGAGCTCATCAAAAAAGGGAACGCGTACGTCTGCGATTTGACTGCCAACCAGTTACGCGCGTCCCGCGGCACATTGACCGAATCGGGTGCAGAGAGTCCCTATCGCAATCGCAGCTCTGAGGAGAATTTTGATCTGTTCACGCGGATGCGCAAGGGTGAATTCCCCGATGGCACAAAGACCCTGCGCGCAAAAATTGACATGGCGTCGCCCAACATCAATATGCGCGACCCCATCATGTACCGCATCGTGCACGAAGATCACCACCGTCAAGGCAGCGCCTGGTGCGTCTATCCAACGTATGATTGGGCACACGGACTGGAGGATTCGATTGAAGGTATGACGCACTCAATTTGTACGCTTGAATTTGAGAATCACCGCCCATTGTACGACTGGTTCATCGATCAGCTTGGAATCCATCATCCCCGGCAGATTGAATTCGCCCGGCTGAATCTCAGCTACACCGTCCTGAGCAAACGCAAACTGCTGAGGCTGGTGGAGGAGAACCATGTGAACGGCTGGGACGATCCGCGCATGCCGACCATTGCCGGATACCGCCGGCGGGGCTATACGGCGGACGCGATCAAGAATTTCTGTGATATCATTAGCGTCGCAAAGCGCGACAGTACCATTGACGTTGCATTGCTGGAACACAGCTTGCGCGAAGATCTCAACAAACATACGCAACGAGCCATGGCTGTTCTCCATCCGGTCAAAGTCGTTCTTACAAACTATCCGGAAGGACAGACAGAATTGCTGGAGGCTGTCAACAATCCGGAAGACGCGTCAGCCGGAACCAGACAGTTCACATTC
>JAPLFO010000162.1:45617-49444 GCA_026390635.1 Ignavibacteriales bacterium
ACATCGAAGCAGATGATTTCCGCGAAGTCCCGCCGCCGAAATATTACCGTCTCTCGCCCGGAACAGAAGTGCGGCTCCGCTATGCCTATATCATTAAGTGTGAGAAGGTGCTTAAGGATGCGAACGGCGCATTGATTGAAATCCACTGCACGTATGATCCTGAAACGAAAAGCGGCCTCGTCGGCGCAAACAGAAAGGTCAAAGCAACAATCCATTGGGTCTCGGCGATCGGCGCCGTGGACGCGGACGTCCGCCTCTACGACCGTCTCTTTCTCAAAGAAAATCCTGACGACGCTGAAGAGGCAAAGGATTTTCTCTCGAATCTCAATCCCTCATCGCTGCAGGTGCTGCATCATTGCAAGCTGGAGCATATGCTCGGAAACGCCGCAGCTGGATCGCGATTCCAGTTTGAGCGCCTCGGCTATTTCTGTGCAGACACAAAAGATTCGAAGCCCGGCACACCGGTCTTCAACAGAATTGTGACATTGAAGGATTCCTGGACAAAGATAGAGCAGAAGGGACAGACACGGTAGGTTTCAGCAGCGTCAGTATTCCATCCCAACATATGGGCGGCCGGCATTTTACAATGTCGGCCGTTTTTGTTGTGCAAGATGATGCCACAGCACTTCTGTAAGGCTTCATGTACGTAAAGATGAGCTTTTACGCGGAATTGCGAGGCGGAAAACTTGCAGGGAACCCGATGTTGCTCGCAGTCGTTCTTTTTGATAGATTATAGCCGGACAGAAATCGGCGACGGTCTCAATCCGTATCTTCTATGAATTGCAGAGCAACGGATGAATGAATCAATAGATACATTATCGCAACTGCCGACCACAGACAGAATGCCCGCTTACTTTCTCGGCCATGGCAATCCGATGAACGCACTGGCCGACAATGCATTCACAAGAAGCCTTGCCGCATTGGGTTCTTCATTCCACCATCCGCCGAACGCAATTCTTGTTGTCTCCGCCCATTGGCTGACACGAGGAACGCGGATTGCTGTGACGGAAATACCGGAGACGATTCACGACTTCACCGGATTCCCTCCCGAGTTGTACCGTGTTCGCTATCCCGCGCCGGGAGCGCCGGTCGTTGCCCGGGAAGCGCTCGCGCTGCTGACACAATTTGCAGCGGCCGAAGATAGCCGGTGGGGACTCGACCACGGTGCCTGGTCTGTCTTGCGACACATGTTTCCTGATGCGTCTGTACCGGTTTTTCAAATGAGCATCGATGCACACCGCGAGCCCCGGTATCACTATGAACTCGCAAAGCAGCTGACCCCTTTGCGTTCGCACGGAGTTGTTATCATCGGCAGCGGAAACATCGTGCACAATCTTTCTCAGGTGGATTTATCCAACGGTGCGGCGGCGGCTCCCTGGGCAATTGAATTCGACGAAGATGTCCGGAAATCATTGACGCGACGTGATGACGAAAGTTTGATCGACTACGAGCGGTTCGGTGCAGCAGCACGACTTTCGGTTCCCACAAACGATCATTATCTTCCATTGCTGTTTACCCTTGGTGCCGCTGCCAAGGATGAAGATGTCCAATTCACGTTTGAAGGAATAGAACATTCGAGTCTCAGCATGCGATGCATAAAAATCGGCTAGACGAATCTTGGGTTATCAGAACCATTATGGAGGAAATCGTCATGAAACACCGCCGCAGATTCATATTCCTTTCCCTGTTCGTGTTCTTTACTCTTCTCCAGGCACAGGAGAAAACGGGATCGTTGACAACGGAACAGATTGCCGATCATCTGTATCTGGTGACGGGAGGCGACGGTGCAAACACGGGATTCTATGTCGCACCTGGCGAAGTTCTGGTGATCGACGCAAAGATGACGCCGGAGTCCGCCAAACATTTTCTCGCAACGATAGTTGCAGCATCTTCAAACCCAGTTTCCACCATCATACTGACGCACAGCGATCGGGATCATGTGAACGGACTTCCAGCGATGCCAAAGGGCATCCGGATTATTGCCCACGCTAATTCCCGTGTCCATATGGAAGAAGCACTGCAGCCCGGACAGGACGCATCGTTCCTGCCGAATCTGACCTTTTCTGATTCACTCACGCTCTATGCCGGCGCGGTGCCGATACATTTGCTCCATTTCGGACCGGCACATACGAACGGTGATGTCATCGTCTTCTTTCCAACCCTGCGCACCGCATTCGTTGGAGATCTCCTCTTCATCAATCGTGATCCGCTTATCCATCTGGCGAAGCATGGAACATCATTTGGTCTTGTCAAGGTTCTGAATATCCTGCTCACACTCGATGCCGACCGGTTTGTTTCCGGTCACGTACAGCCTGTATCAAAGAAGGAAATTATCGAACTGAAAACGGCGATCGAGGAGAAACAGAATCGCATCCGCGCTCTTGTTGCGGAAGGCAAATCTCTCTCCGAAATCAAGAAACTCTATGGTGTTGATGACTCACCTGCAAAACCCGGAACAATGCGCTTTCCGAGTCTGGCGGAAGTCATATACAAGGAATTGACGCCCTGAACATAGCTTCTCAGCCACGTACGTTACAGTCACCTTGACTTCGTTCGGTGACCGCTAAAACATGGGTGCCAAGAGAGTCCGAAGCATTCACTCATAACAGACAGAGATCATCTTTTGTTTGAATCTCTGGACTTCTTCGCGTACATTCCTCTTGCTCTTTCTCTGTCTTGACCACAATGCAAAAACCGCCATGAAAATACTGCGATTTTCAGTTCTTCTTTTTGCCGTGCACACAACTATTGCCGGCTCATGGATAAAGATCGACACACTTTTTTCGCCATCGGGAGTTGCGGCGTTCAATTTTTCTGCTCCGGTGTTTTTTGACTTCAACCGCGACGGACTGCCCGATCTCATTGTCGGCAATTCCTCCACCGGCCGTGTCAACTTCTATAAAAATGTGGGCACCAAAGCGGCAGCGTCTTTCCGTGAAGACACGTCATTCGTTTCGTCTATCTATGCAGGAGATATCTCCCATACGAACGGTGACTATCCGGCCGTCTGTGATATGAATGGAGATGGGCGCATGGATCTCGTGATCGGCGGCTATAATGGCCTACTCGCTTACAAGAATGCCGGCGACTCACTCCATTTTCTCTGGCAATTGGATACCAGTGTGTTCGGGACCATCAATACCCTGATTGGCACGGATGCCCGTCCTGCATTTGCTGATCTGGACGGAGACGGCGACATCGATCTGTTAGTAGGAATAGGAGAATCGCTATTCGGCGGACCGACTGCAGGAATCACAATGGGATTTCGCAACACAGGAACTCGAACTGTACCGCATTTCGAGCTTGATAATACGCTCGCAACCGGGATCCCGGATATCGGCCTGAATAGCTATCCGGTTCTGGCCGATCTGGACAATGACGGGGACTACGATTTGCTCTATGGGAGGGATACTCAAGTGATGCTCTGCTACTTGAATACTGGAACTGTCCGTGTGCCCGTTTGGACATCCACACCGGGAATCGTTTCCGGAATTGAGACCACGACATATTGGAAAGATCCCGCCGTATGCGACATCGATGGAGATGGAGATCTGGACTTAGTGTATGGAACCTCTGACGGCACCTTGATGTGCTATAGGAATAACGGAACGAAGACCCTACCGTTCTTTCAATATGATCCATCCTATTTTCAGGTAATTCGTACAGATGGGAATGGAGCAACCGTTTCCTTCGGAGATTATGATCGAGACGGAGACATGGATTTTATCAGCGGGGATTGGCTTGGCAAGATACAGCTCTTCCGCAACGACGGGACGAAGACCGCTCCCAAATTTGTGCGTGCCAACACTGCGTATGCAGGAATCGAT
>JAPLFO010000172.1 GCA_026390635.1 Ignavibacteriales bacterium
ACAAGTATTTGCCACAAAGACTCCAGGACACGAAGAAGAAATTGAAAAAAAGGATATTGGTGACTTCATGAACAAGTGGTAGAATTTATTTTTGCATCATAGTTCATTCCCGCTCTCTGTACCCTGAAAAGAGGAACATTTGTCCAGGTTGGGGAAATCTCTTTTCCTCGTGTATTAGAGCCTTTGCGGCAAACGTTGTGTCTTCGACCATGTCTCCAGCAGGCGCTCCTTCCTGGTGCGGGATGTTGGAATCGAATGAATTTGAACCAAAAAAAACATTCGATACCTACTGCAACTTTCCCGGCACTTTGCCATCTTACAAATACGAGGGCCATGAAGTGAATATCGTATCCGAATCGATTTTGCTGGATCAGCTGCGCGGCGGCAGTTCACACGCGGCGGCTCAACTGTACGGAAGGTATCATAACCGCCTGCTGCGTTTTTGCGTCCGTTTGCTGCGCGACGAACAAAATGCAGAAGACGTTGTTCAGAATGTGTTTGAGAAACTTCAAACAGAATGCAGGGCGATCCGAAGCAATGTCGCACTTCAAAGCTGGCTCTTCACTGTCGCACGGAATGATTGCCTCGGCGAACTGCGGAAAACGAAAACCGAACCGATTGATGAGGATATTATCTGGGACGGTGAATTGCCAGATGAGGCGCTTATCATAAAAGAGAGAAAGGAACGGGTTGAATGTGTTCTGCAATCTCTCCATGCGCCGTACCGTGAAGTGATCATGCTCCGGGAATATGAAAATATGGCCTATGAGGAAATTGCTGTCATCACGGATACGACGGTCTCCTCCGTGAAATCACGGCTCTTCCATGCCCGCAAAGCATTGATCGCCAAACTTGGACCCTATCTACAATGAGGACGCTATGAATACGTGTGCCGATTTTCAGCTTATGGCCAGCGAGTACATTGATGATCAACTCGAAAATGGCGGAACGTCACAGTTGTTCTTTCATCTCGGAGAGTGTCGGGAGTGCCGCGATTTCATGAAATCACTTCTGCGGCTCCGATCGGCAATCCAGGAGACAATACTAACGAAGCCGGTTCGCCAGACATCGGAAAAGAAACCGGTATGGAGGCGTGAGTTCTCAGTTTCGTATGCCGCTGCTGCGGTCATAGGATTCATCATGCTGGTTTCCGGTGCGGTCGTGTTTCAAAGGATTGCACAATTGCCGATCCGCATTGAAAAAAATCAAACAGAATACGTCTATCTGACTCCATTCGCGCCGGTCTACGCCATCGATGAAATCAACGCAAAAATAACACCCAAGAATTGAGGTAAAGTATGAAAACAAATCTAATCCTCTGCGCTATCGCTATTGCCGCTAAAGGTCTTTCGCCGGATTATTCCGGGGTGATATTGGGCGAATTGGGCGGCCCGGGGCTCTCCGCACCTCCGACAGTGATGCTCGAAGAGCAGCAGAAAGGTCAGTGCAGAATCCTGGGTACTGTCATCGACGAGTCATCACGGGAACCGATTTCCAAAGCAAAGGTAACAGTGCTCGGAACGAACTTTTCTGCTGCTGCCGGCGATGACGGCCAATACCGAATCGAGATGCTCCCGGAAGGTATCTATCAAATACGGGCAGAAGCATCTGGTTTTAAGGCGAAGACGGTAAACAATATATCGTTCGATGAAAAAGCAGGCACGCGAAGGATTTTCTTCAGCCTGGAGAGAGCACAAGCGCCCCCGGCCGAATTTCTTGAGGTTGAGAAGCAGCCGGCGCCGAAACCGGGTGGAATTGTTCAGCCGGTGTACCCTGAGTCCGCGCGCAAGTCCGGTCTCGAAGGTACGGTGTGGGTAAAGATCTGGATTGATGAAGAAGGTGTTCCTCAAAAAGCTGATATAATCAAATCCGATGCCGGAGACTTCAACCAGGCCAGTATTGACGCCGCTATGAAATGGAGATTCACTCCCGCAATGTTGAAAGGAAAACCCGTCGCGGTGTGGGTGACGATTCCTTTTAAGTACAAGCTGAATAAGGAGCCGGGACCCAATGAGGGTCCGAAACATAAATGATCCGTTACATCTTTTTCCCTCTGATGAGTATCGCGTTTGGATTGATTGCGTCCGCCTGTCCAATCGACTCTGCAGGCGGTGCTTTCCAAAAAGGAATGAGCCTCTCTGCTGAAGGTAAATATGCCGAAGCAATCGAGGTGTTCCGCTCCAGACACGCGGACACGCTGCTGGCGAATGTCTCCCATCTGATGGGCTTGGCATATTCCGGATTGAATGATTTTGAAAATGCGTCGGCCTGTCTGCGGAGAGCTTGCGCCGTGGACTCGTTGAACACTTCCTATCGATATCAGTATGCCCTCTTTCTAGCGCGCAGCGGGAGCGTCGAAGAAGCGAAATCAATGTACGTGCAGATTCTCTCGTCTGACAGCACGTATCTTCCGGCTTATTTCCAGTTGGGAATCATTTTCAATGAGCAGAAGCAGTACGAGAAAGCCCGCGACTGCTTTTCTTCCATTCTTACATTGAATTCGCGGGACTATCTTGCGTACTACTACATGGGGACGACGTTGATCGCGACGGGGCAGAAGGATTCCGCTATCGGCTATCTCCAAACGACTCTCCGGCTGAACGGCGGCTTCGTGCCGGCGATGAATGTCCTTGCTTCTGTGTACTATTCACAGAAAGAATATCCGGAAGCGCTTCGATTATATCAGCAGGCATCAGCGCTGCGCCCGTCGGCAGCAGACTTTCACTATAAAACAGGACTCTGTCTTCATCAATTGAAGCAGTATCAACAGGCGGTCATCAATGTGAAAGCCGCGGCATCGCTCGATACATCGGAGGCAAGTTATTATGCCGAACTTGGATACTGTTACTACTATCTCGAACAGTACGATTCGTCGATTCAGTACAGCCTGAAAGCTATTGCGCTCGATGACGACAATCTTTCATACTATTCCAATCTTGTCTTGGCATATCAGAAGGCCGATTCAACGGAAAGAGTGATAGCCACGTTTCGAAAAATGATCGCGCTCTATCACACGGAGGATGCGGCGGATTTGTATCGGCAGATAGGTTCTCTCTTCTCTTCACGATCGCAGAACACCGAGGCAATCGAGGCGTATCAGAAGGCGCTGGCCCTGCGGCCTATGGCTCCGGAAATCCTGCTTTCGCTGGCTGCATTATATCATGCTCAGAAGCAATATGCCGAAGCAATAGCCGCATATCGTCAGGTGTTGGTCGTCCGGCCGAATTTTTTACAGCTTCTGCTCAATATCGGAGAATGCTATCAATTATCGAAGAATGTTGCAGCAGCGCACAAGAGTTACGAAGAATTTCTTCGTCTTACAGCATCCGATCCGACGGCAAAGGAAACCAGAAATTGGGTGAAGAATCGTCTCGAACACTTCGAGAAATGAAAGAAAAAAATCCCCCCGATTTTTCCGGACAAAATGAGAGCAGCCCCGCTTCAATGGGGCTGCTTTGGTCTGTGCAGGGTACGGAAAAAGAGACAGGTTAACATTAACTTGCAAAGAGTCCGCCGCTTTCGTATATTATCAGCGGTCAAGCACTGTACAACCGTAAATCGCCCAACCGTGTCAGATCCGGAAGGAAGCAGCACCCCGTGATTGAAAGTGTGATACAGATCGCTTGACCATTTTTTTTGTACCGCAAAGCAGTTCAGACTCTCAAGGAAAAAGATCCGCCAGCGAGAGCACAGAGGCAAAGATGAGAACACAGAGAAATTTATAACAATCGCGTTTCCGTGCTCCAGCATGGGAATGAGTGATCTTTTTCTCTGTGCGCTCTGTGACCTCTGTGGCAAAAATTCTTCTAATTTGTGCAACCCGCGCTAGAGATAGCTCTCAGTTCATCCCAATTACGACAAGACCTTTACCACGACTTTGTGAACATTGTCGTCGGAAACGACCGGTGCATGCGCATCTTCTGGGAAGAAGATCGCAAATTGTCCCGCTACCAGCTTCAGCCACGTTTCCGGTGCATCCGCATAGAACATGACGTCTTTTTCCTCTTTGTACGGATTTTGAATCTCCATACAGTGATCCAGTTCCTTCCATCCGATTTCCTCCGTTCCTTCGATCAGATACTGGATGTCGATATACACTTTGTGTGCCTCGAGCCGCGCATCGTGTTTCGTCTTGCCCTTGCCGAAGGAAAAATTGGCGTAAATATTCTTTCCATCGATCACGTGACTTTCGATCGGATGGGCAGCGAGGTCCGTTTTTGCAAGAAATTCGAATGCGGCGGCGAAACGGGGATGCAGGCCAACGTAGCGCATCATGTCTTTTTTGTCGGAGAGTATCATTCTGTTTCCTTTGCTTATTGTTGAATGTCGGTGTAGGCAATTCGCTGGATTCTTGGTCGCAAATCCTGTCCCAAAACGAGGCACGGTCATGAGACCGTGCCTACAGTTGCAACGTCCGCGGAATCGAATGCTGCGCATAAAATTCCGGCTCGAATACAGTCCCAATGGCGATAACTTCCCATAGCGATCCCTGCTTGTGAAGAAATCCGATAGCGGAATCACCGGCGCCGGAGTCGTTCGGGATGACGGTGACGCGTGCATAGTCGCCGTCAACCACCGGCACCCCCACCGTCACCTTCCCGGCGAGCGGCGAGTGCTGTGCGGCGAGAAATGCCTGAACGGTTTCCTGCACTGTGCGCGCCTGGACTTCAGTCTTCTGCGGTATTAGTGGCGGCACGACGCGATGACTGTACCAGTAGTACCCGAGTGCTCCCAGCACCAGAGTGATGACGACAGCCGGAGCGACGATATTTGTTTTTGCCTTTGCCATATCAGAAGCTGACCTTGATTGTGACAACTTCTTCCAGAAAATTCGTGCGGACTGCCCGGCGGATCGGGCGGGGGAGTGTGACGACTGCTGCAGCCGCCTGTCCACCGGATTCGTAAAACTGCAGAATCCAATCGTTGCCGTCTTCGGATTTCTTGATCGAGTTCAGAATGCAATTCTTCGGCTCCACGCCTACGAATGAATAGGTGGCCGGAAGAGCTCCGCCATGCACAGTGCCTGCCGCAACGATGAATGGATAGTTGAATTCGTATCCGTGACGGACTGTGTTTGCATCCTTCCACGATCCCGTATGGGGATAGAGCGCATACTCAATAACATGTTTGCCCCGATCGGCGGTCGGATCGGGCCATTTCGATGAACGCAGCATTGACATGCGAAGCACATTGCCCTTGAAGTCGAATCCATATTTCGAATTGTTCAATAAACTGATGCCGTAACCGTCGCGGGAGACGTCCACCCAGCGCTCGGCGCCAACTTCCCGTTTTGCCTTCTCCCAGCTGTCGCGCGATTGCGTGGATCGCGTGATTGACCCGTAAGGAATTTCATATGTTGCAACTGTATCCTCGATGCTGAAGGGGAAGGCAACTTTCAAAATTGTTTTTTCTTCCCACCAGTCTGCAGAGGTTTTAAAGAAGACCTGCCCGACGCCGCTGTAGAGTGTGATCTCCTGCGTGAAGAATGAGCTCGGGAAACCTTCTGCCGGAAAATCTCTTTTGAAACTTGGTCCGAGCATATCGCGCGTTATTTTGACCGATACTGCAAGCGGTCCTTGTTCGCCGACGTCTATCGATCGGAGAGTGGTCGGGTATTGTTTGTTTCCCCAGCCCACATTCCATGCATCCCATTGCGCCGGCTTGTCTTCCAGTGCCTGCAATCGATTGCCATTGCCGGCCAGCAGTTCTTTTCCATTGCGTTTATCGACGATGCTTTTTACCCAGCCGGAGTCGGGATCGAGAGTGATCTTGAAAAATTCATTCTCAATTCCGGTCGTACTGGCGGTGAGTGCCTTGGATTTCAGTGCAGGGGATTTCTTCCTCAATTCGCAAGTCGTATAGCCCATGGCAGGAACATCGGCGACGGAGAAAATAATCCGGCGATGCAATTTGTCAACCATAATTGTCTGGGAAAGAACTTCTTTCCCATTCAGATCAAACACTGCATACGCGGCATCTTCGCCGTCCGGCAGATCGTAGGATGCCGTGCCGGTGCGCTTCCATGAGAGAGAATTGAAAACAATCAGTGGTGTTCCGTGCTTTGCAGCGGTTGTGTTGACTTGTCTCTCAATGGCGCGTATCGATTTTGCCTGAGAAATCTTTGCCTCTGCTGCCGTCGTAGCATAGCGCTCTGCGGCATCCACATACACTTCGCGAATGCCCGAGCCGGGAAGGATGTCGTGGAATTGGTTGAAGAGAACATTCTTCCATGCGTCATGGAGATCGGGATACTTTTCACCGTAGAGCGTCGCAAAGGAAGCGAGCTTCTCGGCATCGGTGAGAAGGATTTCAGATTTTCGATTTCCTTCTTTTGTCTTTGCCTGTGTCGTGAATGTTCCCTGATGATATTCCAGATACAATTCATCTTTCCACACCGGAATTGTTGCAGGATCCTGTTGTTTCAGATACGCAATGTATTTCGTCGCAGTCTCGTATGTGATCGTCGGAGCGATATCCAGCGTTTTCATATGATCCACCCGTTCGAGCATATCGTCGGTCGGTCCGCCGCCATGATCTCCGACGCCGAAAAGTACCATCATCTTTCTAAATCCGGTGTTGGCCTCAAACTGGCGCAGCCAGTCAACAAGGCCGTACGGCTCTGCGACATTGTTGACATAGCTGAAGGGGAAATAGGTGAGCACGCGCGAGCCGTCGGGGCTTTCCCACCAGAAGACGCGGTACGGAAAAACGTTTGATTCGTTCCAACTGATTTTTTGTGTGACAAAGGCATCGATTCCTGCATTCCGCATAAACTGCGGCATGTTCCAATTGTAGCCGAACGAGTCTGGATTCCAGCCAATGCCTGCGGTGATGCCCAGCCGGCTCTTGAAATACCGCTGTGCGTAGAGCAGCTGGCGTACCCAGGATTCACCGCTCGGCATGTTGCAGTCCGGTTCGATCCACAGTCCGCCCACGACTTCCCAGCGGCCGTCCTGAATTCTTTTCTGAATGCGTTTGAATGTGGATGGATACATCACTTCCATCCACTCATAGTACTGCGCCGCGCTTTGAGAATACGTGAAGTCCGGACCGGCATCCATCATGTCCAAAACAGAATTGAACGTATTCTTTGCAACGATGATAGTCTCTTTTTCCCGCCACAGCCAGGCGGCATCGATATGCGCATTGGATGTGAACACAAGCGTGAATCGTTTTGCAAATTCATCAATTGGGCGTAATTGTGACCGGACTTTCTCCATCGATGCCAGGAACTGCGCAACGCTGCCGCGTGCAAGTGCGTCGGCGTTCACCTGTCTTGCAAGATTCTGGAGGAGAGCATTCAGGGAGGTTCGGTCTTTTTTCGAGATCGCGGATTTGTCGATGCCGGGATCGAACGTCGTGCCGGAGTAAGCGTTCTCTTGATATGTATCAAAGCTCAGGAGACGTTGTCCGATTTGCAGGCTGAGCGCAAAATCGCGGATGGATTGCCGTACAGCCGTGATTTCGTCAGTCTCGATGCCGGCCCGCAAAAGTCGCAGCGGGCCGCCGGTGTTGATTGCGCGGATTGCCAAAACGAACTTCTGTCCCGGCTTCGCGTTCCGTGTCAGTTCAAAAGTGCCGTCCCACAAGAAGAGTCCTTTTTTCTCGCCGTTCACATAGAGTACGCCGTAGTCATCAACAGTGACGAGAAAGCGGAGAACCCCGCGCACCGGTTTCCCGAGCATCGAATCCGGGAGTGTGATTTCTTTTCG
Source organism: Ignavibacteriales bacterium (assembly GCA_026390635.1). Taxonomy (GTDB): domain Bacteria; phylum Bacteroidota; class Ignavibacteria; order UBA10030; family UBA8401; genus JAPLFO01. The sequence goes on from JAPLFO010000172.1 coordinate 7,713, forward strand.
CAGCCAGCATGAGTCCGGATACACAGACTGGTTGATCCTCAGCGTCTCCCACTCGTGATCATCGAAGCCCGGTTGCGCAGGATCCGAGGTGAATTTTGCGGTGCGCAAGTCGGAGCTCATTTTCCAATTGTCATAGGAAAAAGAGGTGAGGGAGTCGAGCGACCGCGTGAGTGTTGTAACGGGTGTTTGTGCATTGAGGGCAAACGGAAGAACGAGCATCAAAAAGATCTTTTTCATGACCTCCTCGTATTTGTGACGCTCAAAGATATAAAAAAAACATGCAAACCCAAAGCAGCGCTCTCTTGCGAAGCTGTCATTTATTGAGTACATTAAACGCCGATTACGATTTTTTCAATTTTTCCGGTACCGATTGGATGGAGAAAAAGTTCTCAATCCTGATCTCGAACGACGATGGCATTCATGCACCCGGAATCCGTGTGCTGGCGGCCGCGATTCGTCGCATCGCCGACGTGACGGTCGTTGCACCGGACAAGCAGCAGAGCGCTGTCGGCCATGCGATTACAATGTCCACGCCGCTGCGCGTTCATCGTGTTGAGGAGAATGGCGAGCTGTTTGGCTACGCAGTCGATGGAACGCCCGCGGATGCTGTAAAACTTGCCGTCCGCGCGCTTCTTCCAAATAAGCCCGATCTCGTCATATCCGGCATCAACCACGGTTCCAACACTGCGATTAGCGTGATCTACTCCGGTACCGTTTCGGCCGCAACAGAAGGGACGATTCTTGGAATCCCGTCATTTGCAATATCGTTAACCACGTACGGCCCCGCAGATTTTTCCTATGCCGCTGAATTTGCGGGCAGGCTGGCGTTGAAAATACGGAAAAATGGGCTTCCGAAAGGAACGCTACTAAATGTGAACGTCCCGCCGGTACCGGCTTCTGAGATTGCCGGAGTTGTGGTAACCAAACAGGGCAAATCAATCTGGAATGATGAATTTGAGTCCCGCCGGGATCCCAGCAATCGCGAATATTTCTGGCTCAAAGGCGATTTGATGGAGTTGGATCATGATGAAGACGTTGACCAGCGTGCGGTACTCAACAATAAAGTTTCAATTACACCGATACACTACGATCTTACCGACTATGCAATGCTCGACACGCTAGCCCGGTGGGATGTAGGTTCTCTAAAATAAACTGAAGGACAGACATATGCGCATTGGCATATTAACAGGCGGCGGAGACGTCCCCGGTCTTAATCCATGCATCAAAGAAGTTGTCTATCGAGCAGCAGAATACGGCGCAGAAGTCGTTGGCATTCGCCGCGGCTGGGGCGGCTTGTTGAATTTTGATCAGAACAACAAGGAGGATCAGGACAACTGGGTGCGTCCACTAACGAAGCAGAATACGCGGACGATTGACAGATCAGGTGGAACATTTTTGCACACTTCCCGCACGAATCCGGGAAAAGTGAAATGGTCTGAGATTCCCCAATTTCTGCAGGATCCCAAGCGGAAACCTCAAGAAAAAGACGCCCCGGCGGATTTTACGCCGCACGTTTTGCGTAATCTTGAATACTTGAAACTGGATGCACTGATTGCAATTGGCGGCGACGACACTCAGAGTTACGCAGTACGTGTCCACGACGAAGGATTTCCGGTAGTCTCAATTCCAAAGACGATGGACAATGACGTATATGGGACAGACTACTGCATCGGATTCTCCACAGCCGTGACACGCTCCATCGAGTTCATTACGAATCTGCGCACGTCGGCCGGTTCGCATGAGCGCATTGCGATCATTGAACTGTTCGGACGTAACTCCGGCGAGACGTCGCTGATCACAGCATATCTTGCCGGCGTGGATCGTGCAATTATTTCCGAAGTACATTTTGATCCGGAAAAGCTTTCGAAATTTTTGATAGATGACAAGAAGACAAATCCGAGCAACTATGCGATCGTAACGATTTCAGAAGGGGCTCAGATGATCGGCGGCAAGATTGTCGAATACGGACAGGCAGATGCGTACGGTCATAAAAAGCTTGGTGGCATTGGTCAAATCACTGGCGAGGCGATCCAGAAAATCACCGGTTCACACATCATCTATCAACAGGTTGCATACTTGATGCGCAGCGGCGAACCGGATGCGTTGGATCGCATGGTGGCAATCAGTTACGCGAACCTTGCGACCGATTTGATTGTGAAGAAACAGGCTGGTCAGATGGTTGCGTTGAGACAGGGAAAATACACCACTGTGCCGATCAGGACCTTGACAGAAGGCTTGAAGCGCGTCGATGTCGAAGAATTGTATGACGAGGAAAATTATCGTCCGCGTGTGAGCAATGTTTTGGACAAACCGATGTTCCTGTATTGATGCAGATAAGCGCAAAAAAAATAGAAAAAAAATCACTTATCTCTTGACTTCAGATCATGATCTTTGTATATTAAAATCCCGTTACGAAACGGACAAAGCAAAAAAGTTCTTTGAAAATTTGTGTGCACAGCTTCTAAGTCAATTGAAATCAAGTGTTTAACCTTGGCTATTTCAACAAATAATAAGCCAAACTAGTCATTCTCTTAGTTGATAACTCAAGCAATTGAATTACAACGGAGAGTTTGATCCTGGCTCAGGACGAACGCTGGCGGCGTGCCTAACACATGCAAGTCAGGGAGAACGGGGTAGCAATATCCCGGGAAACCGGCGCACGGGTGAGTAATACGTAGGTAATCTACCTTTTGGACTGGGATAACCCCGCGAAAGCGGGACTAATACCGGATGATGCAGCGGATCCGCATGGATATGTTGTTAAATCCCGCAAGGGGCCAATAGATGAGCCTGCGTCCCATTAGATAGTTGGTGAGGTAACGGCTCACCAAGTCTACGATGGGTAGCTGATCTGAGAGGATGATCAGCCACACTGGAACTGAGACACGGTCCAGACTCCTACGGGAGGCAGCAGTGAGGAATATTGCGCAATGGACGAAAGTCTGACGCAGCGACGCCGCGTGAAGGATGAAGGCCCTCTGGGTCGTAAACTTCTGTAGAGAGGGAAGAATCTCCGCCTTGGGCGGACTGACGGTACCTCTAAAGTAAGGATCGGCCAACTACGTGCCAGCAGCCGCGGTAATACGTAGGATCCGAGCGTTGTCCGGATTTATTGGGTGTAAAGGGAGCGCAGGCGGGTCTATAAGTCGAGGGTGAAATCTTACAGCTTAACTGTAAAACTGCCTTCGATACTGTAGACCTTGAGTGTAGGAAAGGGCGATGGAATTCATGGTGTAGCAGTGAAATGCGTAGATATCATGAAGAACACCAGTTGCGAAGGCGGTCGCCTAGCCTATTACTGACGCTCATGCTCGAAAGTGTGGGGAGCAAACAGGATTAGATACCCTGGTAGTCCACACCTTAAACGATGAATACTCGGTGTCGGGTCGTGAGACTCGGTGCCAAAGCTAACGCATTAAGTATTCCACCTGGGGAGTACGATCGCAAGGTTGAAACTCAAAGGAATTGACGGGGGCCCGCACAAGCAGTGGAGCATGTGGTTTAATTCGATGCAACGCGAAGAACCTTACCTGGGTTTGAAAGG
>JAPLFO010000189.1 GCA_026390635.1 Ignavibacteriales bacterium
ACTTGTGGAGTGACGCATATCGAAAGACGCTGGAACAATCTATCCGGCGCATGATCTGATCCGCAGACGATGGAGTCCGCGTGCGTTTGCGGACAGACCGGTGGATGAGTAGAAAAAAACTCTCCGAACTTATCGGGTCAATTCTCCCGTGACGCCATGAAGAAAATTATTGCATTGCTTGCGCTTCTGTGTCCGCTGCTGTGCGCTCAAGAAAGATTCTCACAGCAGGAATATCAGTCGCGCATCGTGCACCTTGCCCACCTGCTCGATACCGCTTCGGTTCTCGCGATGAAATCGTCGGAGACGCATCAGCGCACAAATGATGTCGGCTATCCGTACCGGCAGGAAAGTAACTTCCTGTACATTACCGGGGTAACGCATCAGGGATGTTACTTCCTGCTTGCTCCGAAAGGGATTCAACTTGGGGACAGACATGTACGCTCCATTCTTTTTGTGCCCAAGGGCACGACATCTTTGAATGCAGGATGTGATACCGTCCTGGATGTCGGTGCATTTCAGCCCTTGTTCAAACAGAGTGCAGCTGGGGCACAAATGGTATACTACTCAGCACCGGATATCCGGTTTGTATCGGACTGGGTGAATGACCGTGCAATGTTTCTCGACCGTGAAACACGGAAAGCGTTCGAGGAAAGAAATCCCGGTACGAAACTCAAAACCGCAACATCTCTCTTTTCACGATTGCGTGAGATTAAAAGCGGTGAAGAAATCCGGATGATGAGAAAAGCCATCGCAATGACCGGTGACGGCATCCGCCGGTCGGCGCAGCGTTGCGCTCCCGGACTCAGGGAATCGGTACTTCAGGCAGAGGTGGAGTACGAGATGACACGCCAGGGCGCGTCCGGACTGGCGTTCTCGTCCATCATCGGCTCCGGCCCCAATTCGTTGATTCCCCATTATGATGCCAACTTGCGAATCATGGAAGCCGGCGAGGTGGTGGTCATGGATGTCGGTGCCGAATATGCCGGGTACGCGGCGGATGTTACGCGTACTCTTCCTGTCGGCGGGACGTTCAGCGCCGATCAGAAAAAAATATATAATGCCGTACGGCGGGCGCAGGATGAAGTCTTCGCCATCATCAAACCCGGAACGACACTTGGCGATCTGGATCGCAAAGCGTCGGAAGTTATCAAGCGGGAAGGCTTCGGCAAATTCATCCTGCACGGAGTGACACATGCGGTGGGTCTCGATGTCCATGATGTTTCATCGTCCGATGTGCTGCGGGCGGGAATGGTGGTGACTGTTGAACCCGGCATCTACGTCCCGGTGAACGCCGACGATGTACCAGCGGGGCAGCGGGGTGTGGGCATTCGCATTGAAGATGATGTGCTGGTAACAGAGACCGGCTGCGAAATCTTGACGAATGAAATTCCGAGGGAGTCCGCGGAAATTGAATCTATGATGAGGAGTAAAAGATGAAACACGTTATGACACTCTCCGCCGCTCTGTTGCTCGGTTTTGCGTCTCTTACTGCACAATCCGGCGCACCGTCGAGCTATTACTACAATGATTTCAATCCGGCACCGTCCGTCGCACTCAAGTACGGTCTTTTCGGATTCGACAATCCTGCCGCACTCACCAAGTCGGATCAATTGGATATGCTCTTTGCCTGGTCCGACGGGAATAAAGCGAAAGGATATGGAAAGCGCTGGGGTGCGTTTCTTACTGCGCCGAACGTCGGATTTGGGGCGATTCACAACGCGACTCCGCTCGGCACAGTGACAGACTACTCGTTCTCTCTTGCCGGTGGAAGTGAGGCGATGAGTGTGGGTGCGGGGTATCACTGGAGCACGGGTGATCAGGATGCATTGCGACGTACAAATCAGTTTGCGCTGGGAATGACGACGCGGCCGAACGATTATCTGTCGCTGGGTGCGAGCGCTATCGGATTCGGTACTGTTGCCAATGCCCAATACCAGTTTGAAGGGGCTGCGCGTCCCTTCGGGAATCAGCTTGTGACTCTGTTCGCGGACTATGCACTGCGGAAAGCGGCAATTCCCGGCGAGCCGACGTGGAGCGCCGGAGCTATCGCCGAACCGCTCCCGGGCATTCGTATCATTGGCAGATACTTTGAGCATCAGACCGCCTCAGTTGGAATCCAGATCAGTCTGGGATCAGCCGGTTTCTCATCGACAACAAATATGGATGACAAACAAAATGTCGGCACTACCACGTATGCCGTGCGCGTGGGAGCATACGACCGGAATATCATCCGGACGTACTTCCAACAGAAGAAAGAAATGCTGTCGCTGAATCTTAACGGGTCGTTGGGCTATCAAAAATTCCAACTGTTTGACAATTCCAAAACATTACTGGATCTGCTGCAGACGATTGAGGCAGCGAAGCACGATCCCGCGATCGCCGGCATCGTCATCAATACATCCGGGATGGCTGCTGATCGTGAAAAACTGTGGGAAGTTCGTGAGAAGCTCAAAGACTTCAAGAAATCCGGAAAGCATGTCATTGTCTTCATAGACAGAGGCGGTATCGACCTCTATCATTTCGCATCCGTGGCTGATAAAATCGTGATGGACCCGCTCGGGACGATCAGCACGGAAGGATTTCTCATGGGTCGAACGTTTCTGAAGGGGACGCTCGAAAAGCTGGGACTGGCCTATGATGAGTGGCGATTCTTCAAATATAAATCTGCAAATGAAGTGTATGTGAATGACAAGATGTCTCCGGCAGACAAGGAACAGCGCCAGCATCTGGTCGATGCGTACTTTGCACAGGCACGGAAGGATATTTGCGACGGACGGGGCATTACACCGCAGCAGTTCGATGAAATGGTGAACAACAAATTTATCTTCCTGCCCCAGGAAGCGATCGGCAACAAGCTTGTCGACACGCTGGCACGCGCTGTGAATATCAACGATATCGTTGAAAAGCTGGAGGGCGAGAAGAAAGATCTCGTCGGGCCCGGTTCGCTGAACGCTTTTCGGCTGCCACGGGACGACCACTGGGCTGCAAAGCCCGAGATCGTCGTGATGTATGCACTCGGTGAATGTGCGATGGATGCCGGCATTAACGCCAGGTCGCTTGTTCGAATGGTCCAGAGTGCAGTCAAAGATCCAAAAGTAAAAGCAATCGTATTGCGCGTTGATTCTCCCGGCGGCGATGCTCTCGCGTCGGACTACATCGCAGAAGCATTGAAAGAAGCGAAAGGGAAGAAGCCCGTCATCGTTTCACAGGGATATGTGGCCGGATCCGGCGGGTACTGGCTTTCCATGTACGCAGATACCATCGTTGCTGCGCCGACCACGATTACCGGCTCCATCGGCGTTATCGGCGGCTGGATGTACAACAAAGGACTGAAAGAATCGCTGGGCATGTCTGTGGACTTTGTGAAAGCGGGAGGCCATGCGGACCTTGGCTACGGATTTGCACTGCCGTTTGTCGGGCTGGGTGTGCCGGACCGGAATTTAACTGTTGAAGAACGGCAGGTGATGGAGCGCAGCATCAAAACGTTCTACAAGGAATTTGTCGCAAAAGTGGCTTCAGGGCGGAAAAAGACAATCGCCGAAATCGACAGTATCGCGCAAGGCCATGTCTATTCCGGTACCGAGGGCAAAGAAATTGGATTGGTTGACGTGATCGGCGGTCTGGAAACGGCTATCAGGATTGCGAAAGAACGGGCAGGTATTCCGCGGGAACAGGAGGTGACACTGATTGAGGTGCCGAGGCTCGGGCTCTTTGATTTTGGCGGACTCGTTCCAAGGCTCATCGGAGTTGACGCTCCGGTAACGAAAAATGAAATTCTGGAGCAGCTGAGATTCAGGCTCGAACACAACGGCGAGGTGATGCCTCTTCTTCCCCTGGATGATTGTGGATATCAATTCAAGTAGATCTCATAGTTGGCCGAATGAAAGGAAGCAATCGATGTGCGGGCGATATGCCATCATCAATGGAAAAAAAATCTTCGCGACATTTGCGATGCTGCGGGAGATGGAGAAACAGATCACTCCGGCTCTTGCAGCGCCGCACTACAATGCAGCGCCGACTGAGCGACTCCCTATCGTATTTCAATCTCCGGAAGAATTGGCGATTCGCGATGCAACGTGGTGGATGATTCCGCATTGGTCGAAGAGCGGCAAGCCGGATATGAAATTCGCCTCATTCAATGCCCGCGCGGAAACAATCACGACAAGCAAGCTTTTCGCTCCGTACTTCAAAGACCACCGCTGTCTGATCCCTGCCGATGGATTCTATGAATGGAAACGGGATGCCGGTACAAAGACGCCGATGTTCATCCATCGACGGGACGAAGCTATCTTTATGATGGCAGGCGTCTACTCAATCTGGAAAAGTGAAACAGGCGACGAACGGCCAAGTTTTTCCATCATCACGACGGACGCTAATGAAGTTATGCGCGGGATTCATCACCGTATGCCGGTGATCTTGTCCGAGCCGGAATTTGATCAATGGCTCGACAGATCGAACAATGATGTCGATTCACTCCGCATGCTTCTGCAGCCGGCTCCATCGGAAGGAATGCAGACATATCCCGTCACCTCCCGTGTCAACAACTCCCGGTATCAGGAGCCGGATTGTGTGATAGACGTCACGCAATAGAGCCCCAATGGCCCCCGCCCCGAGGCGTGACGCCGCTCATAGGAAGAGTCCCGGAACTCTCTATTTTAGTGGTTGATACAGAAGAGAACTCAGGGAACGCTTTCAATGGGAAAATCAGTTACCTTGACATACACCTCTTTTTTTTCAATATTAAGCGTTGGAAGCACATGTCACGTCACGCGGATCATTCTACGGCGCTCTATGAAGCATGTATTGGCGTTCCTCCTCTTTCTGATATCTCTCACCTGGATTTCCTGCGCTCCTTCGATGTATGATGTTGCCGAGCAGCTGCTCCAATCGGGCCGAAATGACGAAGCAATCGCGCTTTCCCGGCGCAACCTTCCATCTGATCCGGACGATGCACTTTTTCTGAAATACCTCGGAGTCGGTAATTACAATAAGAAGCGCTATGCGGAAGCGGCGCCATATTTCGAAAAATCCCTTGCTGTTGATGCCGATGACGATCAGTGTGTCTATTATCTGGCATCCAGTTATGAGAACCTTTCTGAACTGAACAAAGCAATCCAGTACTATCGGCGTTACATGGATATGACCCTGTTTGGGGAATTCCGGGAGCTGGTGGCTGCGCGGGTAAAAATTCTCTACGCCCGGCAAATGGAAGCGGAAGCGAAGAAAGCGGTCGCCGAAGAAGCCCGACTGGAAACGGCATCCGTTCCGGCAAATACCGTCGCCGTCCTCTATTTCGAAAACAAAGGGACTCAACGGAATCTTGATCCACTGCAGAAGGGGATCGCGGAAATGCTGATTACCGATCTTTCGAAGGTGAAAACTCTCCGCGTCATTGAGCGTATCCGGATGCAAAAAATGATAGAGGAATTGAAATTCGGCCAGTCCGGTCTCGTCGATGACAAATCCGCACCGCGTATGGGCAAGTTGCTGGGCGCAAATCGCCTGCTGAAAGGCTCGTTCTTCGATCTGACGTCCGACAGGGTACGCCTCGATGCTCTCGTTGCGCGCTCAAAAACGGGCCGGCTGGACGTAACCACCGACATCACAGGAAATATGAAGGACTTCATCCGTTTGGAGAAAGACCTCGTTTTCAAGGTGCTCCGTGAACTCAAGATCACAATCTCCGACGATGAACGGGAAGCGATCCTGACTATTCCGACCGAAAGTTTCTTTGCGTTCCTCCAATACTCCCGCGGGTTGGATCTGGAGGACAGGGGCATGTATAGCGAGGCGGCCCAGGCCTATGCCTCAGCCGTTGCCACTGACCCCAGTTTCACGCAAGCACGTTCAAGTATGGTATCTGCCCAGCGGACTCAACAGGTAACAGGAGTGACATCATCGTCAGTATCGACGTCCGGCGGACCGAGTTCTGCCGCGACATCGACACCGGTTGCGACAGCAGCGCCGCCGCCACCTCCTCCGCCTCCTCCCAGCAGCGCATCCGCCATGGAAAATGCCGGTGCCGTCAATGAACGCATGACATCCACGGCGACAAATGTCAATGCAGGATTTACACCAACCGCCGTGTCGCAACCATCATCGCCGGCCACCGTGGTGAAACCGCTTCCATCTCCGATGGAACCGCCGAAATGAACTCTCGAAGCGTGAAAATCCGAAACGTTCTGAGAGCAGTGATCCTTCTCGCAGCGTGCAGTCTGTTGGCAGGGCGGAGCGTTGCAGATTCGAAGTTGTCGCCAATCGTTCAGCTCGGACCTGCAGGAGGAATCATCACTTGTGTCAAAGGGACTCCGGATGACGCAATTGTCCTTGTCGGAATTCGTGACCGCGGAATTTTCCGGTCTGTCGACGGCGGACAATCATGGAGCGGCGTCGTGATGGAGCGGATGCAGGAGAACGCCGGTAATGTCAACGACATCGTGTTCTCTCCCGTGAAACCTTTGACCGCATACGCGGCGACAGATTGGGGTCTCTACAAATCCACCGATGGAGGTGCAATCTGGAATCTGAGCGCATTCACTCAGCGGACGCTCAGTCTCGCCGTCCATCCTCTCAACCCCGATATCATTTTCTTTGGCGACGCAATCGGCGTGAAGCGATCCATCGACGGCGGCGCGCACTACCTTCAGCAAAATATCGGCATGCCGGCATCGATTACGGGGCTTGTCATTGATCCATATTCGGCGGCATCGAAGGACAGTCTCTGTGTGGTTGCTGGAACGGAATCCGACGGGCTCTTCCGCTCGCGCACCGCCGGACTGACATGGGAATCATTCAATGAAGGACTGGACAGCCTTCCGTACAAGAGCATTCGCTCTCTCACGATCATTGCTGATACGACGCGTGACACGACACGCACATCCATCTACGCAGCTGGAACGCTGCTTGGGCCAATCGTATACAGGGAGGGAGTTTTTAAACCCGATCATTGGTACAAGATTCCGACTTATGACGGCATATTAAAGAGTGTCGGGTTGGTGTTGGAAGGGACGACCGTCAGCGCCTTTATTGGATTGTCCGGATACGATTGGAACGGCCGGGCAGGTCCGGTGAAGAATGGACTTATGTACACGACACTGAGTTCGTTATTTTTTACGCAGACTTGGTCGCCGCTTTTCACTTTTCCATATGGTGTGGACGTATTCTCGCTCTTCATCCCGAATTCAAACCAGGCGAAGATATACGTAGCATCGTCTGCCGGACTGTTGATCAGTAAAAATTCGGGAAATACCTGGCTTCCGCAGGAGTCCACCAAGGGCCTGAATTTTGGGTTCGTCCGCAACGTCGGCATCATTCAAAACAAAACCAGGAAATCCATTTTTGCCGGTACGTTCGGAGGCGGTGTGTATCGGTCGCAGGACGAAGGAAAGACCTGGGAGCGCATATCGAAAGGGATTACAAACCCGTACATCACCACCATCACCACCGATCCTCACAATGATCGTACGGTCTATGCCGGTGGCGTGTACAACGTGTACAAGTCGACCAACGGAGGAGACGAATGGAGCGAGCTGCTCCGTGAAGGGTATGTGAAAAACTGGAGCAAGTTTACGAATGACAATGAAGTAACACTGCGCGTTTCGCCGGCAAGTTCCAATAGCCTCGTGCTTGAATCCGCGGCGTTTGGATTTCAAAGGAGCATCGATGGCGGTGCCAACTGGCAGAATATCAACCTGCCGGAGGTTGTTGCGGAGGGGTCGGGCGTTGAGAATATCGAGTTCGATCCCGACAATGGAGAGGCACTCTACTACGCCGGCCGGGGATTTTACCGTTCTACAGACTTTGGCGTGACATGGACCGACCTATCGGGCGATCTTCCCCGAACATCGGGTAACGATTCCGTACGGTACCTGAGCCCGACATTCACGCCGGGAAACAAGAATCAGATCTATCTCGGTTCCGTGCCGGACTTGCACGGCATTCATGCCTCCACCATCTACCGGACAACAACCGGCGGAGGGACGTGGTTGCCGCTGAACGTACATGGAGTGGACATCTCGATCGACCGCGTGGATCCATCGTTCCTGTTTGTATCCGGACCAGATGGAATTTTCCACTCTTCTGATGCAGGGAAGAACTGGTTACGGCTCGACGATCCTGATCCCCGTATGCCGATCACGTATCTTGCGGCTACCGACGATCCACTAAACAGCAATGTGCAGTACATTGGAAGTGACCACGGTGCGGTGCGGTTGGACTATGGTGTCCTGCCGAAGCTTACGGTTCCTGCCGTTATCAATTTTGCAGCCCAGCCGCTCCGTGTTTCGACGGACACATCGTTTACACTGAGCAACAAGACAGGGGCAAAGCGGGTCATCCTTCAGTTGATATCGATGGTCGATTCTTCGCAATCATTCCTGCTGAAGAATGCGTCGCCGTCGGGTGGAACGTCTTTTGTTATCGAAGCCGGTGCAGTGGCAATGCTGCAGCTGACCTTCACTCCGCAATCAGCGGGAGTGAAGAATGCGTACTTGACTTTCCAGACGACAGATCCCGCACTCCCGCTGGCGACGATCGAAGTCCACGGAACAGCCGTTGCACAGCATTTCGCTGCAAAAACAGAATATGATTTTGGATCGGTGTTGGTGGGCCGGGATACCGCTATTGCTTTTCCGATTTCGAACAAAGAAGGATCGCAGCCGGCAGTGGTTCGTCTGCTGTCGCAGAGCAATACATCCTTTGTTACTCCGCTGAGAGCCGGTGAATCGCTCACTATTCCGGTCGGTCGCGACACCGTGCTGGCTATCCGCTTCGTCCCGGCTGCGGCGGGTGTGCACCAGGGAACGATCACGATCGGCACCAATGATGAAGGATATCTGCCGCATGCGTTTACTCTTCAGGGTGCCGGCTTCCTTCACATCCTGTTCTCCAAAAAAATATTGCTGGACAATATTCACGGCTTCGCGTCTCCGTTTGACACGTCGGTCAGGAATATTCAGGACTACTATGCGATGCTGCTTGCAAGTTTCGAACGTGCCGGCATCGGAGTGGTGCACCCGAACGGGATACTGGCGCCGTCCGGGATAGATGCGGTTCTCATTGCCGGTCCGCAGACGAACTATGCTGCGGCGGATGTGGATTCTCTCCAGGCCTTCGTCAATGCAGGCGGACTTCTGGTACTGCTCGGCAATTCGTCTTCTGGCGGAACGGGAATTCTGAATGCGATTCTGAGAGACACGTCCGGCGTGCGATGGAAATCTGATCCGGGCATACAATTGGAGCAGACGTTGCTGCGCGATCTGCGGAAGCCGTTGCCGAAGACGCCGATCGCTCCTGTGGACGTGATATCCGTCCGCTCCGGTCCATATTTTGTCAATGCCGATCAACTGCAGTTTTTCGGCACAACACGTCTCATGGTCGATACTACCAAAGCAGCTGCTTTGTTGATTGTCGATGCGCCTTCGCTGGTGTCTCCCGCCGGAGACACCATCACCGGAACTGCGGTTGTGGGAGCGATTGCCCCGATCGGCAGCGGAAAGATCCTCGTCCTGGCAGATCTTGACTGCTGGGCCAACGACATTGAAGTCGGCAAAGGATGGGATCTGCCATTTGGTTTGCTGGCACGTGAGAATCTTCAGTTTGCCCTCAATGTTTTCGGCACGAAGGAGAACTACGAGGTGACAATGCCGCAACCGACACCACGCGAAGAGTACCGCATCATCAGCATTCCCTATGACCTTTCCGACACTGCCGCGATCTCGATCTTCAAAGATCTTGGGCCGGTTGATGCGATGAACTGGCGTTTGTTCGGGCAATGGAACGCCGCTGAACAACGCTACATGGAATTTCCGGCTGACTTCAAGGACATTCGACGCGGATTGGGATACTGGCTTATCACGCGGGGCGAGAAAACCCTCACTCTGGGTGTGGCGAACGTGTCGGCAGCGCAGGATACCTTCGCTATCACACTCCAGCCCGGATGGAATCTTATCGGCAATCCATTCCCGTACCCGCTCAGCTGGAAAAATTCTTTTCATAATTTCACGGAGCGGGCGCTCTGGCAGTTCACCGGCAAAGGATATGTCATGGACACGCTGGTCATGGAGCCGTTTGCCGGCTACTTTGTGAAGAGCCTCGATACGCTTCCACGGGCGGTGAGGATCAATCCGGTTCCGGTTCAGACGCCCCTTCGAAAGTCTGCGGTGTCTGCATTTGCACTCGGCGCCGATGAATGGATGCTCCGTGCGGCTGCCTCCAACGGAAATGCGGGAGATGCCGACAATTTTGCCGGCGTGAAGTATGACGCGCAGAATGAATGGGACGTGCTTGACATTTCCGAACCCCCGACCAATCCGAACGGCTATGTTGCACTTTCCTTCCTGAATGCACAGTGGAAGCGACATGCCGGAAGATATGCGGTGGACTTCCATGCTCCGGCACAGAGCGGAGCGTATTGGGATCTTGAAGTGCGCACCGATCAATTTGGAAAACCGATTACTCTCAGTGTTGAAAAGAGAGGAGTATCCCGCTTCCTTCCGCACGTACATCGTCGACATGAAAGCGGAACGAGTGTACGACGCCGATGCAGGATATTCATTTGTCCTGAAGAGCAACGAACCGGCGCGCTTGTTCCGCCTCGTCGCAGGAACCGAAGAATTTGTACGAAATCATACAAATGGTATTCCCCTGATACCTCTCGACTTCTCACTGGAGCAGAATTTTCCGAATCCGTTCAATCCCTCCACTGAAGTCCGCTACTCGCTTGGCCACAGCGGCATGGTGCGATTGCAGATTGTGAACGTGTTGGGACAGCGCATTAAGACGCTCGTGCAGCAGGCACAGCCCATCGGGCGGTACCAAGTGACATGGGACGGTACCTCGGAGATTCTCTTCAGTTCGTCGATTGATGCTGGTACGATAAGTGAAAGACATGCGGCCATATTGCACTCTCGTCCTGTTATTGTTCTTCTCAGCGTCATTGCTGCCGGCGCAAACCGGAACCCGGGCCGATGATCGGTTTCTCTTCCGGGGACTCTCCGGAATCACATTCGGCGTTGTCCAGCAGTCGTGGAGTCTGAAAGATTCAGCAGGCAGAAAGAAAACACTCTCCCAGTTGTCGGCTCCCGTCTCCGCGACCTTTCCGCTTGCAAACCGGCTTCTTGTTTCAGTCTCGAATATTCCCGTCACTGTCAAGGATGCTGACGAGTCTGCCTCGGGATTCGGGGATACAAGAATTGCAGCTTCCTACGTCGTCCCCGGAGACAAGATTTGGCTGAACGGCGGAGTGAGTCTTCCGACCGGAAAAACGGGACTGTCGGCGAGTAAGTCGTCACTTGCAGCATTCATCGCGTTGGCGCCGCTGGGCTGCAGGGTGCCGGTGCTGGGACAGGGAATGAATGCGAACCTCGGCGTGGCGTATGGATACGCGATGACAAAGAGG
>JAPLFO010000111.1 GCA_026390635.1 Ignavibacteriales bacterium
CGAGGTCCCTTACAGATAGCCACAGAGAGATGCCTGAAACGCAACTCGATCTATCGCTCGATCCATGATGCACGGCCGGCTTCGAAGTCAGGTTTAGTAATCGAAAACGGGTATGGCTTCACGGACGCCTTCAGCCACTGAGCATCGGCGAACGAGGCGGATTTCCACTCCGGAGCAGGATTCGTGCTGAGCGTCCAGCTCGAATCGGTCATAATCCTCTGCACGGCACCGCTTTTATTTTTGACTTCCGCGTAGATGTTCACTCCGGCAGACGCCGTGGGTGCAAACGCTTCCGCCTCAATCGCAATCACGTTCAGTGAATCGGCAAGGAACGGCGTGATATCGAACACCTTCACGCGCTGATGTTCCAGCAAGAGGGAGATCGATCGACGTGCGTACACTTCACCGACAGGCTTCCCGTTAACGGAGCAGGATGCATGCGTATCGCCGATCAACTGCAGTTTCGCCGATTGCACGTCCTTTGGAGTGATGAATGTTTTACGGAAGCACACTTTTTTCACCTGCACAGAATCCGCGCCGGGATGCGCATCCGGATGGTAGATCCACTCACTTTCGATCAACGGATTGAGAACAAGATCTCCACGCTTAAGCTGTCCGACAATATCTTCCCATGCAGCAATCTGCCGGTCATACCGCTTCATGAGATATTCGATGCCGGCCGCCTTGTTGGTGAGAAGCCAGAGGCGTTCGAACGAGTATTTTAGGGTTGTGAGTTCTGCAACCAGATCCGAGCATCGCTTTTGAAATCCAAGCCTCACCGTATCTTTCGCCGGTATGTTTGCCGCGAATCGCCTCACTTCTTCCTGCAGTGTCAACTTCTTCGCAAACCAGAGATTCAATCGCGCAACAAATTCAAGGTATTGAATATGGTCGCGATTCTGCTTCACCTTGGCAGTTGCCTCCGCCAGTAAGTTCTGCACCAGCGGCATTGTCGAGACAATACTCTGCCCGCGAAGTGGAAGCGATGGACGATCTTCCCGGGACGGTGCACGCAGTGTCACCAGTGGATGGCGCCAGAGTTCATTCCAGTGATATTGATTGGTGGGATCAGACAGCATCGCATACGCACTCATGATCCCCTGCACATCTTCCGTTCCGAAGAAATCCCTGAAGAATCCCTCCTGACAGCGCGCAGCATCAGCCTGCCCGAGATTCCATGCACATTCGGCGGTCCAGGCATAGCCGAGATAATTCAGTTCGCGCAGCGCTTCGCCGCCATAGTCATTCCAATTGGATGTCAGCAGCCCGAGCGATCCGCTCTCAACTCCATCGCGATTCAAGCGTTCGATATTGGCAAATGAATGCCAGTAATTCGGAAACGGTCCCGTAAAGCTCCATATCGCCGGACTCACCACGAATGGAAAACCCGCCTTCCGGAAGACGGTCGGGCTTGTATAGCGCTCCGCCAAGCTGTAATGCCAATCCACGACGGTTATATCTTTTGGTATCTTATCCAGTATCGCCGGATTATTCAGGATGACATCTCCATACATCCAGGCTCTTTTGCCGTGTTTTTTCAGAATCGCCAGTACCCGCTTGTAATGCTCCGCATGGACGGTGGCAATATCGGATTTCTCGACGCGACTTTTGCTGGCACCGAGTCCCACATCCCACGATTCATCCGCCGCCATATTGAAGACCGGTGATGAAAATGCTTCTGCCAATTCGCCGATCATTTCATCCAACATCTTGTACGTGCGCTCATCGGAAACATTGAGCGTATGCGCTCCGGGAAACTCCCCGTATTCGACATATTCCGGCATCGCGAGAATATTCTCCCAGTGGCCAAGCGTCTCAAACACCGGGATCATCGCAACATGGAATTGTCCGGCATAGGCGTCCAGTTCCTTCACTTCTTTCGCCGTCAGCGCACCCCTCCCCTTGCCGATCAGCGGATGGCTTTTGAAAACAAACATGTCTTCGATGTACGGCGAATAGACGTTTAACTTGTAGCGCGCGAGTATTCGAATAATTTTTTTGAAGTTCTCCAGCGACGATACCTGGCCGCGGCTGATGTCATCCGAAATGCCGCGGATTTTTTCTGAAGGATAGTCGTGTATGGTAATTGCCGGAACAACGATGCTGCGTTTTTCCTGACGGAGCAATTGCAGCAGCGACATGACGCCGTAGAATTTCCCCGCCTCCGATTCCGCCACAATGGTGATGCCGGCAGGGTCGACGTCGAGGATATACCCCTCCGCCTTCATCGGCACAGTCAGGGCTTCCTTCCGGGCGGAGAGAAAGAGTTTTCCGTATTTCGACGAAGACGATCCGATAAAGATTGTGCTCGCTGGAAGTTTCCGGACCATTTTCTCCCCTGAAATCTTCAACTGCATTTCTTTCATCGTCCGCAGTTCGGCATCCAGGAGCGATGCAGCAAAGCGTTCATCTTTCGAATCGCTGCCGAGAACGATTCTCGTCGAAGACACGATCTTGAATATTCCCTTTTTGACCGTTAGGCGTTGCGGCTGCGGAACAAGGCGGATGGTTGTCTTGACCTCCTCCTGTGCCTGAAGAAAACCGGATACCAGCATCATGCAAACGGCAAGAATTGCGAAACGGGTCATAGTAGTCCTCTGATGGAAAAGTATTCGCATAATATAGCGAATACATCATTCCCGGTCAAATGACGGCGGAGCCGGGAGTCATTCTGTACGAGTTGTTAGAAAGGAGGTCGCGCGATCAGGTCCAACCTAGAGACTTTTTGTGTCACGGAAAAAACGAAGGTGATGTTCCTGACCAGCCTGTTGGTGCAGGATAACATCGGTAGGAAGACTTTGTTCTCCTACTCGGCCGCCACAACGTACTGCGGAGTGCCGCGATCAAAGGCAACAATATTCTCCACCGTCGTCAACAGGATGCGCTTCACCGCTTCGATCCTGTCAAAACCCATATGCGGCGTCAGGATGACGTTCTCCATTTTCATCAGAATATTACGCGACAGCGACAAAATGAGCGCAAACGTATGTTCCGCGACGGTGTTTTCATCGCAGTACGGAACATTCACCACCGTGATGCGGCGGCGGGCTTCTTTGACATTGATGTGATTGAAACCGGTACTTCGCGTGGCAATGAGGCGCAGATGCTTCATCTTCGCCATCAGTTCTTTCTTGAGAGGGGAGTAAATAAAGACGGACACGGCATCCGCTTTCGAGAATTCGGCAGGCGGTACGTTTTCGCAAGCCGTTTGCGGAGGAAAGATTCTTCCGCCTGCGTTGTTTCGAAGAACGCGATGTGCTTCATCATGGCTGTTTTACCGGAATGTGGAGTTCGTCCATTTTCCGGTACAACGATGAGAGGCTGATACCGAGTTCCTTTGCCGCCGCCTCTTTGTCGGACACGTGGCGTTGAAGCACCTGAAGAATATGCCGCCGCATGAAGTTCTTCGTTGCGTCCTTCAGGGAAGCTCCGAACGACGGCTCCAGACCGGGTTCATTGGAGAGCGTATGCATGTAGTCCGGCAGGTGCTGCACATCGATATAGTCCGAATCGCAGAAGATAATGGCACGCTCGATGACGTTCTGAAGTTCGCGGACTTCTCCCTTCCATTGATAGTGCATCAGCACATTCATGGCTTGATTGGTCACGCCCTTGATGTTTTTCCCCATCTGGTTCCGGTACAACTCGATGAAGTGGTTGATCAACAGAGGAAGATCATCCGCCCGCTCTGTCAGACTCGGCAGATGAATTTCCACGACATTCAGACGGTAGAAAAGATCTTCCCGGAAGCGATTGGCGGCAACCTCTTCGCGAATATTCTTGTTCGTCGCGGCGACGAGGCGCACATCGATCTTTATCGCATCATTCCCGCCGATCGGAAAAATCTCCCGCTGTTCGAGCGCACGAAGAAGTTTCACTTGCAGGTGGAATGGTATTTCCGTCACCTCGTCCAGCAGGATGGTCCCGCCTTCCGCAACTTTCAGAATGCCGTCCTTGTCCGATACGGCGCCGGTAAATGACCCTTTCTTGTGTCCGAACAATTCACTTTCAAACAGCGTTTCGACGATGGCGCCGCAATTAATGGCTGCGAATCGTTTATACTGTCGTTTACTGTTATAATGAATCGCGCGAGCCACCAGTTCCTTTCCCGTACCGCTCTTACCGCTGATCAACACCGTGCCTTCGCTCTTCGCAACCTTCTGAATCACGTCGAACACCCGCTGCATCGCCGGGCTGCTGCCGATGATCTGATGAAAATCATACTGCCGGTTGATCTCCTTCCGCAGGAGTGAGTTCTCCAGCGCCAGATCCCGGTGGTCCAGAAGTTTTTTGACGCGAATGAGCATATTGTCAAACTCGATCGGCTTCAGGATGTAGTCGTATGCGCCCTTGCGAAGCGCATCAATAGCGGTCTCGATGGACCCATACGCTGTGATAATAATGACAAAAGTCTGCGGCGATCGGGCGGCAATTTTTGCAAGGAGCTCCGTTCCGCGCATTTCCGGCATCTCGATATCAGTGATAACGATGTCGTATGAAATTGCAGAGACTTTTTCAAATGCCTCCTGGCCGTTCTTCGCCTCATCGACTTCGTATCCTTCTTTCCGGAGAATAAATGTCAATGAATCACGAATAATTTCCTCATCATCCACAACCAGAATTCTATCCGACATCTGCAGTTCCTTTCAATGGCAGTTCTATGGTAAACGTACTTCCTGTTCCCGGCTGACTTTCCACACGGATATCGCCGCCGAAATTCTTGACGATGCCGAGGCTGACCCAGAGGCCAAGCCCCGTTCCTTTTCCCACTTCTTTTGTGGTGAAGAAAGGGTCAAAGATTTTATTTCGATCCTCTTCGGCAATACCATGTCCGTTGTCCTGAATGGTCACGGCGATGGCGCCGCCGATGTTTCTGCTCACAATGCGGATGTGTCCCTTATTCAAAGCGCAAGCGTCCACCGCGTTCATAAGAATATTGAGAAACACCTGCACCAGTTGATCCGGCACAACGGCAATGTGCGGAAGAGGGTCATCCAATTCCAGCTCAAAAATGAAGTCGTGTACTTTCTTTCCGTACTGCACAATATTCATCGCATCGCGGATGATCGCGTTAACATTGGACAGTTTCACCTCATACGCCGACGGCCGGGAGAAATCAACCAGTTCGCGTATGATTTTTGCAATACGGTTGACTTGATTTTTCACGAGTTCGAGTTTCTCCTGCGCGAATTCGTCCTTACTCGTGCGTTGAATCACCTGCACGATAGATGAAATCGATGTCAGGGGATTGCCGACTTCATGTGCAATGCCGGCGGCAAGTGTTCCGAACGTTTCCAGTTTCTGCGAACGGACAAGCTGCTCCTCGAGCATTTTCTGTTCCGTAATATCCCGGTGCGCACCAAGAAATCCCACCACTTTGCTGTAGTCATCAATGATGGGCGAGATGACTAACTCCGTGTAAAATAGCTCCCCGCTTTTACGCTTGTTTTGAACCTGGCCCACCCATTCCTTACCGTCAAGAATTGTCTCCCAAATGGCTTTCCAGAATTCGTGACTGTGCTTGCCGCTGTTGAGAAGACCGGGATTCTTTCCGAGAAGTTCCTCCTGGGTATAGCCGCTCACCCGCTCGAATGCGGGATTCACAAAAATGATGCGGCCGCTGGCATCGGTTATCTCGATCGGGTTGACCGTATGCTGCATCACTTCCGAGAAACGCAGCAGGTCCAGCTCTTTTCTCCGTTGATCTGTGATATCTTTTGCAAATAGGACCACAAGCTTTTTGCCATTTGAACTGAGGCGCCGACAAAGGATCTCTACATCGAGAGGAGCGATTCCGTCCAAAACCCACGTCGATCGCAACGAAAGCTCGTCCCCCTGGAATGACAAGAGACGGGCACAGCGCTCCCTTTCTTCGGGAACAAAAAGATCAAAAACTGTTGAAATCGGAGCATGAGTTGGCGCACGGCTGAGCAAAGACTCGAGCGCATTGTTCGAGTCGATGATTAGTCCCCGATCATTTGTCACCAAAATATATTCAGAGAGGAGATCGAAGATCTTACCATACCGGGAACTGCGCGCCGCTGCTTTGGAAGGCATTAAAATGTGCCTGAATCGATGAATTCTCTGTTTTAGTAAAGCAAATGTACTACTTCTAATATTGGGAAACAAGGAGGAGGCGGGATGGTGGTGAAGCCAGAACGGGGTGTGAGTATCGTTCCCACACCCCACATTCTGCATTTTCAGCTGGAAGATCGGGAAATACTAAACCTGCTGAACAAGTTCAACGGTCAGCACCAATTCCACTTCCTGTCCAACCAAAAATCCACCGGCTTCCAATGCTTTGTTCCATTTCAATCCCCAATCCTCGCGATTGATTTTCGTTGCCGCCCGGAATGCTGCAACATTCTGTCCCCAGGGACTCTTTGCAGAACCCTTGAATTTTGCATCCAAGACAACGTCTTTGGAAACTCCATGCATGGTCAACGTCCCTGCAATCTGATAGGTTCCCTCGCCGGTTTTCTTCATACCGGTGCTGTTGAAGGTTGCCTCAGGGAATTTCTCGACATCGAAGAAGTCAGCGCCCTTAAGATGGGCGTCGCGCTTTTCGTTCGAGGTGGTGATGCTTCCCGCTTTGATGACGACATTGACAGAGGCACCGTTAAAATCGGGACTCTTTGATACAACTGAACCGGTGAAATCAGGGAACTTTCCGCTAACCTCGGAGATGACCATGTGCGAAACTGTAAACTGAATGGAACTGTGGGAGACGTCGAACTTCCACTTGGTCTCGCCGTTGTCTGCCGCAAATACCGTCGCACCGATGAGAAGCAATGCTGAGAGAATATAGTTACGCATTAAAACCTCCTGAAATGGTTGGATGATGAGCATATATTTCAAATTCAAAATATATAACGCAAAAGAAATCAGGAGAGTTCCCCTAATCCGCATCCGGATTTTTTGGCAGCCCCGACAAGGTGGTTTGGTTTTTGGGGGATAGGAAAGTTGCCGTTTTTCGAACAGATTCGGCATATCGGAGAATATTTCTGCTTAAGAAAGGCCTTTGCCTTTGGGCTGAAATTGAGTCTGGATATTCCGGGATCCTCGCCCCAATATAGCCCGCAAGATTACATTCTGCCACAACGGGATCCGCCGAAAGCAAAAGGCAAGGACACAGGAAAGTTCCGTTCAACTACTGTCATTCTCTGTGCACTCGTACTGCATCACGGGTCGATCAAGTCTTCCTTCTTTATCACCCGAATTGAGATTGACGAATCCAATGCTGTGAGAATCGGCGCCAGTCTATCGCTGTCACCGTAGAAAACCATGAACATCCGGCGTGGAGTAATGACATCATCAAGCACTTTACGTGTTGTCATAGGAGTCACCGCGTCAATGCGTTCATAATACTCCTCGCGGGATAGAATCGGAATCCCGAACAGATCGCGATGCAACTGTGCCGATAACTTGAATTTTGGATCGAGTTGATAATTATATCTGTTCTTGAAAGTCATTGGACGCTGTATGAATCGTTCCTTGTATTCTTCAGCGTCGGGAAATGTCTCGATGAGTTGCATCATCGCCGGGATCAGTTTTGACGAATTATTCCGGGACGGATCCGCGTAGTATCCCACGCGCCCGGGACGAATCGTCGCATTCATCTGAAAAGCGTAGGCGCCATAGCACCAGCCGTTCTTGTTCCGCAGTACATCGAACAAATATCCTTCAAAACTTCCGAAAGCATCGAGTGCCAGTCCGAGATCGAAACGGCGATCGTCGTTGGCGGCAAGAGCAGAGTGGCTCCACAATAACCGATCATTTGCCGCCTCATCCGATCGAACGAGAAGCGCCTTACGTCCGTCGGCCAACGCATACTCCTCTTCGGGCTTCAATACAAACCCGGTCCTGGTCCGCCCCTCCGAAAGCCGGTCCAGTTTACGCCGGATTTCTTCCTCCGGCAGATCGGTCAAAGCAGAACGGTACATCACGCTGCATGTTCGCACCATCCGGTAGAAATCGACGACCTGCTGCCGCGTGATATTCTTGGTCGCAGACCGTGAACCGATCATCCCCATTCTTCCGCCGTCGAACAGGGTATACGAATGTGCCTGCATTAGAACACGTTCCGGCTCTTGCAGCGAGGCTTCCATGCTTTGAAGCTGCTGCTGTTTCACCAGATCGAGTTCTTTTTCCGGAAACTGTGCATTGTTGAGAACTTCGAAAAAGAGATCAAAAAGCGCATCGATATTTTTCGAAAATCCGGAGAGCGTGATGAAGAATTCCGTCTCGGTGACCGATGCGGACACGTCCGCACCGAGAATTTCGAAAGCACGCGCCAGTTCTTCCCGATTGCGTGTGCGCGTTCCCCGGAAGAGCATTTTTGCCGTGATACGCGCCAGCCCGGCCGTCTCATCGGTTTCCTGCTGATAGCCGCCGCCAAGAAACGCCAGGGTCACCGATGTCATCGGTGTCCGCGAATCCTGTTGATAAAAAAGCTGCTGGTCCACAATCGACGGCAGATTCATGTGCGCGCTCCTTCTTCGGGAAGCACATGGCCGAGCGTCGACTTTGCGTCCAGGATGTACTGTCGTGCGACGCGCCGGATGTCAGCAACCGTTGTGTGTTCGGTTCTCTTCATGAATGAGAACTGCATCGCCAGATTATCCGCCATGATATAGCCCTCACCGAGATTACGGGCCAGATTTGACTGCGAGAGTATGGATTGATACAGTCCCCGCTGCAGATTGTTCTTAACAACCTGCATCTGGTCATCGCTGATGCGGCCAAGCGCCAGTTCTTCGACAGCGGCGAAGAATATATTCTGCACATCGTCGTAGGGAATCCCGTCGACAAGTTGCACGAGGAACTCAAACATTCCGGAATCACGCGAATTGAATGCATCAGCCACCAGCTCGGTGACCTTTGCGCTGTACACAAGCCGTTCCCGCAATATGGCGCTCTTTCCGGATGTCAGAATGCGGCCCAGAACTGCAAGCGCCGGATAGTCCGGATGTTCCACGCTCGGCACATGCCACAAGCGTGCGGAAATCGGTTTCACTGCCTTGGGATGA
Source organism: Ignavibacteriales bacterium (assembly GCA_026390635.1). GTDB lineage: Bacteria > Bacteroidota > Ignavibacteria > UBA10030 > UBA8401 > JAPLFO01. Next base: position 9,030 of record JAPLFO010000111.1, read on the forward strand.
GTAATGGTAATAGAACGATCTTCTTTCTGCGGAGGCTCCTGCATCGAGAGACGCGACGGTGTCGGTGCCAGCGGGATATTCCCATACTTTTCACCGATGATGCTCATCACCTCTTCCGCCCAGACGTCCCCGACGACGATCACGAGCGCGTTGTTCGGCGCATAATATCGGCGATAGAATTCCTCTGCTTCCTGCACCGTAAAACTCTTGATCGTCTCAATATCACCGATGGTCGTGTACCGGTAATTGTGGGTAGTGTAGGCCTCTTTGTACAACACATCCCACAGGGCTCGCATCGGATCGTCGAGGGTGCGGTTCTTTTCCGCCAGTACTGCTCCTTTTTCGATTTCAAACGTCTCTTCATCGATAATGAGATTCTGCATACGGTCGGCTTCCAGGTCCGCTGCAAGTTCCAACTTCTCCACAGGAAACGTAAAATGATAGACGGTCTGATCGCGGGCGGTGTACGCGTTGAGGTCTGAGCCGCCGCTGAAATTGACCTCCTGATCGAAAACCCCCGTATTCCTTCGCGATGTTTTACGGAACATCATGTGTTCAAAAAGATGGGCCAATCCCTGCCGTCCGGCGGGTTCGTCAGCAGACCCAACTTTGTACCACGTTTGATAGGCAAAAATCGGAGTTGTGTGATCCTCAACGACAGCAACGGAAAGTCCGTTCGCCATCCGGAATCGTTGCGCACGGAGGGAGCCCACGAGCGGATATTCCGCGACAAATTCATAACCGTTCATAGACATCCTCTTTCTTCCTGCTCGTTATCGTCCAGGAAACAACTGCCCGGATTGATTCTGTTTCCACAACCGCTCAAGGGACTATTGACAGAGCGCTTTGCCATAGAGAAAAGAAGAGAAAGAAAAGAGGACACAGAGAGTTTGTCTCAAGACGAATACTTCTCTATGTCCTCATCTTATTCTTCCGAAGGATCCAGTTGGGACGGGACTGTGACCTGCGTCGCCAAGGTCTTCACGTCGGTGATTGCCGTGCCGGCTAAATTCCCTCTTGAGCAATCATCATGGCCAGTCCTGCAAGTGCTATGGCCCCAAGCTCCAATTCTCTCGGATGCACTTTGTCAACCGTATCGTTCGCGGAATGATGATAATCGAAGTACCTCTGACCGTCGACATTCAAACTGATCATCGCTTTGCACTGTGCGCTCAGCGGTGAGATGTCCGCGCCGCCGCCGCCTTTTCGTATGCGATCCGCACCGATGGATTCGAAAATAGACGACCAAGACTTGATTGTTTCAAACGCGAGCGAATCCGTACTGACGCCGAATCCACGCGGCGTAAATCCGCCCGCATCGGTTTCTATGGCAGCAATGTGGTGCTCATTTTTTCGCCGGGGCTCAGCGGCATAGGCCTGCCCGCCTTTCAAACCGTTCTCTTCATTGATATAGAGCACTGCGCGAACCGTTCTTTTCGGATGGATGTCTGCGTGTTTGAGAAGGCGCAGCGCTTCGACAACATGCACGCAGCCGGCTCCGTCGTCATGTGCACCTGTCCCTTTGTCCCAACTATCTGTATGGGCAGCAAGTACGATAATATCCTTCGGGAATTCTGAACCACGAATCTCGCCGATCACGTTGGCAGACTCCACATCCGGAAGCGTTCGGCAATCGAGACGCATCGCAACACGCACACGCTTTGAGGAATGAAGTATCTCGCTCAATTTGTCCGCACTGCGGCAGCCCAATGCAGCAGCGGGAATTATTTTCACGCTGTCGTCAAAATGCGTTGATCCGGTATGCGGAACATCGTCGCCGCTCATTGTCATGGAACGGACCAGCACCCCGACAGCGCCCAGACGCGAAGCCATGTTCGCTCCACTGCCCCTTTGACCCACAGCTCCGCCATATGCCTCCCCCGGCGAAAATTTGGATCGATCCATCGGACGATTGTAGAAAACAATCTTTCCCCGTACGGCCTCACCCAATGCTTTTGCCTCATCAATGGAATGTACTTCGATAACGTCAGCCACAATGCCTCTCGGCGACGTTCCCCCGCTGCCGCCGAGGGCGCACATGGACAGTGCTATTGATTTTCTTCCTGAAACTGACACACGCGCGCGCTCAACACGGCCCCGCACCCAATGAGGAACCATCACCGGTTCAGTCCACACAGAATCACATCCGCTAGATTTCAGAGCATCTTGGAGCGATTCAATCGCTCGTGACGATTGTTCGGAACCCGAAAGGCGAGGACCTCCCGCAGTCAGGTCAGAAAGAGCGCTGAAAGCTCCGAGAGACGAGAGACCGTCTTTTGTCATGCGCTGCACAAGTTCCCGGTATTGCAGCCCGGGGTCTCCGGCCGCAAGCGCTTGTGCGATAAATACCAGAGCGAGGGCAATTCTTTTCATTGTTTTCCCTTCCGCCGGTTTCTGCTCTTGAGACATCGAAGAATTCTCTTGTATGTGGACTGCATCGACTCCGAAACGACTTTTGTATCTGCGAGCGTTGGCATAAAATTCGAATCGCCATTCCATCGCGGAACGATGTGAAAATGGATATGTTGGTCGATTCCCGCTCCGGCAACGCGGCCGAGATTGGCTCCGAGATTGAATCCATGCGGCTGCATAGCGTCCTTCAATACATCCATCATCAATGCCGTGATGCTCATAATTTCTGCATGTTCCCTTTTTGTCAGCGCTCCAAGATCCGCTGTATGCCGGTACGGGATGACCATCAGATGCCCGCTATTATACGGGTAAAGGTTCATCATTACCATGCACGTTTCATACCGGGCCACGACGAGAGCACGTTTGTCTCTGCGTTGCTGTGCAACGTCACAGAAAAGACAGGTCTGATCATCCGATTTTTTTAAATCGGAGAAACTTGCAATATAGACTGAACGCCAGGGGGAAAAGAGTCGTTCCATAGAGGCCTTTCTTTCCCATGCGAGGTTACAGCGCTTCGATCAGCCGTTGCCGCAGCATGGTATTTCTTAGTTTGACATCAGCGTTGTTAATGGCGACCGCCAGCGCTCTTTTTTCTCCGACGAGAATAATCAGTTCCCGTGCGCGCGTTACCGCCGTGTAGAGAAGATTCCTTTGCAGCATAATATAGTGAGACATGGACATCGGCACAACCACCGCTTTGAATTCATTTCCTTGGCTCTTGTGTATCGTCATCGCGTAGGCGAGTGTCAATTCATCAAGATGTTCAAAATCGTACTCGATCTGTCTGCCGTAGAAATCGACGATCAACAGCCCTTCTTCCGGATCGACACCGCAGACACGGCCTATATCGCCGTTGAAGATGTCTTTGTCATAGTTGTTCATTGTCTGCATCACCTTGTCGCCCATCAGGAATTTCCGGTCACTGCCCTGCCAGCACATTCGGGCGTGACCATTCAACGCCTTCTGCAATTCGCGATTGAGGTCCTTCACCCCCGTTGGAGAATTGTGCATGGGTGATAGCACCTGAATGTCCGCGAATGGATCATAGCGGTGATTCGTCGGCAAAATGGTGGCGCAGAGGCTGACAATCGCCGCCTGGCTTTTTGTCTGATCGTCCTCCGCCATGAAGACAAAATCGGGAGAAAAGTGAGGCTGCTCGCCCCGGTTGATGCGATGGGAATTTGTGATGATCGTGCCCTGTCCGGATTGCCGGAAAATCGTGTCGAGGCGGACTGTTGGAATTCGCTTTGAATCAATGAGATCCCGAAGAACCTGGCCCGGTCCAACCGACGGAAGCTGGTCCACATCGCCCACCAGCACAAGCTGCGATTCCGGCTTGACTGCGCTCAACAGGGCGGCAAACAACTGCACATCAACCATCGAGACTTCATCGACGATCACCATATCCGCTTCAATCTGCGTTTCGATATCTTTGCGGAAGAATCCCGTCGATGGATCGAACTCCAGCAAACGGTGAATTGTCCGCGCTTCGCGCCCTGTCAGTTCCGACAACCGTTTCGCCGCACGTCCTGTCGGTGCACACAGCGAGTATGTCAGTCCGACTTCGTCGGCAAGTTCGATGATGCCGTTGACGCACAACGTTTTCCCGGTACCCGGCCCGCCCGTAAGAATGGTCACCGGCTGTTGTACTGCATGCAAAATTGCTTCACGTTGTTTCTTGTCGAATGTAATCCCCCGGCGGCGTTCAATGACGGTAAGCGAACGCAGCAACTTGTCATCGCCGAACGGCTGCGATGTTTTGCGCATCAGCAGTTCCAGCCGACGTGCAGCTTCCAATTCTGCCACCTGCAGCGCATACGGAAAGAGCTTGTCTCCTTCGGAGGCAAGCAGCGATCCATCGATACTTCGCGTTGTCGCGCGGGATACCAGCCCTTCATCAACGGCGAGCAGTTCGGCGGCGCGGCGTTCCAGTTCCTCCCGGTCCAGATAGCAATGACCGGACTGACGGCAGGCGTCGTTCAGCACATAGCTCAGGCCGGCTTCCAGACGATACATGCTTTCGCGCTCGACCCCGACTTTCTGTGCGATCGTATCAGCGATTTGAAATCCGATCCCGGTCACATCCTGAATCAATTGATAGGGATTGTTCTTCACAACACCGATGCTGCTCTTGCCATACGTCCGGTAGATCTTGATTGCCGCACCGGTGGGAATGTTGTGCGATTTGAGAAATGACATCACTTCCTGCATATCCTGCATCGCGGCGGCGGCGGCGGTAATGTCTTTCAGCTTTTTCCTGCCGATTCCCTCGACCTCCAGCAAACGATCCGGATCGTTGTTCAGGATGTCGAGCGTCTTCGGGCCGAATTGCTTCACAATCCGGGAAGCGAGATGAGGGCCGATTCCTTTGATCAAGCCGGAGGCAAGATATTCTTCTATGCCGTGGAGTGTTGTCGGCGCGATCAGATCCGCACTCTCAAACTTGAATTGCTCTCCGTATTTGGCGTGCGTCGTCCAGCGGCCTGCGAGTTCATATTCATCGCCCTGACGGGGCTCCAGCATGTTTCCCACGACGGAGATCGTCTTGCCGCCGGTTTTGAACAGGGCGATGAGATATCCATTCTCATTGTTGTGATATATCACCTTGAACAACGAACCACGCATTTGTACATCGGCCGGCTTGAATTGGGTCATCGTCTCCGCCATCGATCGACGCACGAGCGCCAGAAGAAGTCATTGGTAGAAAACGGAACGATCCGGTAGAATGGCTCCTCATCGTCCGCGTGATAGTCTGAACGGAAACTCACTGCCGCCGTTTGATTCCCTGCTCCGTAGTACCACACTTCGCTCAAGCCCCCCTGACACTCCACATAGTCGGGGGTGCCGCACACGATAAGCGCAGCACCCATCGGAGTCCGCCATCCCTCCGTGTACGCTGTGAAGAGCTCGTTTGCCTCGCGAACTCGATCTTCATATTCACGCCGGCGCTGCGGGCCGCCGTGCGCTTCCCAGAATTTCGAAACGCGCAGCAGCTTGTCGGCCGGCGTAACACCGAGTGACAGCGAATCGCGCTCATCATCTGTGACGATATACGCAAGGATTTCCGGATTCATCGGCTGCGATGAACGCCCTGTCGGCACCGGCTCGGCAACCAGCCACGACCGCTGTTGCTCCACTTCCTGTTTTGTACCCGATCGCTGGAGAACAATATGGCGACGGAATGTTGTGTAGCCGCGTCGCGGCGGACAGAAGAACTGGAGCATCCGCACTGTTCCGATTCTCTCGACGACGAAGAGGGAATCTTTCTGATAGTAGGACGAGTCATTTTCTTTTTCCGGCATTGCCCCGGATGACCAAAAGAGTGGACGATAAATCATTCTGTCCGATTCGGAAAATGACCGATTGACTGAATACGAAAATGAAAGTCGGAGGGAATCACCCGGCAGCAGATCGTATATTTCCTGAAACAGCCCGAGAGAATCACCATCACTTCTCAATTGCGAGGGAAATTGAGGACGCAGCACAACTCCCCGTGCGTCGGCAACGGCATGTTCCAGAAGAAGAAAATCTCCCGCCCCAAGTGATGTTTGTTGAAAGACAGGAATGGTCACGTGTTTCTGTACGGTTGAGTGGAGACCGGAACCGTCATCTACCAGGTGAACGTCAAGTCGGTACACACCCGGTGGAAGATCAAACGATTCCATGAACGCATCATAACCGGCGGATGTTGTCCTCTCATAGCTCGCGGCCGCAAGCGAGCGACTTGTCTCCCGGTTTAGAACAATTTGGCCATCATTGTCCCGTAGAATGAACGTAACGCTGTAGGAGCCTCGATAATCGTCGCCGTTTTTTTGAAAACGAATCCGATTATAGGGAACGAGCACATACGCATCTATGCGACCGCTTGTCTTCCCCTTCACCGCCACGGGATAGCAATCGAAAAGCGGGAGTGCGCGCAACCGGTACTTTGCCGAAAAATAGCACTCCACAATATTTTCGGAGCTTGCGGCGCATCCGGTGAGACCAGTCGCCATTGCAAAAATGATAACGGCACCACAGACAAGCTTTTTCATCGCATCGCCTCTGCGATGAAGTCACATCGCTCAATCCACTCCTGCAGCAACTCCCGGCGCAGCGGCGATTCGGTGTAGTTGTTTGCCTCCCAAAACAGCGCTTTTGATTTTTCAAAATCCCCGTTGCGATACAAGGCATCTGCTGCGTGAAGCGTTGCCGCCAGCCGGAGCGTCTTCTCGTCAAGGCCTGCGAAAGTTTTTTGCCATGCATCCGCCGCTTTATCTGCTGAGGAATCAACAGACGCGTACAGCGCGTGAAGATACAATGCTGCGGGTCTGTATTTTCTGTCCACACTCAATGTTCGTATCCATGCATCCTTTGCAGAATCACTCAGCGATCCATACAGTAAGGTTCCAAAGGCCCTTCCTGAATTAGACAGCGGTATGATCATCAATCGCAATGCCGCCGCCTCATTGTACGCACTGTGATAGTTCATTGCCAGCAGCGAACGATGGAGATGCAGCGCTGTTTCGATTTCTCCACTCAGCCATGCAGCATCGCCGGCTGCAAGCAGAATTGAAGGCTGAATGGTCAGTGACGAATTATTTCCCAGACGGTGAAAGCGATCGGCGATATCGGCATATTTTCCCTGGTGAAGCTGCGCCTGAAACAGCCCGCGCAGTGCCCCTGATGACGGAGCGTCATTGTAAGACCATTCAAATTCTTTTTCTGCAGAGGCATAGTCTTTGGACCGAAATGCCCGTGCCGCAACGGCGTTTTGAGCAGCGACAACGCGCGCGCAGGTTTTACGGAAAATCGGGGTTTGGAGGTAGCGCACGCGGACCGCCTCTGGCGTGACATCGCTGATGTCGATCGTCGAGAGAAATTTTTTCCAGTCGACGATTAACGCCGGCAGGGATGAACCATACTCCGACTGAAAGTCTCCCGACCGGAAGAGAGCCTTCACGTGCGATAGCCCGTACCGGTCTATCAGGTAGCGGGTGAAAGATCCGACTACCGTATATGCATACGAGCTCGATTGCAGAGCGAACCCGGTGTAGGAAAACAGCGATTCAACATCATACAGCAGTGAATCCCTGTCCAGCGCCGCAGCGTACTGATGCAGGGATATCTCATCTCCCGTCCAATCGACGGCGCCGGCAACTCCTTCGTTTAATCCCATCCACAGGCTGGCCTTGATCACGGGAACGCCGAAGTTGGCGGCCATCACATGCACCAGCTCATGGCGGAAGACATCGTCAAATGATCCAAGCAGGATGTGGATTTCCCGCCGCCACGGTTTCGTTATTTCTGTGTTCGCGGAGCCGATCAGAAGTCGTTTTGTCGCCTGGTCTGGATAAACATAGACTGTTATCTTTTCGTTTTCGCCGATGCGTTCGTGCAGCCGTGAAGCGACCACTTGGTAGTGAAATTCTGCTTCCGCTTTCTTCATTGCAAGCTCACGAGCAGTCAGCGCCCCTAGCGGGTAGTAGAGAACGAAGTGTTTTGTCAGCGCAACGCCGCCCAGCCGTCGCTGAACATCCGCGCTGGAATGCTCGATCCCCAGCGCCGACCGTTGATCATGGCCGATCAGCAACAGTATCATAAACACAGACGCAGCGATCCCCACAATTCTATCCCGCTGCGAAAACTGAAGAGAACGAAAGTTATTCAGAAGAGATCGTTCGGGCCGAAACTGCGTCACCACAAAAATGAAAACGACGGAAAGGAGTAATGATGCAACCGTTGTGAATTCACGATAGAGCATCAGCGGCGTAAGATCTGCCAGAGTTTCATCGTAGGTGATGCCCGGAAAGTAACCGAGAATGGGATTGAATGCAAAAAGCTGCGGTTGAACATATGTCACCGCAAGGATCTGCGAGAGAATGGCGAGGACAGCAAGGCTGTAAAGAACCCTTGCATGTCGTGTCAGCGTCGCGATCAGGACGGCCAGTGGAACGCAAAAGAGCATCGTGCCGTACGGGAGCAGAAGATAGTAGACAATGCCGCGCACCATCGAACAATTCTTCACGGCGAATGCGTTCACCATCATCACTGCCATCGGAATCAGGAGCAGCGCCGCATTGACAACAACGTAGGAGAAGAACCCGGACATCCAGATTTTCCGCGAGAGCTCAAACCTCCGGTGCAGGCGGAAAAGTTCGATCGCAAGAAAACCTCCGATGAAAGCCGCCGGCAACGTCATCGCAGCCGAGAATTCATAGCCGAGATAATTGAACAGTGGAACCTGTGTGAGCACTCCCGCGGCGAGAAAATAGATGATCGCCGCGGTTCGTACCGAAGGCAGCCTGCTGTATGCGATGAGAATGGCAAGCATCAGTTTGTCAAAGAGAATTTCCTTACGCCGTGCCGATCCACCTGGCTGATGACGATCGGTCCTGCCTCCGGCGCTTTGTCACCCACCGTATAGGCGCGACGAACGCGGTCGGCCACCGGTCCTATTGCTTCCTCTTTGTCGGTGGAGATGGTGGCAAGAACATCACCCGCTGCAACCTGATCACCGGCTTTCTTCGCAAGAAGAATGCCTGCCTTCGGATCGATGACATCGTCCACCGTCGTCCGTCCGGCGCCGAGTAAAATAGACGAAAGTCCCAGTTCCAATGAATCGATGGATGTCACGACGCCGGATGCTTCCGACATCACCGGCACAACATAGCGGGACACCGGATAACGTTCCGGGTGATCGAGATATTCCGGATTGCCGCCCTGTCGTCGGACGAGATCGACCAGCTTGGCATATGCACTGCCGTCAGCGACCGTCGCTTTGCACGCTTCGATGGCTTCCTGCATACTGCCGGCCTTCCCGCCCAGCATCACCATTGCCCCGCTGAGCACGTACGTCAACTCCATGATGTCGGGAAGATCGCGGCCGCGCAGCCCTTCGACGGATTCCACAACTTCGTTCCAGTTCCCGATGGCATAGCCGAGCGGCTGATTCATATCGGTGATAAAACCGATAGTTTCTTTGCCGAAGCTGTTGCCGATATTCACCAGCGTCTGTGCCAGTTCCACTGATCGTTCATAGGTCGGCATGAATGCACCGCGCCCGGTCTTGACATCGAGTACCAGCGCATCGATGCCTTCTGCCAGTTTCTTGCTCATGATGCTTCCTGCGATGAGTGGAATGCATTCCACGGTCGCCGTCACGTCACGTAACGCGTACATTTTCTTGTCGGCGGGGGCTATTTCTTTTGTTTGACCGATCATGACAACGCCGATCTCTGCGATGACCTTCTTGTATTCGTCGATGGATAGCGATGTATTAAAACCCGGTATCGATTCCAATTTATCCAGCGTCCCCCCCGTATGGCCGAGTCCGCGTCCGCTGATCATCGGCACCGGCACGCCGCACGCCGCGACAATCGGGGCCAGCAATAGGGAAATTTTATCGCCCACCCCGCCGGTGGAGTGTTTGTCCACTTTGATTCCTGGAATGCCGGACAGATCCACAACGTCGCCGGAGTGCAGCATCAAATCGGTAAACGTAATCGTCTCCACAGAACTCATCCCGCGAAAGAAAGTCGCCATCAAAAATGAAGACATCTGATAGTCGGGAATTGCGCCTTTCACATAGCTGTCGATGAGAAAGTGGAATTCTTCTGCGCTCAGGGAATTGCCGTCACGCTTTTTTCGGATCAATTCTGTCGCCGTCATACCTGGTCCACAATCGATAAAATGTCTGGAAATGCGTCTATGATCCATGTTGGATCCAGCGCCGTAAGTTGCTCCCGTGAAAATGAACCGTACGTCACACCGCACGATTGAATAGAAGCGTTTTTTGCCGCACCAATGTCCTTGTCCGTATCTCCGACCATCACGGCCGCGACGCGGTCCCACCCCTGCTCAATGAGAATTTTATTGATGATGAACGGATCCGGCTTGGCCGGCGTCTGGTCCGTGCCCTGTATCTGGCAGAAGAAATGTTCGATACCGAAATGACGGAGCATCATCGTTGTTGTTTGCGTCGATTTCGTTGTCGCAACGGCCAGCAGGGAGCCGCAACGCCTCAGCTGCTCCAACGATTCCGCCACACCGGGAAATAGTCGTGTGGTATCGAATGCATGCGCGAGGTAATGCTGGCGATAGATCAGCGCTGCTTCGGGAATCCGTGAATGCATTTCCACGGGCAGCAAGAATTCGAACGTCTCACGCATCGGTTTACCGATATTCGGGTAGATATCCTCCGCCGAAAACCCGGCGATGCCGAGCTCGTTGAGCGTCAACAGCTGTGCATGTGCGATGTCGCGCCTGGAATCGAACAGTGTTCCGTCAACATCAAAAATGAAATTTCGAATACCTTTCACAGCAACTCCATTTGGAATAAAAACCTTGCCACAGAGACCACAGAGTCCATCGGCGCGTCCGGCTTTCGCCGGACTCGCTCGGGATGACGTAAATAATATTTCGTGATGGTGAGCGAGTCCCGAAGGGACGAGTCGAACCATTCTCTGTGTCCTCTGCCCGCTTCGCCGAGCTCAGCGAGGCGAGTGATCTCTGTGGCAAATAAAACACTCAGCGACTATCTTTTTTTCGCAACTGTGCCTTTGTTCCTCCGGCCTTCGTTTTCTGCAATGGTGATTGTCTGCTGCTGCGTGGCAAATTCAATGCCCGCCTTTTTAAAAACATCAATCACCTGCATGCGAAGCGCTTCGGCTGTCGCAAACTGTTCGCCCACGTGTGCCACACGGCACACCAGACGGAAGTGCAGGGCATAGTCGCCGAAGCGGATCAAGAACACCTCCGGTGCCGGTGTTCGTAGTACAGACGAATGATCTGCGGCCATTTTTTTGAGGACGCGTTTGACATTTTCCGCATCGGTGCTGTAGGGAACCGCCACGTCCACAACAACCCGCACGACCGGATCGGGGAATGTATAGTTGATAATTTTTGTTTTGATCAGTTCGTTATTGGGAACGATCAGCATATTGTTGTCAAAATCGAGGATCTTCGTACTCCGGACGCCGATTTCGAAGATATCGCCCTCTTCATTTGTCGGAAGCTTCACCCGATCGCCGACACGGAACGGGCGGTCGATCATGATCACAAAACCCGCAATCATGTTCGAAATCGTGTCCTGTGCCGCCAAGGCGACCGCCAACGAACCAACGCCGAGGGATACCAGAAGCGTTGAAATGTTCTGGTTGAAATGGTCGAGCACGACAATGAATGCAACCGCAATAATCACAATATTGACAACACGATTGATGAGCGGCGCAAGTTCCTGATCGAAATTGGTTGCACCCTTCTGTGCCACACGCTGTAACCCCTGCCGGACAAACGTATCGGCAATTCGGATGGCTACGGCAGAGAGCACAAGCGCCATCAAGACAAACAATGCGCCGTTGGAATACTCGAGCAATGCATGAACTGCAGTCGGCCGTTCGGGCAGTCCTGTACGCAGTTGAAGCAGTCCGCAGTACATCGCCGTAATGGCCGTGATCGACATCAGGCGATCAAGCACGATACCGAGAATCTTGTCGTCAAGATCATTGCGGGTTTTCGAAATCAGTTTTCGTCCGATTGTATTCAGCAGGAACTTGAGCGATTTCCCGATGAGCAGCACAAAGAGAATAATGAGGACCCCTTTCACGGCGTGAAAAAGAATTCCGCCCCCCAGAAAGGAATCAAGCTGCATAAAGAATTGTCTCAGCATCATTGGAGCCCCCTGCTGCCCGGTTTGATGGCTGCACTCCCGGACGCACAGAGCGGACATTGCTCCGGCGTGTAGGTCGTCACTGCCAGCGTCAACACCGGAAATGTTTTTGCATCGAATTGAACTTTGCCGTTGCTGCGATCAACGATGTAGCCCACTCCCGCCAGTCTTGCACCGCCCGCGTGTACAAGCTGGACAATTTCCTTAACGGAGCCTCCGGTCGTCACCACATCTTCTACAACAAGCACGCGCTCGCCTTTCTTAATCTCAAAACCACGGCGTAGCTTTATGTCTGTCCCTTCGCGTTCACCAAAGATGGTTCGCACACCCAGCACGCGTCCGACTTCCGTTCCGACCACGATGCCTCCGACCGCCGGTGAAATAACCAGCTCGATATCACTGTACTCGAAATGCTTTGCAATTTCCCCGGCAAACAGATGAAGATATTTTGGATACTGCAGCACCTTCGCACATTGGAAATAGTTCGGACTGTGCAGACCGGACGTCAACAGGAAATGTCCTTCCAGTAATGCATTGGTCTGCCGGAAGATTTCCAGAATTTCTTCTTTGGGAAGCTTCATGCTGTGTTCCTCTCCGTGATAAAGGGGGATATTTTGTTGCTGAAGTCCGGGCGATAGAAATCGCTGCTGTCAAATTCCTGTGTCCAGCCGTTCTGCAGGCCAAGCCGGTCCATTATGGCAAGAACTTTTTCGTATTCACGTTCACGAAGTCGTCGGTCAAGCAACTCGATCTTCGGTGCTTTGTGTGCCGGATAGTATTGCGCCATGAGGCTCACCGTCACGCGTGGATCCAATGCGGCGGCAATCCACCGCAGCACTTCCTCGGTCATCGCAAGATCGTTCGGCAGCACAAGATGCCGGATGATAAGTCCGCGATTGATCAGATCATTCCCATCCGTGACAATTGCGGCACCAACTTGACGGTACATCTCTGCAATGGCAGCGTGAGCAATCTCCGAGTACGAACGGATGCCGGAATACTGAAACGCAAATTCGTCATCCCCATATTTCAAATCCGGCAGATAGATGTCGATGATGCCGTCCAACAGCCGGAGAACCTGGGCGCTGTCAAAGCCATTCGAATTATAAATGAGAGGAAGATGAAGACCGCATGTTGCAGCCAAATGTACCGCGCGCACAATCTGGGGAACGAAATGGCTTGGCGTCACTAAGCCGATGGCCCGTGAACCGGCGCTCTGCAGTTCGAGCATCATATCCGCCAGACTTTCGATCGATATCTCGTTCTTTTCTTCCGCCTTCCAATTCTGGCTGATCTGATGATTCTGGCAAAAGACGCACTGCATTGTGCAGTTCGAAAAAAAGATATTCCCGACTCCATCCAGCCCGCCGAGTGCAGGTTCTTCGCCAAAATGCCGACATGCCGTGGAAACGATCGGCAGGCGTCCCGAATGACAGCGGGCGAGCTCATTTTGCAGGCGATTGTTTCCACAATTGTGCGGACACACAGTACACGCCAGCAATAACGCTTCCAGGGAATCTGCCCTTTTTTGAAGTTCTCCGGAGTGGAGAAGCGGTATGTAAGAAGGTCCAGATTGCATGAGAATATATAATATAGCGAAATCGCATGATGAATTCCAGGTTTGGCTGCTCTGCCGGGTTGACAAAACATGGATGGGGTGCTATATTGAAGCATTCACTTCAGGAGATTTTTCATGAAAACCGTGTCGTTGGTAGTCGTTTGCCTCTTTCTCAGCTTGGGCACGGCGACGGCAGAGATAAGAGATACCACACAAAGCCAAATTCAGAAATTCGATCCTGTCCGGAACCCCGACCACGACCTGGACAGTGTTAAAGTGCTTGCCAAACAAAGTGGAAAACGCATCCTGTTGGACGTCGGCGGTGAATGGTGCAAATGGTGCCAATTTCTCGATTCTTTTTTCGAGCAGAATGCTGATGTTGCCCGCTTTTTGCGGCGGAACTACATCGTAGTGAAGATCAACTTCAGTAAAGAGAACAAGAACGAGGCATTTCTGTCGAAATATCCGGCAGTTGCCGGATATCCGCATTTTTTCGTGCTTGACAGCGAAGGCAAACTCCTTCATTCGCAGGATACCGGGGCATTGGAAAACGGCAGTAAGGAAAACCCCGGACACGATCATGACAAAGTCCTTGCCTTCCTGAAAGAATGGGCACCCAAATGGAAGTAGGTTCCGAACGCCTGCAGCGGCTAACAAGCCGTTGCCGGCATCTCGTGTGATCACCAATACCTTCGCTCCGACAAAATTCTCCTGTCCGCCGCCCCAAAGGGATCGCTCCGCTATTTCACCTAAAAGTTGAGCGAAACCCGCAAATTCATTGACTAATCAATCATTTATCCTTAAATTTTGACATTCTTACGTACAGAGCGCTATCTCGTGCTGAATATAGCTGTTTTTGCATCCGGTCGTGGTTCAAATTTTCGCGCTCTGATCGATTCTTTGCAAAGCGATCCTATCGATGCGAAGATTGTTCTTCTCGTTAGCAATAATTCGAATGCAGGTGCGATGGAGTTGGCGCGATCTGTTGGAATTCCGGCGATCCATCTCAGTAGAAGAAAAAATTCCGGTGAACCGGAATTTGTGCACGAGATGATCGAGACACTCCGTCGTTTTGATATCGGATTAATTGTTCTCGCAGGATACATGAAGAAGATCCAAAATTGTCGCCGCATATCACGATCGGATCATCAACATTCATCCGGCATTACTTCCCGCGTACGGCGGCCATGGAATGTTCGGACATCATGTGCACGAAGCGGTACTCGCTGCAGGGGAACACTTCTCCGGAGCAACCGTTCACTATGTCGATGAAGAATTTGATCGCGGAAAGATTCTTCTTCAGGAACGTGTTGCCGTGATGAACGATGATACGCCCGATACCTTGGCGGCGCGCATCCTTGAGGTTGAACACAAACTACTTCCGATGGCGGTCAGACACATCGCAGCTCTACAGCATAATCACATTCAGGGATAACCGGTGTTACAGATTCGACGGGCATTACTGAGCGTTTCAGATAAAGAGGGTCTCCTCGAATTTGCTGCCGGACTGCATGCGCTGGGTGTTGAATTGATCTCAACCGGCGGCACACATGCGCTGCTCGCATCGAATGACATTCCCGTCAAGCAGGTATCTGAGATCACCGGTTTTCCGGAAATTCTGGATGGCCGCGTCAAGACGCTTCATCCGTTGGTGCATGGCGGCCTGCTTGCCGTACGCGACAATCCGCTGCATCGTAAACAGTTGGATGAACTCGCGATTGTACCCTTCGACATGGTGGTGGTGAATCTGTATCCCTTCGAAGCAACGATTGCAAAGCCGAACGTTTCGCTGGAGCAGGCAATCGAGAATATCGACATCGGCGGGCCAGCGATGCTCCGGTCGGCAGCGAAGAACTATCGCTTCACCGCAGCGGTGACGAGTCAGTCGCAATACAATGCCCTGCTCGCCGAACTGCACGAACGCAACGGCGCACTCAGTGAGGAAACAAGCTACCGGCTCGCAAGAAAAGTCTTTGTCCATACGTCGCAATACGATGCGGCAATCGCGGACTATCTTTCGCTTCAACAAGATGACGGCAACGACGGACAAATGACGGATGTGCTTCGCTTCTCGCTCCGGAAAGAAATGGATCTGCGCTACGGCGAAAATCCGCATCAACGTGCGGCGTTGTACGGCAATTTCCTTCAGCATTGCAAGCCGTTGCATGGCAAAGAACTATCCTACAATAATATTCTGGACACGGACGCCGCCGTGCGCCTCGTGTCGGAGTTCGATACGCCGGCGGTGGTGATTGTGAAGCATATGAATCCATGCGGTGTCGGCACTGGTGCAACATTGCTGGAGGCATATCAGAAAGCACTCGCAACAGACCGGCAATCCGCGTTCGGCGGCATTGTCGCCTGTAATCGCCCGTTGGATACTGCGACGGCAAAAACGATGAACGAGATATTTTCCGAAGTGATCGTTGCACCGGAGTTTCCCTCCGAAGTTCTGCAATTGATGACCGTGAAAAAAGACCGCCGGTTGCTGCAGCATACTCCCGCCGCGGCACCTGCTTTTGAGTTGCGGAGCGTCACGGGCGGTGTGCTGGCACAAACCGTCGATGCAGTGCGCGAAAACGAAATGGCCGGGATGTTCGTTGTGACGCAGCGGCAACCGACCGATACGGAAAAGCGGGCGTTGATGTTCGCTTGGAAGGTTGCAAAACACGTAAAATCGAACGCCATCGTGTATGCAGCGGAAGACCGGACGCTTGGTATCGGAGCGGGCCAGATGTCCCGTGTGGATTCTGCCCGCGTCGCCGTCGCGAAAGCGGCAGAAGCAGGCCTTTCATTGAAAGAATGCGCCGTTGCATCGGACGCTTTCTTCCCCTTTGCCGATGGCCTGCTTGCAGCGGCTTCCGCAGGTGCCACGGCGGTGATACAACCGGGAGGCTCCAAACGGGACGAAGAGGTTATTGCCGCCGCGAACCAGCACAACCTGGCAATGATCTTCACCGGCGTTCGGCATTTCAGGCACTGAAATATTTGCCACAGAGATCACTCGCCTCGCTGAGCTCGGCGAAGCGGGCAGAGCAAGCCTTCCAGCAAGCTGAACGATAGCAGTGTGGTCCAAATCGGATACTTCGCCAATTTCTTTGTGTCCTCTGTGATCTCCGTGGCAAAGAAGCTCTTATGATTTTTCAGATTCTTTTCAACATCATTTAATTTTTCGGAGTTTCTAACTTCCATGGCATTTTATTCGCCTTTTTCCGCGGACCTCGCGGTCGATCTGGGGACAGCAAACACTCTTATCCACATGAAGGGCAAGGGGATTGTCCTGAATGAGCCTTCGATCGTCGCGTTCGACCGCAACACAAAGAAAATTGTTGCCATCGGCAACGAGGCCCGCGAGATGCTCGGCCGGACTCATCGGGACATACGCACCATCCGGCCGATGAAGGACGGCGTGATCGCCGACTTCGAAATTGCCGAAGGGATGCTCCGGGAATTTATCAAAAAGATTCACGTCAACTGGATTCCCAGCCGGCGCATTGTTGTTTGCGTGCCGAGCGGTGTTACAGAAGTGGAAAAGCGTGCCGTGCGCGATTCTTGCGAACATGCGGGCGCGAAAGAGGTGCATCTGATTGCAGAACCAATGGCGGCCGCGATCGGCATCGGGCTTGATGTTGACGCCCCCGTCGGCAATATGGTCGTGGATATCGGCGGCGGCACGACCGAAATCGCCGTCATCGCCCTGTCCGGCATTGTCAACGAGGAGTCCATCCGCATCGCCGGCGACGAAATGAATTCCGCCATCATTCAATTCTTCAAGAAGAATCACAACATTCTGATCGGCGAACGTACCGCCGAAGCGATCAAATGTGAAGTCGGCTCCGCCATGCCGTTCAAGGAAGAGATCACGATTCACGTCAAAGGCCGCGATCTTGTCAACGGCATTCCGAAAACGACCGAAGCGAGCTCCGAAGAAATCCGTGAGTCGCTCAACGAGTCTGTACAAGCGATCGTCAATGCGGTGAAGTTGACACTGGAGCGCACACCGCCAGAACTTTCGTCGGACATTCTCGATCGCGGAATCATGTTAAGCGGTGGGGGGGCATTGTTGAAGGGACTGGACGAGCGCCTGCGCCTCGAGACGAATCTTCCCGTCCACGTCGCCGAAGATCCGCTGACCGCTGTCGTACGCGGAACCGGCAAGGTGTTGGAAAATCTAAACCAATATCTCAAAGTCGTCCTGAAGAGCAGACGGTACTAAATCATGCATCGGCTCTACAGGCTGTATCTTTCGTTCAAGGAATACGTCATCTTCTGGGGATTGGTGATCGTCTCACTGATCCTCCTGTCGATGAACGATAACCCACAGATACGCATGATCCGCTCGATCACGATCAGCAGCGTCGGCGCATTCCAAAGCGCTTTCTCCTTTCTTCCCAATTTCTTTTCTCTGCAGGCTGAAAACGACGGGCTTCGCCGGATCAATGTTGCTCTTGCGGACGAGGTCAACCAGCTGCGCGAGGCCCGCCTGGAAAATATCCGGCTGCGTTCCATGGTGGCGCTGAAGGAAAGCTGTACCACAAAATTGGTTCCAGGCAAGGTCGTCGGAAAAAATCTGACACTGCTCCGCAATACGGTGACACTGAGCGTCGGCACCGACGATGGTCTCTCGGTTGGAATGCCTGTGGTGACGGGTGAGGGGTTGGTTGGGAAGATCATCGCTGCCAGCGGCGGCTATTCGATCATACAGATCCTGTTGAACGTCGATTTCCGTGCGAGCGCCAAAGTACAGCGCAGCAGGGTTGATGGTATCCTGGCCTGGGACGGCAAAGTCGTTCTGTTAAAGAACGTTCCTAAATCGCTTGATGTGCGTCCCGGAGACGCGGTGATCACCTCGGAATATAGCAATGCATTTCCGGCAGGCATCAAAATCGGCGTCGTCGCATCGGTGCGCGAGCTGCCGAACAATCTCTTCACTCACATCGAAATCATGCCGTCCGTCGATTTCACCCGCATGGAAGAAACATTCGTCCTTTCCTACCTTCCCAGCCTGGAAAAGTTCAAACTCGAAGAGAAACACCAGAAATAACAATCCCTACGCTTTTCTCAAGCGGTTCAGTACCGCCTGCATGTCCTCGGGAAGCTCCGAGTCAAAACGCATCAGCTCTTTTCTGACAGGATGGACAAAACCGAGCTTCTTGGCATGCAGAGCCTGACGGCCGATGAGCGACATCAGGTTGGCAACTTCTGCCTTCCGCTTACCGTCCGTCCCACCGGCAACGATCTTGTCGCCGCCGTAGGTCGAATCGCAAAAAATAGGATGGTGCAGCGAGGCGAGATGAACGCGGATCTGATGAGTTCTGCCGGTACGGAGATGCAGCTTGACAAGGGAAAGATATTCGAATTGCTCGATCACCTCATATTCCGTCACTGCGGATTTGCCGTCTGCGATGATCGCCATTTTCTTGCGGTCGGCCTTGCTCCGTCCGAGCGGTGCATCGATAGTTCCACTCGGTTCCTTGAACCGGCCCCAGACGATCGCCCAGTATTCCCGTTCGGATGTTTTCTGCGCGAACTGGCGCGAAAGCTTTTCGTGTGTCGATTCATTTTTTGCCACCACGAGCAGGCCGGAGGTGTCTTTGTCCAACCGGTGCACAATACCCGGCCTCATCGGATGCGGCTGTGAAAGCGAATCACAATAATAAAGCAGTGCATTTACCAACGTGCCTGAATAGTGCTTGTATGCCGGATGTGTCACCATACCCGCCGGCTTATTGACGACCAGCAATGACTCGTCGTCATAGACAATCTGCAGAGGAATTTCTTCGGGAAGCACATCGGGCGGGGGCGGTGAAGACAGCTGCACTTCAATCACATCATTCGGCATCACCGGATAACTCACTTTGACACAAGCTCCGTTGACACGCACCTCACCGGAACGAATTGCCTGCTGCACTTTGTTACGGGTGGCATTTTCCACGTGACCGGTCAGATAGAGATCCAACCGCTCTCGCTGCTGACCTGCCGGAATATGTATGGTGAAGTGATGTTTCATCAGGGCTTTTGCGGAAGGCCTTTTCACGAGCTGACGGCCTGCAGAAAATGCCGCTCTTGTTCAGGGGGCTACCGGTGGCAAGACGTCGGACTCGGGTCCCCCCGCCTTTCTCTGCGGACCGAAAGAACGGTAGAAGAAAAGAAGCAGCAGTACGCCGATCGTGACCGACGCATCGGCAACGTTGAATACAAAAAACCGGGTCATCTGAAAACCGAATATCTTGATGTGGACAAAATCCACATCGATGAAATCGACGACCTTTCCGTATAAAAGCGGGGCTTCATGATACAAGACACCGTAGAAAACGCGGTCAATCAGATTTCCAATTGCGCCGCCCAGAATTAGGGCGAGCGCAAGGCGAAATCCCAACCGCTCCGTGCGCATGGTATAGAGAAAAAAGAAAATACCGAAGGCAGCGACAATCGAGAAGATCGAGAGTACGGCTTTCAGCCCCAAATCGATGCCCATGGCCATGCCCGCATTTTCAATATAGGTCAGGCGGACAAAGTCCCCGATGACGTTAATCGACGTCCCGAGCGGCAGGCCCTTGACATCGATCGAAAGCCATGGGATGGAAAAGCCCTTGATAAACAACTTCGAGAGCTGATCACTCAGCACAACAAGTGCCGTGGCGTAAAGAACTCTCATCGACCCTTCTTCAATTTGCAGCGAACACAGAGCTGGGCATGCGGCACGGCTTCCAGTCGTTCTTTTTCGATCAACTTTCCGCAATCCGTGCAGAAGCCGTATGTTCCTTTCTCAATGCGCTTCAGCGCGTCTTCAAGATAGTTCAGGAACTTGCCTTCGCGGGAAGCAAAGAGGAATGTCTTCTCGCGCTCCATTGCATCCGTGCCTTGTTCCATATGCATCGAGTATGTGGAGTTCTCCGTCGCATATTCGCCGGTCGTCACATCCATCATGCTCTCTTTGAGGAGCTGAAGCTCGTCGAGTATCTCTTTTCGTTTTTCGAGAATGATGTTCTTAAACGTCTCAACATCCTTCACGTTGTATCCCTTTGGTTTCGGCGCCGGTTTTGCTGCCGCCGCAGCTTTCGGCTTGACAGCAGCTTTCTTCACTGCCGCTTTCGGCGCGGCCTTCTTCACCGGTTTTTTGGCTGCCTTTTTGACTGCGGCCTTCTTTTTCGGTGCCGCTGCTTTCTTTGCCATAACATTGCTCCCTGGTATTGATGGAAAATACTGAACTCTTGTCTCCGCAGACGTCAACGACGGTCCCCTGCGGCGCTGCTATACACGGCCGATGCTGATTTCGCACGGCTCGCCGTTGATCGTGTCCTTCACTGTATTTTCTGTTGCTGCCAGTCCGCTCACTAGAACATCGGCAAGCGTCTCACTCATGACGTAGTCGCGCATTTGTTCCAGAGCAGCCGCGATGACGTCGCTGCCCGTGTAAGAAATGCGAATGCGGTCGATCACCTCAAAACCCGCATCTTTCCTCATGTTCTGAATGCGATTGACAAATTCCCGTGCAAAGCCCTCGGTGATAAGCGCCGGCGTCATTTCGGTGTCGAGCGCCACGGTAACGGTACCGTCAGTCTCCACCAGCCAACCGTGAAGGTCCTCGTGCTGCACCTCGATGTCTTCGACCGCCACGCTATACGGGGTACCATTCAGCTCAAAGATAGCCGTCCCGCCCCGTTGGAGCGCCGTTATCTCGGCGCTTGTCATTTCCCGCACACGCGCGGCAACGACTTGCACATTCTTTCCGTGCTTTTGTCCCAACGACCGGAAATTCGGCTTCGCCTTCTTCCGGACAATATCGGACTCATCGTGCACAAACTCGATCGCTTTCACGTTGATCTCATCCATGATCACGTCCTGCATCGTCACGATGGATTGCTTCTGCTCCTCACTGGAGATGGGAACGATGATCTTCAGCAGGGGCTGACGCACCTTAAGGTTTGATTTCATGCGCATGGCACGCGCGATGCTCACAATCCTCATGGCGCGATCCATCCGCTCTTCGAGTTCGGTATCGATCACGGCCTCTTCCACGTCGGGAAGGGAAGCAAGATGCACCGACACGGCGGCTTCCGTTCCGGTGGCGGCGTTCAGATTGCGATACAGTTCGTCCGCAAGGAACGGAGCGATCGGCGCCATCAGCTTTGACAGAGTCATCAGACATTCATAGAGCGTCTGGTACGCAGCCGTCTTGTCCTTCCCTTTTTCACTCTTCCAGAAACGGCGCCGATTCCGCCGCACATACCAATTGGAGAGATGATCCAGCGTAAAGTCGCTCACTGCGCGTGCCGCTTTGGTGATATCGTACGCATTCATGTGTTGTTTGTACGTGCGGAGGAGCGTATTCAACGCCGACAGAATCCAACGATCAATTTCGGCCCGTTCGTTGACGGGAATACGGCCTTCTTCGTAGGCAAACCCGTCGATATTTGCATAGAGCGAGAAGAATGAGAATGTGTTCACCAGTGTGCTGAAGAACTTGCGCTGCACTTCGCCGATACCGGTATCGTCAAACAATGTCGGCCGCCACACGGGGCTGTTCGACACGAGAAACCAGCGCGTGGCGTCAGCTCCGTATTTTTCAATCAGCATGAAAGGATCAACGGTGTTTTTCTTCGTCTTGGACATCTTCTGTCCCTGCTTGTCGAGAATGAGCTCGTTCACTAGCACATTCTTGAATGCCGGTTTGTCGAAGAGAAATGTTCCGATCGAATGCAGCGTGTAGAACCAGCCGCGCGTCTGATCGATGCCTTCGGAAATGAAGTCTGCCGGATACGACCGGTCGAACCGCTCCTTGTTCTCGAACGGATAGTGCCATTGCGCGAAGGGCATTGCTCCCGAATCGAACCAAACATCGATCAATTCCGGAGTCCGCTTCATTGTGCCGCCGCAGGAACAAGTGAAGGTCACCTTGTCCACACTCGGCTTATGCAGATCGAGCGGCTCGGGGAAATTCGTGCCATCTTTCAACTCGGCAACACTGCCGACGCATTTCTGCTTCCCGCACTCTTGACACAACCAGATCGGAAGCGGCGTACCCCAGTACCGGTCGCGCGACAGCGCCCAGTCTTTGTTCTCTTCAAGCCAATTGCCAAACCGTCCGGAACCCACTTCCGGCGGGACCCAATTGATGGTCTTATTCAACTCGATCATCCTCGCCGCGTACTTTGTAGTGCTGATATACCACGATTCGCGCGCATAGTAGAGCAGCGGGGATGAGCAACGCCAACAATGGGGATAACTATGTTGATACGCTTCTTTCCGATAGAGGATATTGCGGTGTTTCAAATCCTGAATAATATCGACGTCCGCATCTTTCACAAACTTGCCCTTGAATGCAGTGACACTCCCGTCGAATTCGCCCGATTTGTTCACAGGATGGATTGTCGGCAGATTGTATTTCCGTCCGACCTGGTAATCATCTTCGCCATAGGCCGGCGCCATGTGCACAATGCCGGAACCGTCTGCCGTCGTGACGAAATCCGCTTCGACGACGTACCATCCCTTTTCCTTTGTCTCGTGGTACGAGTACATCCGCTCGTACTCCTTGCCCGCAAGATCTTTTCCCTTCATCTCCCCGACAATGGTGTACTGTTCTTTCAAAACGGACAGTCGCGCCTTCGCAAGAATCAACTTCTCGCCTGTCGGCAAGATGTGCTCTCCCTCACCCACCATCAGCGCAACCGTTACATAATCCACATCCGGATTGACAGCAAGGGCAACATTCGAAATTAATGTCCATGGAGTTGTTGTCCAGACGAGAAACGAGGTGTGCGTCTCTCCCTTGACTTTCAGCTTGATATAGACGCTTGGATCTTTGACATCTTTATAGCCGAGTGCGACTTCATGGGACGACAGCGGCGTCTCGCAGCGCGGACAATAGGGCTGGATCTTGTATCCCTTGTAGATCATCCCAGCATCGAAATACTTCTTCAGCGCCCACCATATCGATTCCATATACTCGGGATGGAACGTGACATAGGGATCGGAAAGATCGACCCAGTATCCCATCTCACGTGTCAACAATTCCCAGTCGGCCTTGTATTTCCAGACGGACTTCTTGCATTCCTCGTTGAACTTCTCGACGCCGTAGCTCAGAATCTCGTCCTTGTGCTTCATTCCCAAAGACTTCTCAACCTCGATTTCCACCGGAAGTCCGTGCGTATCCCAGCCCGCCTTGCGATGCACTTGATAACCGGACATCGTCTTGTACCGGCAGATTGCATCCTTGAGCGTCCGCGCCATGACATGATGAATACCGGGCCGGCCGTTAGCGGTTGGCGGACCTTCATAGAATGAAAACTCCGGACATCCTTCGCGTGAAGTAATGCTCGCTTCAAAAATCTTATTCTCTTCCCAAAACTTCAGGATCTCGTTTTCGATTTCCGAGTAATTAATCTTGTCTGTCAGTTCTCTGAACATGGTACGCTGGTGCACTTCTCGATTATTGGTGATTGAGCAATTCTTCTCCTACAGGCGCCGGATCGTTTCCTTCATAATCGCTGTCAGCTTTGGCTCGGCGGTCGTTGCAGCTTCGATAACATCCACATGACTGAATGGCTGGAGCGTCTCTGGGACACATTCATCGGTGATGATCGAAATACCGAGGACGTCGATGGACATGTGAACGGCAACGATACACTCTGGAACGGTCGACATGCCGACTGCATCTGCTCCGATACTGCGCAGGAATTTGTATTCCGCACGCGTTTCCAGATTCGGGCCGGTCACAGCGACGAAAACGCCCTTCTGCACACTTATGTTCAGCTCTGCTGAAACCTGTTCCGCAATGGCAATGAGTTTCCGCGAATAGGGTTCGGACATGTCGGGAAAGCGTGGTCCGAGCAAATCGTCATTCGGTCCGATGAGCGGATTGTCGCCCAGGAGGTTGATATGATCAGATATCAGCATCACGTCACCGCGAGAGAAAGCAGGATTCATCCCGCCCGCGGCATTGGAAATCAGCAGCGTCCTTATCCCGAGCAGCTTCATCACTCGGACTGGAAATGTGATTTGCTGCATCGTGTATCCTTCGTAGTAGTGAAAGCGTCCCTGCATCACCACTACTTTTTTGCTGCCCAACGTCCCGAAAATTAACTTGCCCTGATGTGATTCAACGGTGGAAAGAGGAAAATGGGGAATCTCTTGATAGTCGATCACCGTTTCAATGCCGATTTCCGTCACCAACCCGCCGAGTCCGGTACCGAGAATGATCCCGATTGCAGGCTCCGTCGTCGTCCTGGTTCGAAGAAAATTGATCGCTTCGTCCATCTGTTGTCTCATAAGAGACATGCATACACCTTAGAGCTTATTGACAATTTCGTCGATTGCGATACTTTCTTTTCCGGTTCCCTTGGAAAGATCGCGGTGAATTTCATCGTCGTCCAATTCCAGCGCTTTGAGCAATTCAATTTCCGAATTGAGAAGCACCTTCAGCCTGCTGACGAGCGATTCCTTTTTTGATTTCAATGTCGCCACTTCGTCCTTGGCGCGCATGACGTCGTTCCGCGCCCGTTCGAGGAGTTGGTTGGCCTTGAGTTCCGCTTCCTGAAGCACTAATTGTGCTTCGCGTCTTGAATTCTCCGCCGCCTTTTCGCTTGATTCCTGCGCCTGCATCAGCGTCTGCTGCAGCGTCTTCTCCATCTGCTGAAAATCCCGCAACCGCGCTTCCACCTGCAGCAACTGATCCTTGACGTCATTATTCTCATGGATCAATTCTGCAAATTCATTCGACATCATCTGCATGAACGAATCGACTTCCACGGGATCGTAGCCGCGAAGAACTTTCTTGAATTCCTGTTTCTTGATATCGAGCGGTGTGATCTTCATAGCGACGCTCCCGGTTTCTTCCGTGTACCAAAGATCGCTGTGCCGATACGAACCATCGTTGCGCCTTCCTGGATGGCGACTTCAAAATCGTGCGTCATCCCCATGGAGAGGTGGCGCAGCGGCGCAGGTATCGAGGGCAGCGTGTTCGCCTCATCAAATATCGTCTTCAACATTTTGAATGCCGGACGGCTCGCCTCGGGATCCGGTTCAAACGGCCCGATGGTCATCACACCTTCCAGCCGGATGTTCCGAAAAACAGCAACGCCGGCAAGCAGCCCAAGAGCCTTCTCCGGCTTGACACCGAACTTCGACGACTCATCCGACGTGTTCACTTCAACCAATACGCCGACCGTTCTGCCGACTTTCTCCGCACGCTTCTGAATCTCTGAGGCAAGACCGAGTGAATCGACCGAATGGATTAAGTGAATCCATTCTGCCAGATACTTCACTTTGTTCGATTGCAGGTGGCCGATATAATGCCACCGTATTTCGGGATTTGAAACGTGTTCCCTCTTTCCCAACAACTCCTGAACGTAATTCTCGCCGATATCATGTACTCCCGCTGCGATCGCTTCTTTCACCAGTTCGGGACCGAACGTCTTCGTCACGGCGATGAGAGTGACCGCATCGGCGGACCTTCCGGCAGCCGTGCAGGCTTCCTGTATCCGCGTCCTGATATGTCGGATATTCTCGGCTACCATCGCGTATAGGATTGCAAATATAGCGAACTACACTCTGAAAAACAAGGAAGAGAAAATGGCGTTTTCAGTTCGGGAAAAGCATTTTAGTGCGCGGACATTCGATTGGCAATGCCGACCGGCAGCGGATTGCTCAATCCACCAAATATCGCCCATGACGATGGACGGGCCGAAAGACTGCCGGAATGGCGATACTTGCGAGGATCGCATCGGCGAGATGCGAGAGAGGCTTCTCATGCCCCATCGTTTTCCGCGGAGGCCAGTCGGATGTAATCCTGAAAGCTGAATCCCTTGTGCTTCTCCTCACCCACAAACCGGTACATCGTGCCGATCAGATGCTCATATTCGGGGAAGTACGTGTCGCCGGGCGCTTCCTGCTCGATCATTGTCAGATGCATAGCGTCCGCACGTTCGATCAACTGCGCATAGATCGTGCCGCCCCCGACAACGAAGACTTTTTCCCGATCTTGCAGTTCCAGCAACGCCTCTTCCAACGTGGGATAGATGATGACGTCGGCGCCGGTTGGAATTGCAATTTTTGATTTTGTAATGACGACATTCGTCCGTCCGGGAAGAGGCTTTCCAAGAGATTCGTACGTCTTCCTTCCCATGAGCACCGTCTGTCCGATGGTCAATCGCTTGAATCGCTTGAGATCTTCAGAATAGTGCCACGGGATCGTGCCATCGTTACCGATAACTCTGCCGGGGGTCAACGCTGCGATAATAATGAGTTTCATAATGGTCAGACTGCGACTTCAAATTTGATGGGATCGTCGTAAACATAGCCGGAGAGTTCGAAGTCTTCGAACCGGAGTTCACCGATCGGTTTTCGCGCTATGGTAAGCGTGGGGCGCGGCTTCGGAGTGCGCGTCAACTGCAATTTCAATCCGTCAATATGATTGATGTAGATATGAGCATCGATGATCGTGTGACTGAAAAAACCGGGAACGAATCCCGTTTCCTGTGCGATAATCTGCGTGAGCATGGAATAGGCGGCGATATTGAATGGGATACCCAGCGCAATATCGCCGGAGCGCTGGGTCAGATGACAATTCAAATACTCGCCGGAAACATTAAATGCATATGTGTAGTGACAGGGCGGCAGTTTGCTGAACAATGCGTTCCCCGGCTCCCACGCGCTAATCACCATCCGCCGCGACTCGGGTGCGGTTTTTAACAAACGGATGACTTCGCCAACTTGATCAATTTCTTTCACCTCGTACTGGCCGGTTGCAGGGTTGATCTGCGCACTCGGAAATCTCCGCCAGTAGCGGCCGTACGCCGTTTCCAGATTTCCGTCGGCGTCCGCCCAGGCGTCCCATATTTTTGTGTGCTGCCGGAGGTTCCGGATGTGATCTTCACCCGAAAGATACCAGAGCACTTCATGCAGCATTGATTTGAAATTCACTTTCTTCGTTGTGACCAGTGGATATCCCTGTCGGAGATCAACAGTATAGTGTTCTGCAAAACAGGAAATAGTATCGACGCCGGTCCGGTTCTTTTTCCGGATTCCATTCGTCAGCACGCGATCCACAAGGTCCAGATACTCTCGCATATCAACTCCCATTATCCCTTCTGTTCAGAATTATCTTTTCAGCGAACAGCGCCATCCCGACCGAGCACATCGGACGGCATCGCCGCCGGGTCATCCAGCAGCAGCAAACCGAAACGCCGTCCGAGCGCATTTGCCAATCGATCCCGAATATCATCCCTGCCGCCTACGACAAAACTTTCTTCACTGACTTCGATCCCATTGCCCAGACACTCTGCCAACACATCCGATCTGCCGACAAAGGCCAGATATGCCGATCCAAAAAAATGCTGCAACTT
The DNA here is from genome assembly GCA_026390635.1 of Ignavibacteriales bacterium. GTDB lineage: Bacteria > Bacteroidota > Ignavibacteria > UBA10030 > UBA8401 > JAPLFO01. Next base: position 36,994 of record JAPLFO010000111.1, read on the forward strand.
GTCCCTGTCATTCGCGCTACGCGCCGCGGAGTCTCGCAAAACGGATGACGGCAGATTGTTGTATCGCAGCCGAAACTCTCCGATTGATTCCAGAGTCAGCGGAAGATTCAGCACACCCAACACCGGAATTCTCAGTCCAAGTTTGAAGTGCTCAATTACTCCTCCGGCGGCAGCCAGCAAAGCCGCCGCGGCCCTGCCCTCTGTTAAAAACAAAGCCTCGCGATAGATTCCGTCGATCGCCGCTGCATCCCCATACTCCCGGCGAAGATGGAGAAAGACTGAGTCACGTACATACTCCTGAACGAGTGCAGACGTTCGAACCGGCTTCGGTGAAAGATATTTCAGAAGATCGAATGATGTCTCTGGTTCAAAAATCCATTTGTCCAGGACGTCACTCCGATCCTGTCCAAATACCGTCGCAGAGAAAAGAATAAGAGCCGTCGCAATGAATTTTGTGCGACCGGGAAGGGGGCTATTCATCCCCGGCAACGAGCGCTTGCGCAACATCATACGGCGTGACCTCAAAACGAAGGGCACCGGCGACACCGTCGCGCAGGAGCGCACGTCGCGCGTCATTCCAGAATTCCTTCTTTAACCGATCCTGCACGAGTTCTATGATGCGGTCACTCATATGCTTTCCGCGGCGGGCTTCAAACAGCGCATGATCCTTCAGATGTGCCCGGTGCCGATCAACGGCATCGATAATTTCGGCGACACCCCGTCCGTCGCTTGCGACCGATTGAAGAACAGGCGGCATCCATGTTTTTTCGTCGTGGGGCCGAAATCCAAGAATGAGCTTGATCGACATGACCGCCTGGTCCGCACCGGGCCGGTCCGCCTTGTTCAGCACAAAGAAATCGGCAATTTCCATCAATCCTGCCTTCATCGCCTGGATGCCGTCACCCGACTCGGGAACGAGTACCACGATCGTCGTATCCGCGGCTCCGGCAACGTCAAGTTCGGATTGGCCGACACCGACTGTCTCCAGCAGAATAATATCCGCACCGCTTGCGTCCAGAACATCGGCTGCTTCGCGCGTTTTCTTGCTCAGGCCGCCAAGACTTCCGCGCGAGGCCATGCTGCGTACAAAAACGCCTTCATCGAGCTCCACATCCATCATCCGGACACGGTCTCCCAGCAGCGCGCCTCCAGTGAAGGGACTAGTCGGATCGACGGCAATGATGCCGACGCGAAGATTCTTTTTCCTATACTCCAGCGCCAGCCGGTTCGTCAGCGTACTCTTGCCCGCTCCCGGAGGACCGGTAATACCGATGCGATATGCTTTTCCCGTGCGCGGAAAGATCGCAGCCAGCAGAGCAGCACCTTCCGGGGCATCATTCTCGATCAGCGAAATGGCGCGGGCCACCGAGCGTCGGTCGCCCTGCAATATTTTTTCAAGATCCGGTGTGGTCACTGATGCTGATGTTTCGACTTGAAATAGTCAACGGTGAGGCGCAGTCCTTCTTCCACCGTGACTGTCGGCTCCCATCCGAGATTTTTTTTCGCCTTTGCATGATCGATAACGCTGCGCATCTGTTCGCCGGCTTTTGCCGGTACATGCTTTTCTTCGCAGGTTGACCCGGTCCACGTTTTAATGTGATGGAAAAGTTCATTGACATCGGTTTCAATGCCGGTGCCGATGTTGAAAATACCGGACTCCGGATAACGCAACGCAAGAAGGTTGGCGCGCACAACATCGCCGACAAACACATAATCCCTTGTTTGTTTTCCATCGCCATTGATAACCGGCTGTTCGCCCTTCAACATTTTGCTCGCAAAGATGGCAACAACGCCTGCTTCACCGTGTGGATTCTGGCGCGGTCCGTAAATATTGGCATAGCGGAGGATAACATGTTCGATGCCGTAGGTCGCCTGGTAGTAGAAGAGGTATTTTTCCGTCGCCAGCTTTGTAATGCCGTACGGAGACAACGGGCGCAGAGGGTGTTGCTCATCCGCGGGGAAATAGTCCTGTTCACCGTAGATGGCGCCGCCGGTGGACGAAAACTGCACCTTCTTGATTTTATGTTTGATGCCGAGTTCCATCAGGTTCAACATACCGAGAATATTGACCGAGGCATCAAATTTCGGATCGGCCACAGACTTCCGTACGTCCATCTGCGCTGCATGATGGCAGACGACATCGATCTTTTCCTTCTCGAAAATCAATTCCATCGCCGGGTCTTGGATATCATAGTGATAAAAATGCGCCTTGGAATTCACGTTTTCACGTTTGCCGCTGGAGAGATCATCGACAATGGACACCGTATGTCCTTCTGCGATAAAAGCATCCGCGACATTCGATCCGATGAATCCGGCACCGCCGGTGACAAGAATGTTCATACACTGCCCTTCAGTTGAGATAAAAGATACCGTACTCCCTTGCTGCCGATGTCGCTTCGGTAGTAGGCACCGTCAAACGCTATGCGGTGAACTGCGGAGTATGCAGTCCGGATTGTTTTTTCCAATTCATTGCTGTAACCCACTGCCGTCACACCGAGTACCCGTCCGCCAGCCGTAAGAATTTGTCCATCTACTTGTTTTGTTGCAGCGTGAAATGCCACGACACCATCCTCGGCAGAAAGCGCATCGAGACCTGAAATCGGCTTCCCGGTTTCATAGGCATCGGGATAACCGCGCGATGCCATTACCACACAAACCGCTGTGGCCGGATGTTCAGGACACTGAACCGTGTGCAGCGTCCGGCTGGCACACGCCATCAAAATTTCGCAGAGATCTCCATCGATCAACGGGAGAACAACCTGCGCCTCTGGATCTCCAAACCGGCAATTGAATTCGACAACTTTCGGCCCGTCCTGTGTCAACATCAGCCCGACGTAGAGACAGCCGCGGTAAGGCTTTCCTTCCTGCCGCATTCCCTTGAGCACGGGAACAATTATTTTTTGCTCTACCGCGCTCAGGATATCGGGCGTCACAATTGGGGCGGGGGCGTACGCCCCCATCCCGCCGGTGTTTTTGCCGCAATCGCCGTCCAAGATGTTCTTATGATCTTGCGCAGGAGCAAGAATCCGGTACTGTTCGCCATCCGTCAGCACAAACACCGATGCCTCTTCGCCTCTCATAAATTCTTCAATGACAACCGTCTTTCCGGCATTCCCAAGAGCGCTCTTTTCGAAAAAATCATGAAGCGTCGTGTGTGCATCGCCGATCGTCTGGCACACGACGGCACCCTTGCCTGCAGCGAGCCCGTCTGCCTTGACAACGATGGGTGCTGTGCATGATTCAAGATGCCGCTTTGCTTCTGAATGCTGCTCGTGTGAAAACACGGCAAAGCGCGCCGTTGGAACGCGGTGCTTTTCCATAAAACGCTTTGCGACAACTTTGCTTCCTTCCAGCTCCGCAGCAGCCCGCGACGGTCCAAAAATGCGGAGGCCCTGTTTTTCAAAAAGATCGACGATGCCATTTACCAGCGGATCTTCCGGACCGACAACTGTCAGATCGATCTTTTTCTTTTTTGCGAATTGAAGCAAGCCGTCGATATCGCTCCCCTTGATCGGGACACATTCAGCGAGCGTGGCAATGCCGGCATTTCCGGGAGCGCAATAAATCGTTCCCGCTTGCGGGCTTTGCTTCAGCTTCCACACAAGGGCATGCTCACGTCCACCAGATCCAATGACAAGAATATTCATGGTATTAATCGATGAGATGTGCAAACATCTTGGCGAGTTCGCCGGTCAGTATTTTTCTATTGTATTTGTCCACGATATCGGGGCGCGGTCCCCGTAATTCATGGTGCTCAAATTGTTCAAACAACAAAACGATCGCAGAGGCAATCGCCGGGACGTCGGTGGGATCTACGCAAAGGCCGCCTGCTTCCTCCACCGTGGAGCGCATGAATCCCTTCGGCAAGCATCCGAGAATTTTTTTCTGGGCGCCGATGTATTCATAGATTTTTCCGGGGGAGCTCCGGTCATCCTGCATCATCAACCAGAGTACGTCCGAAGCCATCACATACTTCAGACATTCCTGATGCTCCAGATAGCCGAGGATGTTGACCTCGTTCTGCAAGGCGAGACGATTAATGATATTTTTGTGCTCGTTGCGAAAGACGCCGACAAAGCAGGCTTCTATTCTGCCGCGCATTCGCGGATTCTTTTTCAACACCAATTGCAGTGCTTCCAGAAAATAGACCGGCGTTCTATTTTCATAGAACACCCCTGAATACGTAATGCGCATCTTGTCGGTACGTGGAAGCACCGCCGTATCCGGCGCATTCATATCTTCGGGATCGTATCCCTGCGAAATGATCGACACGTCATTATACGTCAGATAGGGATATCTGCGGACAAGCAGTTCTTTGGTTACCCGGCTTGCAACCACAATTGCATCGGAAGCTTTCAGAACTGTTTTTTCCAGCTTACTGTTCAGATAGCGATGCAGCGGCGTTGGATAGAATTTAAACGGGTAGTCGACCCAGGGATCGCGGTAGTCGAGCACCAGCGGCAGACCGAAAATTTCCTTGAGTTTTTTGCCGATCAGAAAAGCGGTCTGCGGCGGCGCGGTGGCGAAGATGACATCGAATTTCTCTTTGCGCAGCAATTCGGCGGCAGCACGCACTGCCGGCCGCTTCCATCCGATCTTGTTGTCGGGGATGAAAAACGTGTCGCTGATCCGGCTCAGAAATTTGCGAACCCGCTCGGACGGCATTTTCACCACCTGCTGTTTCTCAAACAATCGGAGGGGATCTACTGAGGATGTCCGCAGCACCTTGATCTCCGTGCGCTCGATTTCTTTGAGCAACGATATATCCATAGCAAAATAGCCGGTGGTGGTTACTGTCATGATTGTCGGAGACCAGCCGTACAGCGGAAGGTATTTGGCGAACTTGAGTGTCCGCTGAACACCGCTGAATCCCAACGGAGGAAAATAGTATGCAACTATGAGAACTTTTCGCATGGCCTACAAAATTAGAAGTTGCTTTGGTGATGACGTCAGAAGTGTACAGCCGTTTCGATTGATAACCACATCATCTTCAATCCGAATGCCGAATTTTCCGGGAAGATAGACGCCCGGTTCGATCGTGACGACATTTCCTTCCTGCAGTGTATGAGTGCTGATCGCCGATACCTTCGGATAGGCATGCACTTCAAGGCCCAACCCATGGCCCAAGCCATGGCCGAAATATTTTCCGTATCCCTGTTTTTGGAGGTAGCCGCGCGCAACCCGGTCCAGTGATCGTGCGGCCATACCGCTGCGGGCAGCGTCAATCGCGCGTCGCTGCGCATCCAGAACGAGTCTGTAAACACGCCGCATCTCGCGTGATGCACTACCGACGGCAATTGTTCGCGTGAGGTCGCTGTTGTAGCCACGATAGAGGCAGCCGAAATCAAGGGTGACAAATTCTCCCGCCGCGATTTTCTTGGTGGAGGCGCGCCCGTGCGGCAGCGAACCCCGTACCCCGCTTGCGACGATTGATTCAAATGCGTCGCCTTCGGCGCCTCTTTGCCGGTGAAGAAAGGAAATCTCTCCCGCGATTTCGCATTCGGCAATACCCGGCTTGATGACCCCGAGCAATGCGGTGAAGACGCTGTCGGTGATGGCGGCCGCCTGTCTAATGCATTCAATCTCAGCGGGTTCCTTGATTGATGCAAGCTCTTCAACAAGTCCCGACGTTTCCCTAAACTTGATCCGTCCGAAAGACGAACGAAGCTCACTCAGCAGGCTGACTGGACAGTGTTCCGCTTCGATGCCTGCTTTCTTCCCGGCTGCGAAAGATTTCTTTCCGGCTGCCGCCGCGACCAGACTTCCCCTTTGTATGAACGTCGCGTCGGCAACGACTTCAGTTTCTATCTGGGATGCATACCGAAAGTCTGTTCCGAAAACAACCCGTTCGGGTGCAACAATGCAAATCCCATGTGATCCGGAATATCCAGTCAGGTAACGAAGGCTCGGACCGTACGTTGTCACAAAGGAATCGAGACCAAGTGCCGTCAGGCTGCTTCGAAGCCGCACGATCCTTGCCTGATAATCATAGTGCTGATTGTCAGCTGTGATAATTCGGCGCTTCTTTCGTTATATGGATGTCATGGGGATGGCTCTCCCGTAGTCCTGCATCGCTCATGCGTACGAACCGGGCTTTTATCTGCATAGCAGCAATCGTCTCTGCCCCGCAATATCCCATCGCAGCACGGAGTCCGCCGACCATTTGGTACACCGTGGAACTCAATTCACCCTTGAACGGAACCCGTCCTTCAATCCCTTCCGGCACAAGCTTCTGAACATCGTCCTCCACATCCTGGAAGTACCGGTCCTTGCTTCCCTCTTTCATCGCATCCAGCGAGCCCATGCCACGATAAAGTTTGTAACTGCGTCCTTCATAGAGCACCTTCTCCCCCGGTGTCTCCTGCAACCCGGCGAACAATCCGCCAATCATGATGGAGTCTGCGCCGGCCGCAATCGCTTTCGCAATATCGCCGGTTTGTTTGATGCCACCGTCCGCAATCACGGGCACCTTCATTTTCTTGGCAACGGATGCACATTCCATGATCGCAGTCACCTGCGGCACCCCCACACCAGCGACAACGCGCGTCGTACAGATCGAGCCCGGACCTATGCCGACTTTGATGGCATCCGCGCCGGCTTTAATGAGATCTCGAGTGGCTTCTGCTGTGCCGACATTACCTGCGATGATTTCGAGTTTCGGATATGTGTGCTTGAGTTTTCGCACCATCGCGATAACGCCGGCGGAATGTCCATGCGCAGTATCCACCACCACCACATCCACTCCCGCATGTATCAACGCATGAACACGTTCCGCGGTGTCGACCGTCACGCCGACGGCAGCACCGACACGCAAGCGCCCGTGAAGATCTTTGCACGCATAAGGAAATTTTTTCTTCTTTTGAATGTCCTTGAACGTAATCAAGCCCTTCAATTTCCGGTTGCCATCCACCACCGGCAGCTTCTCGATTTTATACTTTTGGAGAAGAACCTCCGCCTCCTCAAATGTTGTCCCCACCGGCGCGGTGATCAAATGCTCGGATGTCATAACGGCGGCGACAAGGAGCCCGCGATTCGGCTCGAAGCGCAGATCGCGATTGGTCAAAATGCCGACGAGCTTCCCTTCCTGCACCACCGGAATCCCTGAGATGCTGTACTTTGCCATCAGGTCGAGCACGTCGCCGACAGTTTTGTCCGCTGTGATCGTTATCGGATTCATGATCATACCGCTTTCCGAACGCTTCACCTTATCGACCTCGTCCGCCTGGCGGGTCAGGCTCATGTTTTTATGGATGATACCGATACCGCCTTCCCGTGCGAGCGCAATCGCCATTTCAGATTCGGTGACCGTGTCCATCGCCGCGGACAGAAGCGGAATATTCAAACGAATGTTCCTGGTTAAGCGCGTAGAGACATCCACGTCGCGTGGGAGTACAGATGATTTCCCCGGCACCAGCAAAACGTCATCGAACGTTATTGCCTCACCGATGATTTTTGTAGTCTTCATAGGTTGATTTCTCCCGATCAATAGTTTCTCATACGTCCTGACGCCGGTTGAAAGTGCCTCCATAAAAAGTCAAAGGATGCTCCAGGGCATCCTTTGTACACGGCACCTGTGTGCTTGCCATGATCAATTGAATGCGGGAAATCCGGTAATGTCCTCGCCAATGATCAGCGTATGCATTTCGTGTGTTCCTTCATACGTCTTGACCGATTCCAGATTTGCCGCATGCCGCATGACCGGATATTCATCCAGAATTCCATTGGCACCGAGAATCTCACGTGCAATGCGCGCGATCTCCAAGGCATGATGCACATTGTTGCGCTTCGCCATTGAGATGTGTGTGAATTTTGCCTTGTTCTGATCCTTGAGTCGACCGAGCTGGAGGCAGAGAAGTTGTCCTTTGGTGATTTCAGTCACCATGTGTACCAGCTTCTCCTGTGTCATCTGATACGCCGCGATCGGCTTGTCAAATTGAACGCGGGAGATGGCGTACGTCAGCGCCGCATCATAGCAGGCCATCGCGGCTCCGAGCGCACCCCACGCTATTCCGTAGCGCGCCTGACTCAAACACATCAAGGGCGATTTCAAGCCTTTGGAGAGCGGCAGAATATTCGTCGCCGGAATCCAGCAGTCTTCAAAAACGAGTTCCGATGTAATCGACGCGCGGAGCGAATGCTTTCCATGCATCTCTGGAGCGGAATAACCGTCCGTTCCTCGTTCCACCAAAAATCCGCGGATTTCGCCATCCAGTTTTGCCCAGACAACGGCAACATCAGCGATCGTGCCGTTGGTGATCCACATCTTGGCACCATTGAGAAGATATCCGCCGTCTTTTTCTTCGGCTTTTGTAATCAGCCCGCCCGGATTTGATCCAAAATCCGGTTCTGTCAATCCGAAGCAGCCGATTTTTTCCGCACTCGCCAATCTTGGAAGCCAGAAATCCTTCTGTTCTTCCGACCCGAACGTAAATAGCGGATACATCACCAGACTGCTTTGCACCGATGCGAAGCTGCGGATGCCGCTGTCCCCCCGCTCCAACTCCTGCATCATCAAGCCGTATGCAACATTGTTCAACTCCGCACAGCCATACTTTGCCGGAAGCGTGGCACCGAACAGCCCCAGATCGGCCATCGGTCGCACTAGATGAGCTGGAAACCGGCCCTCGCGGTTATGCTTTTCGATAACGGGAATCACTTGATCGTCAACAAAATCACGTACAGTATTGCGTACCATGATTTCATCTTCACTCAGAAGAGAGTCCATGTTATAATAGTCAACACCTTGGAATTTTGCCATCAAAAGTCCTTTGACTGCAATAAGTTGTTGAGAAATTACCAAAAAAAGGCGCTAAAGTCAATTTCGCCGATAGAGCAAAAAAAAGGCTGTTTCGCGGCACTTGCGAAACAGCCTAGTGGAAAAGAAGCGAAACTTAGTCGGTTATCGAGGAGGCAATTGCATCAACAGCTTTCCTGTTGGAGATATCGAGTAATGCATCGCAAAACTTGGCAACCCTGTCACTGCCATCGTATAACGCCGCATCCTGCACGGCCGAGAGACCTTCATTGATGCCAATTGTCACCAACGCATAGGCAGCGGCCATTCTGAGAGACTCATTCCTATCATTTTGCAGGATCGTGATCAATTGTTTGCAGGTTCCTGCGAGCCTGTACTTTGCGACGAGCTGAACGGCACTCTGGCGGACGCCGACATTATCGGAATTCAGTGCGGCAATATAGTTAGATTCAGCCCGCTTCCAATTGACATCGGCATTTTTTGATGTTGATGGAGGAGCGGCGAATGCAGTGCAAGTAATGATGATGCTCGCAAGAGCAATCAGACTTACGCTGGCCGTGGTAGAGAAAGAACGTTTCACAATGAGCTCCTTACACAATAATGATGATGGCTACAGCGTTGATTGCGGGACATCATCATATTCGAGTACCGAGCTCGCAAAGTTTCACGGAACAGAGTGCGGAGGGAAGGAATTAATCTCCGGAGGGAGGCACAATCTGAAACTTTTTGATTTTTGCATAGAGTGTTTTTGGGGTGATCCCGAGCGCTTCGGCGGTTTTGCCGCGATTGTAGTTGAACCGCCGCAGGGCACGTTCAATGTGGAGTTTTTCCATTTCATCAATGGAAAGAATTCCATCATTGCTCGACGTGTCGGACTGGATTGCAGGACGTCCAGAACTAACCGACGCACCGATGGAAAGATCACCCGGTCGAATGACATTCTCGTGAGAGAGAATGATTGCACCTTCGATGACATGCTCGAGTTCGCGGACATTGCCGGGCCAATCGTAATCCATCAGCCGTTCGAGCGCCTCGGGTGCAATGGTTTTTGCCGTTCGTGTTTTCACTTTGCTGCGTAAGAAATGCTGGACCAGCAACGGAATGTCTTCTTTCCGATCCTTCAACGACGGAATCCGAAGCGTCACGACATTCAGCCGGTAAAGCAGATCCTCACGGAAGCGACCGGCATCCACTTCTTTCTGCAAATCCTTGTTGGTCGCGGAAAGGATACGAACATCCACCTTCATCGCATTCGTGCCACCAACGCGGCGGAATTCTCCGGTCTCCAGAAAACGGAGAAGTTTCGGCTGAATCATCGGGCTGATATCGCCGACTTCGTCCAGGAACAGTGTACCGTTGTTCGCCACTTCGACCAAGCCCTGTTTCATGTTGACGGCGTTCGTGAAGGCGCCTTTTTCGTAACCGAACAGCTCACTTTCAAGAAGTGTATCCGGAATGGACGCACAGTTCACCACCATGAACGGGCCATTTTTTCTCCGGCTCTGGTCGTGAAGGAGCTGCGCGATCAATTCTTTGCCCGTGCCGCTGGGTCCGTGAATGTGGACGATGGACTCGCTCGCCGCAACTTTCTGCGCCATACGCACAACCGCCTGCAATGCTTCGCTCTTACCTACAAGTTCACGAACGACTCCCTTGCGGGACAATTCGTATTTCATCAACTCGTTGTCGATCGTAAGGCGCCGCAATTCAATGGCGCGTTCCAGCGTCGCGATAAGCTCCTCGCGCGTATAAGGTTTGCCGACAAAATCGTACGCGCCCAGTTTCATGGTTTCAATAGCAGTTTTCACATCGGCATAATTTGTAAGCATGATCACTTGTGTTGTCGGATGATGCTCACGGATGTACTTGAGCACTTCGATACCGCTGATGCGCGGCATCTTGACATCCAGCAACACAATATCAAAGGGAATGGTTTCGAGAAGATTGATTGCCTCGCTTCCGTCGAGGGCCGTCATGACGGAATACTTGCCAAGATCCAAGAGCTCTTCTTTGAGGAGAAAGACTACGCTCGGCTCATCGTCGACAATCAGAATGTTGTAACTACGAGCCATGGTATAAATTATTCGCCGGATAGAACCCGTTCAATGGTCGTCAGGAGATCGACAAGGTCATATGGTTTGCTGACAAAATCCTCCGCTCCCAATTTCTTGGACTCGATGGCATTCTTGAGATCGGCAAAGCCGGTCAGCATGATCACTTTGGTTGAGGGAAATCTCTCTTTGATGAAACGGAGCACTTCAAAACCGTCCACACGGGGCATTTTGATATCCAGCAGCACAAGATCAAATGTCCGCTCACGCAGAATATTGATCGCGTCATCTCCGTCTCCCGCCGAGGCGATGGTGTACCCCTCATTCTCAAGTTCGCTGCTCAAAACAGTACGTAGCGCTTCCTCATCATCAACAACCAGAATACTGCTTTTTTCTGCCATGGGTGCTCCTCTTTAAGATACTTCGGCGTGAAGAATTATAGACAAACAACGGATTAAAATCAACTGGAAAATGAGGATATTGCTTCCTTCAAAAAGATATGCTACCTTGAATCTGAGAATTTTGGCGGATATAACGTGCAATTGCAGCATCTGACAATACTGATCATCAGCGCAGACCGTACGGTTCGGGAATCGCTGACGTCTCTTTTGAATGGGACTGGCGGGGCACAATTTACGCTGCTCATCGAAAGAGAACCCGCCGCGGCACTCGAGCGTTGCGCGGAAGCCGAAACAATCGATGCAGCGATCGTCGTTGGCAGAGACGGCCTGGCAGCCGCCAGTGCCCTTCGATCGTCCGACATTGGCGTCCCAATGATCCTCGTCTGCGACAAAGAAGACTTTGATATTGCCGTTGAGGCTCTCCGGCTCGATATCCATGACTATCTGGTTCTCAATCAATCCGGCGGCGAGCGCCTTGCACACACCATACGGAATGCCATCAACCGCTCGCGAACCCGCATAAAGATCGCCCAGACCGAGCGCACACGATTGCTGGCGCAGAAGAAACAGGAAGCGATCGCCGAACTGATCGTGACGATTTGTCACGAATTCAATAATCCTCTCGCAGCCATCAAGATTAGCACCGATATCATTTCACGGGAAGACGTTCGGGAGAAGGACCGGATCATTCTTCAGGAAATCGAACAGACGATTCAGTCCGTGGAAAAAAAAATATCCCGCTTGCGCGACCTCAATCCCTCCGCATAATGCTCATTTACGCTTACGCCAAAATCAATCTCGGCCTTCGTATTCTCGGTAGGCGAAGCGATGGATTTCACGATATTGAAACAATTTTTCATCGTGTTAATCTTTACGACAAAATTTCGCTGGAGAAGACCGATGGAAATATCTCCCTTACAGTGAGTCAGAAAAACGTACCAGCGGACCGCAGTAATCTCTGCTGGCAAGCCGCCGCACTTCTCAAAGAACGCACCGGTACCCGATCGGGTGTATCTATCACGCTACAGAAGAATATTCCCAGCGGTGCCGGACTCGGCGGAGGCAGCAGTGATGCAGCGGCGATGCTTCGTGCATTGGCGCGCCTCTGGCTTGTGGAATTTGACCAGACGCTGCTCATATCGATCGCCGAAACACTCGGTTCGGACGTTTCCTATTTCTTGCGTGATAATTCCGCCTATGCAACCGGCCGCGGAGAGCAACTGGCCTATTTTCCCCTCTGCCTTCCCTATTGGATTGTGCTCGTGTGTCCGCCTGTTCATGTTTCCACACCCTGGGCGTATGCCGAGTATTCAAAGGTACTTGCGGGCACAACCCGGACAGCGTTGCCCTTGTACGATACGGCGACCGGTACGCCCGCAGATTTTAAGACAATGCTCCGGAATGACTTTGAGGAAGTTGTTCTGCCCGCCCAACCCGCGGTGCGCGCAGTGAAGGATCGTTTGACTGCCCTCGGCGCTGAATATGCCTTGATGTCCGGCACCGGTGCCTCTGTCTACGGACTATTTAATGATGAAAACTCTGCCAGCGAAGCAGCCGCATCATTTGATGCATCGCATACCGTCGCGGTGACACCACCGCATTTTCAACCGGAGTAACATGTCTGCACGTATCCCCAATATTCTCTTTCTGATGGAATTGATTGCTTCCGGCATCCTTGCGGCGCAACCGTTGGACTCCACAGCAATTGTGCGGAAGGTATCGACGATGGTGCAGGATTCTCTGACCGCTGCACGGAGGGATTCGACAATGGCGAAAGATTCCCTGATAGCGGTGCATCCGATTCCGCTTGCGGGTGCGCTCGAGCCGCGCTGCGATTCTTCGCGATCGATCACAGCCGGAGATATCACTTGGATGGAATACCGGTACATCGGAGATCTTCTGGCGCACAGACCAGGAGTCTTCATCCGCGATATGGGAAGTCCGGGACAGAGCAACGCATTGACATACGGCGGCGCCGATGCCCGTTCAGTTGCCTTCCTGACAGACGGACGTCCGATGAACGATCCGATCAGCGGCACCTACAACATGATGCTGTATCCTGTCGATAATATTCAGCGAATCGAATTTATCACCGGACCCCGTGCAATGCTCTACGGGTTGAATTCGACCGGTGCCGCCGTCAATATCGTGACGAAGGAATTTTATACCAACAAACCGTACTCACGGCTCCGGTACAGCCAAGGTATCGACGATTACGCTCAAACCGATGCGCTCTTCAGCCAGAATCTCTACAGGGGATTGAACTTCACATTCGGGCTCTCCCGGTTTACGATTGGAACGAACACTCAGGCAAAGAATTTCCGCGGACACTATCCCAATGGCGAGGACGATGCGTGGTCCTTCCGTACGACTCTTCGTTACGCCCGGCCCAATTCCATCAATATTGTTTTTTCGCATTTGTATCACCAAACGATGACCGGCCTCAACGGCGGGGTGGATTTCCTGCAGACGCCAGCTGGACTGGTTTTCAACGAGTCCGGCGCAACGATGAGCAACTATGACGCGTACGAAAAAACCTACAATCATAATTTCGACCTGACTGCGCTGACGTACCACGGGAAGGATAGCTCACGCATCACAGCCTTGACGGCGTACTATTCCCGCCATCAGCGGCTATACCGCGACGAAGAAAATCGTCAGCAAACCAACGGCATCTTCAGAGCGATTGACCTTCAGAGCTCATCTCGCGGAATGCTGGTGAAACATACTTGGGAGACTCCCGTTCAACACCTGCTTGCAACTCTGCGGGCTGAGCAGGTTCAGGTCGAATCCGGCGCCTCTATCGGGATGATCACTATCAATAGTTTCAGCGGTTCTGCAAAGGAGGAACTCACCATATTCGACTGCTGCACGGCGGCCGTGTTCGGCC
>JAPLFO010000005.1:0-7182 GCA_026390635.1 Ignavibacteriales bacterium
TGATCAGAATTGTCATGTGGTGTTCTCAATCTCTTGATCAAAACATTCGATTAACCTGACACCGCGCCGCAGGTCAACTTCAGTCCGTTAGGGCGCTGTTGTGTGCTATGGTAATAGAATAGCAGAGCAACAAGAAACCAACATGAAGAAACCAATCAAAGTTCGAATTACAATGATAAAAATGAATGGCTAAGTCAGAAAAAATAGAAAACAATGTAGATTGTCCTTCAGACAGATTAAGCACTAATTGTCAAAATATTGAAAACTCATTTCTATGCGTTTTCATAAATAATTTTGTCAATAAATTTCGCAACTATAATAATGACGAATTTTTAATTACTATTTCAGGACTAAAGAGGTTTATTTATAAAGATGAAAAGGCTTTAACGTACTTATTTGAGCAACTCAAAGAAAACAATTTTATTATAGAATTTGAAGGCAATGAAGAGAGTGTCAATCACATAGACATTACCTGCAAAAATATCACAAAGAAGGCGTCCTACAACTTTAAATATCAAATTCATAATCTACCTGCTATTGTTGAACTTTCAAGTAAAATTGACATACCACCCGTTGGAATAATCATAACGAAGATTGTTGCACAAATAATTAGCAAAATAAAAATATTATATAAAGCTATTGTACTTGATTTAGATGATACATTATGGAAGGGGACCCTTTCCGAAGTCGGAAAAGATAAGATAAGAGAAACTTTGTACTCTGAACAGGGGGCACCGTTTATCGCATTTATGAAATTTGTTAAAACGCTGGCGAATGAGCTGGGCGTATTTATTACAATATGTTCAAGAAATGATTCCAAAATGGTTGAATCAACATTAGAATTATTGGATGAAAATATTTTTCCACTAAAATATCAGATTGATTACATCATTGCTAATAATAACGATAAAAGTGATAATATTAGAAAAATAGCGGAAGAGCTTTCTATATTGCCACAATCACTCGTATTTATTGACGATAATCAAATAGTTAGAGATGAAGTAAAACGAAAATTGCCAGACGTATTTGTACCTGAATGGGAAAATCACAATGAATTAGTTACTCAATTAATAGCCGGATGTATATTTGAAAGAGGAGAGTTGTCGTTAAATTCGCAGAATAGAAGAAAACAATATAAAATAATACAAACGGAACGAGCTCAAAACTCATTACCTAAACTATTTATCAAAGCAATCAGAGACAATGATCATATAGAGTCCTGCAAATTATACTCGAAATCAAATCAATTTAAGATATCAGCTATTGAGAATTTTGATGTAGATGCAAAATCACTTTATTTTGAAATTTATAGAGAAAATGGTGAAAACTTAGGAATATGTTCGACAATTACCTATTCAATATCAGAGGAAGCAATTACTTTGATCAATTGGGCGATTAGTTGCCGATACTTTCAAATAGGAATTGAGGAGTTTGTTTTATTATACTTGCAAAAGATTACAAATAAAAATAAGATATATATTAACTACCAAGAATTAGAATACAATTTAAAAGTGAAAGAAATGCTGCAAAAATATTGTGATGAAATCAGATATCATTACCAAAATACAATGACTTTAATTGAGTTTACAGAAGAAACCGTAATCAATTTGAAAATAAATACAAAATTAAAAGAGGTATAAGTGGATAAACAAAAATTATTCACATTAGGGTATACATTGTTTCAAAATGGCAAAGAAATTGACATCAAAAATATATTTAATGTTTTACAAAAGTTAAATGTAACTCATTTAGTTGATGTTCGCTCTGTTCCTTATTCAGGACAATACCCGCAATGCAATGCTAATAATCTAAAAGCTGGTGGTGAATTATATTCTATTTCCTATCTACACATACCAGAGCTCGGGGCAAAAGCAAGTCCTACCCAAGAAATATTTTCAAAAGCATCGGATATATTTTATGAAGACATATTTCCGATATCAAAAAGCAATAGACCAGAAAAGACAGATCTTAATACTAGTGATAAAATTGTTGATTTTAATAAATTCAGAAATGATAATTATTTTTTAGAAGGAATAAATAGAATAGAAAGAGCATATGATAAAAATTATGTTCTTGCTATCATGTGTAGTGAAAAAAGACCGGTAGACTGTCATAGATATTTTTATGTGAGTAAAAAGATTGAACAACAATATGGAGATTGGATCGAAGTAAAACATATTGTTCAGCCTTCAATTAATGAATTGGATACAATATCAAATAAAGAATTAAACAAGCAATTGGAAAACATCGTATTAAATAAATCAGAAATAAAAAAATTAGATATTCTAAATCCCAGCTTATTAGAACATGCTAAAATTGACAATTATTACGGTGACACCATGCAAGATAAAATTAATGACTTTTGTGATCGATATTGGAACTTAATGCATGGATGGAAAATGAATAGTAATTATCAAAATGCTAAAGAGGAATATGATGAATTTATTTAGCATAGGTTTTACCCAAAAATCCGCAGAGAAATTTTTTGGGTTGTTAAAGGACAATAAAATAGATTGTCTGGTTGATATAAGATTAAATCCCAATGGTCAATTATCAAGGTTTGCTTTTGAAAAGGACCTGCCATATTTTTTAGACAAATTGGTGGATGGTTGCAAATATGTGCACAGAGTTGATTTGGCACCCCCCAATAAGTTATTGAAAGAGGTTAGATCCAAAGGCTCTGAAATGAGTAAGAACTATAAATTGTTTGAAAAAGAGTTTAACAAATATTTAGAAGAAGAATCAAAAATAAAAGATTTTGTAGAGCAATTTAAGAATTATCAAAATGTCGCACTTCTTTGCTCAGAACATACAACAGAAAAATGCCATAGAAGATTAGTTTGTGACATGCTACTAAATATATTCAGCAACGATATTGCATTTGGTGGACACTTAAAATGAAAAAGAGAGTATTATTATTAGCAGTTAGTTGTAAAACTGGAGGTCTTTGTCCTGGCGGACTCGATTTAGATGATCCCAGGAGATGGATAAGAATTGTTAGAGATGATGGCCAAGCTGGTGCCGTGCAAGGAATAGAAATAGATTTTGGCAAACCTCTAGACATTATTGAGTTTGAGGGCAGGCCAATGCCACAAGGAAAGCAAATAGAAAATTGGGTTATCGACAATAAGTCTTGTAGAAAAAAAGGATCTAAAACTAATGACATCTTAGGTTGGGCATATGAGAACTATTCTTATCATGATTTTTGGGGCAATTGCAAATCATTTCTAAATGAAGAAGAATTCAATGCAGTGAATGTTCCATCAGAATCAATATTAAAAGTAAGCGATGTTGGTATTTATAAAAATAGTTATAATAAATGGAAAATTGATTTTAGTTGGCATAGAGCACAGGACAAAATTACAGGGATTTCAATGACCGACCCTGATTATTACAGCAAGGATGGTTCTGTTCATATCAATGATGCCTATATTGTAACCTCAATTCCTAAAAATATTGATGGTTGGCTAAATCCTACTACTGGCCAAAAACAAGCGTATAAATTTGTAAGTAAGATCTATAAAATTTAGTTTGACCAAAAAACACAGCACAAAACGGCACCTAACCAAAAGTTGCGGTATAGTATGAATACGACCATTTATGTTTCAAATAAACATTGATGCGTATAGATATTCTAGTATTCCAAACAGCCACCTTCGGGTAACTGCAAACCGTTGTTAGTGTTTGTTGCGGTTGCAATAGTCAAACAGCGTTTCCCAAAACTTTAATATCTGGGTTTCTATCCACAGCGGCATAACCAGTCGCTCAAGCTGACGTTGAAGCAGGGCGGCGGAATTCACAGTTGTGGTTTTTAGAAAATTAAGTTGTCGCATTTATGTTTTCAGTAATCAACAAAATTTTAATTAACGCGCTAAACGCTTCACGCAGCTTAGCTCCAGTTAGCCCGCTTTTAACTTACTCAGAGGTCTGATATGGCTGATGAAACGATTTCCTTCAAAATTGATGGTCCGATAATAAAAGACGACTATCCTCTGCACGAAGTGATTACAATTTTGAATGACTTTCATGGACTCATAGATCAGTCATATCTTGTTCTCTCGGGAAAAACTCGACTAAACAAAGCTGAGCGAGTAAATTATAGAATTATTGCATCACGCTCTCGTCCCGGTTCATATTTGCAGGAGTTGAAGATTGTTTATGACATTGCGGAACCGTTTCTTCCACTAATTCCCCAACTAGTATCTTCAGAAATATGGCAATCCGTAAAAACATCATTTGAATTTTTAAAGGCCGTCTTTGATCTTCGTCAAAGGGGGAAAGAACTTTCTGTGTCCGCGCCGAATAACAGCGGTCTCGTAGTCGTATCTTCCCCTGGTTCAGAGCCAATTACGGTGAACCAGACAATCATAAATATTGCTGACCGGTCTGAGGACTTATATAGGAAAATCACATCGAATATTGACAAGGGAAGAATTGAAGAAATTACTGCGGTCGACGCAAATAAACAGGGAATAATATTAGGTGAATCCGAAAAGCAAATGTTTAATCCTGAGACAAAACTTGACGATAATCCAATAGATATCGTCGGAAGCATTTTCGATTTTAACAAAGACAAATATAGTGGAAAAATAAGAGTTAGCGGCGGTCAGTCAATTCCATCCAGAGACTATAATTTCGAACTCATCAGCGGACAAGATCCAATTGCATATATTCTTGCGATGACGAAAGAGTTTGTTAGAATGCGCTGTCTTCCAGAAATTGCAACACATACAACTGGAATAAAGTCGATAGCAAGACTTCAAGCAATATCAATAAATGAAACATAGAACAGGTAGGCGGGCCAACAATTCGCTCAACCTGACGGCGCGGTATGCACGGTCTCGGTTTGTGGAGGTATTGATACTCTCTCAATAAAAACCTACGCGATTACATACGAGAAACGGGGACGCACATACTGAAGAGCGCAAAGAAAATGAACCCACCCACCACCTACACAATTCTCTCCCGCACCGACACCGGCGAATACCTAAGCCAGTTTCTGTTCTGCCTGCCGGATCCGCCGATGTGGTCGAAAGACATCGACGCAGTGTTCCGTTTTCAGTCGCACTCGGATGCGGAGGCGAATGCACGGCTCATACTTGGTCGTCTTGGCGATCCGAAGAACGAGAAGGTGGGGTTGAAGTCGGCGAAGGTGGAGAAGAAGAAAGGGGAGATCGTTGTTGGCACGTGGTATTCCATGGTGGTGTGGTAGCAATCGGTCGCATAATTGCTTCTGTTCTCAATTCGGCCTACATTGATGCACCAGTGGTAAGGCGCTGTTAGCCTAGAGGTGGTGGACGATGCGTAACTGTCCCACGAAAAATGATACCCTCATTGTCACGTAAGTGGCGGTGGGGGTTTTGTGTTTTATGGGTGCCGCAGATTCGCCTAAAATAGGATGCAGGGATATGGTGTTTTTGTGATGAATGAAAACAACTTAAACAGCAAAGAATTGCCGAATACATCAATGGAATTGGTACACGCAGGCATAGATTACCGTCGGCAAATGGATGAATCCTACGATCTTTTGCGACAACCATTTGGTCTTCCTTCCCGCAGCTTCTTACTTCCTTTTAACCCGGCAACATCTTGCACTGCACAGCCTGTTCGCATAGCATTTTTCGGTTACAATGCCTACTGCAATGATACCGATTATTCAAAAGCTCAACAGAAAGAGAATTTTATTGTGTGGTGTCAAGAACATTATAACAGGAAGCTATTCCGAGTAATGAGTCTTTGGCAGGAGGGATTATCGCCTAAATATACATCAGGCGGGTCGATCTATTATACCAACTTCATCAAGCTTGTTCTAAGAGAAAGGCTCTTTAAGAAAGCCCCAGAGGTCGAAACCGTTCTGAACAATAATCGCGAATGTGCAGCTTTCTTTGAAAATATTGCTGATGCGGAACTTAGGAGGCTGAAACAGGAAGGGTGTAAGGTATTCATTATTTTTGGTTTGGCTGCGTATAGAGGCATGCAGCAGATAGCTGAGAAAGCAGATGTTCGTCTGATTCATGAGCGTCATTTCTCATATTATTCGATCAAGAATACGGAACGCTTGATAAAAGAAAATATCGATATGATCTAGCACTTTGGCAGCGGTAAATGGAATCTATATCTATTGACTGACGGCCATGACAATTGATTACTATGCCGCCCGTCAGAATCGCTTGGCCGGCATAAACGCAAATGCAATGGAGTATGAAATGACGATCAAGCAGAAGGAAGATAAGTTCTTTGCTAGCTTTCCAATCCCTTCCAAGATAGTTGTGCGTGATGGAATCGTCGAAGAAGGATCATATTCTATCAGCAATCCCAAATTGCTTTTTCTATTGAAAGAACCAGAGAGCCCGGGAGAAGGTGGATGGAGCCTAGCTGATCATATACATACTGAGAAGCGGACTCCGATATTCGATACTATTGCAAGGTGGGTTTCTGGGATCCGCAATCTTCCTGCCAATTTACCGTGGTGGGCCGTTAAGGACATCAGCCCCTACACCAGAATCTGTGTGTTGAACTTTGTCGTGCTTTTCAATCTCAAGAAAACGCCTGGATATGGGACTGCTGATGAAATAGCGTTGGAGAGATTCGTAGAGAAAAATGTTGACTTGCTCAAAGAGCAATTTTCCTTTTACAATCCCGATGTCGTAGTCTGTTGTGGTAATTCTACCACCAGATTATTCGACAAATTCCTCTCACCGATCAACAAACCCTGGTCAAAGACAAGAGCCGGAATTCCATACAGAGAATATGAACCCAAAAGAATCGCAATCGCTTATACTCATCCGCAGGCACGTGTCAATAAGGAAAAGCAATATGATGGAATAGTTAATGCGGTTAGAGAAATTCTTATCAAATGAGATAGCGGATTCCGATCGTTCACCTATAATTCGCTCAACGAGTTACTGCGGCATACACACCGTGCCGCAGGTTATCTCAAGTTAAGCAGTCTCTAATAACATTCTGAAAGGACGATATGCAATGAAATATGAAGGAATTGATTTTTCAAACATATTTAAGGAATTGACTGCGCTTGGGGTTGGATCTCTGAATCATCTTCGTGAGCATATCTTAACACACTCAAGAAATGAAGAGAAGGAAATTGAAGCAAGGGTCAAGAAATTGAAAACTGACAAATCTCAATATACCCCAGTCGATTTTGATGACTATTTCTTCAGCATT